>CAJXWJ010000111.1 GCA_913062925.1 uncultured Pseudorhodobacter sp. | reverse complement strand
ATATCCAGCAATTGCCGGATGTCTTCGAGGCTGAAGCCAAAGCGTTTGCCGCGCAAAATCAGCTGCAAGCGGGCGCGGTCTTTGCGGGTGTAAAGCCGTTTCGAGCCCTGCCGGATTGGGGTCAGCAGCTCTTTTGCTTCGTAAAACCGCAGGGTGCGCGGGGTGACATTATGGGTGTCGCACATTTGCCTGATGGTCAAAGTATCGGTCATGCCAGCATCCTTCAGCAGGCCCACTCTGGAGCCGTTAGGATACTATATGTGTCAGGTTGACGTTAACGTAAATGTAACGTCGCGTCATTCTGGCAGATGACGTCGGGTCGGGCGGAAAACCGCCCTAGGTCTGCGGCGGTAGCTTGGCCAGATCTGCCACGGCGGTGTCGCGCAGGGCGCGCAGATCGGCAATGGCGGCGGAAAGCGCCTCTTGTTGCTGGCTTAGGGCCTGCAACTGACGGTCGGCCATGGCGACCCATTCTTGCAGCTGCGGCTGGGTGCCCTTTTGCTGATAGATCATCAGCCATTGCCGGATCTCTTCCAGACTAAATCCAAAGCGACGGCCGCGCAGGATCAGGGTCATGCGGGCGACCTCGCGCGGGGTATAAAAGCGCGCGCGGCCATCTTTTTCGGGAGCAAGCAGCTCGATATATTCGTAATAGCGCAGGGTGCGCGGGGTGACGTCGAAACGCGCGCACATCTCTTTAAAGCTTAGGCGGCTGTCGGTCATGCTGGGTTCCTTTGGGCGCAGACTAGGCTGGCGCTTGGGCAGGCGCAAGATTTCCCTGTCGGGGTCTTGCGCTTTGGCGGTTGCAAGGGATTATGGCGGCATGGAAAACAGGTTGAAATTCGCGCGTCAGTTCACAGCGGCCTTGCCCCATGCGGCGGCTTTGGCGATGGAGCTTACGGAATTGGGGGCGGGCACGGCGACGATGGTGATGCCATGGGATGCGCGGCTGGTCGGCGATCCGGCCACGGGGGTGCTGCATGGCGGCGCTGTCTCGGCGCTGATGGATACCGCCAGCGGCACCGCGGTGATGAGCCATCCGGCGGCACCGATTTCGACCGCGACTTTGGATTTGCGGATTGATTACATGCGGCCCGCGACGCCGGGGCAAAGCATTGTGGCCAAAGCAGAATGTCATCACGTTACCCAGACCGTGGCTTTCGTGCGGGTGACGGCCTATGACGACGATCAAAGCCGACCCGTGGCGATGGCCGCAGGCGCCTTTGCCATTCAGCGCAGCAGCGGGGCCGCGATATGAGCGCGCAGGCAGAGCAGATCTTGGCGGCTTTGGTGCGTGATGTGCCCTATATTCAGTTTCTGGGCATCGAATTTTGTTGGCAAGAGGCGGGGGTTTTGGCCAGCTTGCCGTTTCAGCCGATGCTGATTGGCAACCCCTCGGTGCCCGCCCTGCATGGCGGGGTGACGGCGGCGTTTTTAGAGGTGACGGCGCTGATCAGCCTGACCTATGCCAGCCTGTTGCCCGAGATCGCGGCAGGGCGCATTGATCTCAAGGACGCGGCACCCGTCTTGCCGAAAACCATCAACTTTGGCGTCGATTACCTGCGCAGCGGTCAGGCCAAGCCCGCCTTTGCGCGGGCAAGCGTGAACCGGATTGGGCGGCGCTATGCCAGCGTGCAGGTCGAGGCTTGGCAAGAGGATGCGACGCGGCCCTTTGCGCTGGGCTCGGGGCGGTTTTTGATGGCGGGGGCTGCGGCATGACGGCGATCACCCATGCGCGGGTGTTGCGGATTGCGCTGCCGATTGTGATTTCCAACGCGACGATACCGCTGCTGGGTGCGGTCGATACGGCGGTGATTGGTCAGATCGGGCAGGCCGCCCCCTTGGCCGCCGTCGGCCTTGGCGCGATGATCTTGGCGACGTTTTACTGGATCTTTGGCTTTTTGCGGATGTCGACTTCGGGGCTTGCCGCCCAAGCAATGGGGGCGGGCGACAGGGTGGAGCGCGACGCGGTCTTGCTGCGCGCGTTGATGATTGGGGCGGCGGCAGGGCTGATCCTGGTGGGCTTGCAAGGCGCGCTGTTTGG
>CAJXWJ010000110.1 GCA_913062925.1 uncultured Pseudorhodobacter sp. | reverse complement strand
ATGACAGCCTGGCTGCGATGGTGAAGAACGAGCTGCGCAAAGATCCATTCACAGGCACGGTCTTCGTGTTCCGCGCCAAGAAAGCGGATCGATTAAAGCTGCTCTACTGGGATGGCACGGGGCTGGTGTTGGCCTACAAGCGGCTGGAAGAACACACTTTTACATGGCCCGCCGTGAAGGACGGGCTGATGATGTTGAACCACGCGCAGTTCGAGGCGCTGTTTAGCGGGCTGGATTGGCGACGGGTTCGGGCCATTGAAGCGCGCACGCCCGAGGCGGTGGAATGAGCTGTTCAGGGCTGCGGCAGGATGACTCAGGTGGTGTTTTCCGCGAGCATTGGCGGCAACGGTTTGGTAAACATGAAGCATGCCAAATACCGCTGATTTACTTGACGAAATTGCTGCGCTGAAGGCGATGTTGATCGCTGCTGATGCGCGCGACCTTCGCAAGGACGCGCGCATCGAACGGCTGGAAAAGCTGGTCGCGGCCTTCAAGCATGCGGTCTTCGGTCGGAAATCGGAGAAGAGCGATCCGGACCAGTTCGAACTGGCGCTGGAAGATCTGGAAACGGCGGTGGCGGTGATCCATGCCGAAGAGGATGCCGAGGATCGGGCTGCCAAGCGCCCTGCCAAACCGCGCGCAACTAATCGTGGGGCGCTTCCAAAACACCTGGCGCGCATTGAAGAGGTGATTGAGCCCGCAAGCCAAACCTGCGCCTGCGGCGGCTGTCTGCATTGTATTGGCGAAGATGTCTCGGAGAGGCTGGACATCATCCCCGCCCAGTTCCGCGTGATCGTGACCCGCCGCCCTAAATATGCCTGCCGCTCTTGCACCGATGGCGTGGCCCAAGCGCCTGCACCTGCACGATTGATCCCTGGTGGCATGCCAACTGAAGCGACAGTGGCCCATGTTCTGGTCAGCAAATATGCCGACCACTTGCCCCTGTATCGCCAAGCGCAGATTTACAGCCGGCAGGGTGTCGATCTTGATCGATCCACCCTTGCAGACTGGGTGGGCCGTGCCGCCTATGAGCTGCGCCCAGTCTTCGACGCGCTGATGGCCGACCTGAAACGGTCCACAAAACTCTTCATGGACGAAACGCGCGCACCGGTGCTCGACCCAGGTTCCAAGAAAACCAAGACCGGATACTTCTGGGCGCTGGCCCGCGATGATCGGCCCTGGGGTGGTGCCGCGCCGCCGGGCGTCGCCTTTACCTATGCACCCGGCCGGGGCGGGCTGCATGCCGAACGGATATTGCAGGGCTTTGGCGGCATCCTGCAGGTGGACGGCTATGCCGGATACAATCGGCTGATTGCAGCGGACCGCGTCGGTCCCAACATCCAGCTTGCCTATTGCTGGGCCCATGCGCGTCGCAAGCTCATCGAGATCACCCGCACCGGCACGGCACCGATTGCCGAGGAGGGTGTGGACCTCATCCGCCACCTCTACGCCATCGAGGCCGATATCCGCGGCAAAGACCCCCTCGCACGGCGGGATGCACGCCAAGAACGTTCCACCCCAATCCTCGCC
Source organism: uncultured Pseudorhodobacter sp. (assembly GCA_913062925.1). GTDB lineage: Bacteria > Pseudomonadota > Alphaproteobacteria > Rhodobacterales > Rhodobacteraceae > Cypionkella. The sequence continues at coordinate 525 of CAJXWJ010000110.1, read as the reverse complement.
CGCCTTGATGACTGGCTGCGCCATCACCGCGCCCGCGCTTCCGCCAAATCGCCCCTCGGTGAGGCATTGGCCTATATCGTGAAATACCGCGACGGCTTGGGCCGGTTCCTGACAGATGGCCGCATCGAGATCGACAACAACACCGTCGAGCGCACAATCCGACCTATAGCCCTGAACAGAAAGAACGCCCTCTTCGCTGGCCATGACGCTGGGGCCGATAACTGGGGCGTCATCGCGTCGCTGATCGAAACCTGCAAGATGAACGGGGTCGATCCACACGCTTGGCTTGCCTGCACGCTCAAAGCAATCGTTAGCGGTCACAAACAAAGCCAGATCGCCGATCTGATACCGTGGAATTACGCCATCAAGGTGTGATCGGGACACCGCTTACGGCTTTTCCTCATTCGTCTGCTCCGTCAGGGTTGGGCAGACTCTACATCAGATCGAGGGAACTTCCGGGGGGCAGGTCAGCCCGATGGACTCCCACTGATACCTCCCGTGTAAATCTCCATGGAACGCGCAATC
>CAJXWJ010000109.1 GCA_913062925.1 uncultured Pseudorhodobacter sp. | reverse complement strand
TTTATTTAGCTGTATATCTTTCTATGTATTGTCCGTTTTAATTCGTGAAGTCTTTTATGACAAACCTATTTTATATCCGTGTCTTAGGCCTGATTCTGGCCTGCAACCTGCCGCTCGCCCCCCTGCAAGCGCAGGATGTCGCGGTTGAGGTGAGCGAAGCACAAATTGCAACTTTGGTTAATGCATGCAGCAGGCCCAGCAGCTGCGCTCCTGCGATGACAGGCTTGATTCAGGCGCTACGGCGCGCCAACCCTGACACGGCGTTAAGCACGCTGATCGGCAGCATTACCGCCGTTGTCGCCGAACGATCGAATCGCGCCATCAGCGGCAGTACCGCTTTTGATGTGGCGGCCCATAGCGAGGCGCTGACCGCCTTGGCAAGCTTTGCCCGCGAGCAGGATTTTGGCCCCCTGAGCAGTACGGTCTCGGCCGTGGCGTTGAATGTTGCCAACCGCCTGCCGATTGATCTTGGTGCCATCGCCAGTGGCGCAGGTGCAAGCGTGATTGATCAAGAGGCCAGCCCCGCATGAGCGCCTTCGCAAACCTTAGCCGCAGCAGCAACGCATCCACTCCGCGAAAAGGGGGCCTGCGATGACCAAAACCGACGAGGGGTTTGCGGCCTACCCGCAAAGGGCCTATCTCCGCGCGAAGCCGCGATTTTACCCCAGTTATGGCAAGCGCGCCATGGATATTGGCTTGGTATTGCTTGCCCTGCCCGCAGTGCTGGTGCTGATATTTGGGCTCGCGCTTGCACTGGCCTTGGTGCAAGGCGGCTCACCGTTTTTTGGTCATCGCCGGATCGGGCGCGACGGGCAGGCTTTTACCTGCTGGAAATTGCGCACAATGGTGCCGCATGCAGAGGCTTGTCTGCAAGACTATTTGCAGCAAAATCCGCAGGCTGCACAGGAATGGCGCGACACTTTCAAGCTGGCCAATGATCCACGCGTGACGACCTTTGGCAAGATTATGCGGCAGACCAGTCTGGACGAGTTGCCGCAGATTTGGAACATTTTAAAGGGCGAGATGAGCCTTGTCGGCCCACGGCCGGTGACAGCCGCAGAGGCTGTGCTTTACGGTCCAGCGCTTGCGAAATACCAAGCTCTGCGCCCCGGCTTGACAGGGGTTTGGCAGGTCAACGGGCGCAATGACACCAGCTATGGCGCGCGGATCGCGATGGATGTCGAGTATGGCAACCGCCTAAGCTTCTGGCGTGATTGTAGAATTTTACTGGCGACAGTCAGGGCTGTGGCCGCGCGAAGTGGGCGATAACGAGACCAGAGGAGCGTTTGGCCGATGCGGATATTGATCCATGACTACGCCGGCCATCCGGCACCGATTTTTCTGTCGCGCAGCCTGGCCGCGCGCGGGCATCAGGTGACCCATGCGTGGTTTGCCGCAGATTCCGGCCCAAAGGGGCGGCTGCACCGCAGCGAGACCGACCCCAAAAGCTTGGTCTTTGCGCCGCTTGGCGCTTCACTTGCCTATTCAAAAACGAAACTGTGGCAGCGCCGTCGGGGCGACATCGCCTATGGCAAGGAATTGGCAAAGTTGGTCACGCAGATCAGCCCCGACCTGGTTTTGTCAGGCAATACCCCAACCGAGGCCCAAGAGGCGCTGTTGGATGCCTGTGCTCGCACGCAAAGCCGGTTTGTCTATTGGTGCCAAGATTTCTATGCCCTTGCGGCAGCTCAGATTTTAGCGCGAAAGCTGCCGCTGCTGGGGCAGCTGGTTGGCAGCTATTATCGGCATTTGGAACGTCGCCAGATGCAGCGCGCGGCTGCCATCATTCTTATAACTGAAGATTTTTGTCGCCAAACCGATGCTTGGGGGCTGGCGCGCGACAAGATCGCGGTGATCCCGAATTGGGGGCCCATCGCCGAAATTGAGGTGCAAGCGCGCGACACAGATTGGGGGCAGCGGCATCAACTGCAAGCGGGTGCGCGCTTTGTCTATACGGGGACTTTGGCGCAAAAGCACAATCCAGCGCTGTTGTCAGCACTGGCGCAGAAGCTGGGGCCAGAGGAAGAGTTATTGCTGATTGCCAGCGGCAGCGGTGCAGATGATTT
>CAJXWJ010000108.1 GCA_913062925.1 uncultured Pseudorhodobacter sp. | reverse complement strand
CCGGTGCCGGGCGAGAGCAGCCGGTCTTTGACCTCGTTCCACAGCGCCGCCTTGCGCAGACAGGATTCGACGATCTCGTCCAGCTCGGCCTTGTTGCGGGTCAGGCCGTGGATTTTGGGGCCATAGGCGACATTGTCATAGATCGACTTTGGAAACGGGTTCGGCTTTTGAAACACCATGCCGATGCGGGCGCGCAATTGCACCGGATCGACGCGCGGATCATAGATATCCTCGCCTTCCAGCGTGATCGAGCCTTCAACGCGGCACGAGTCGATGGTGTCATTCATCCGGTTGATGCAGCGCAGAAACGTTGATTTGCCACAGCCCGAGGGGCCGATGAAGGCGGTGACGGTCTTGTCAAAAATATCAACATCGACGTCTTTGATGGCGTGGTTGCTGCCATAATAGACCTGCGCCTTGCGGGCCTGAATTTTGATGGTGTGACTGTCCACGCGGCTCTCCAATCTTTGGTCTTTCATTTTGATTTCCTGACCTTACCAGCGGCGTTCAAATTTGCGACGCAGGTAGATCGCAACCGCGTTCATCGCGATCAAGAACACCAACAGCACGATAATAGCCCCCGAGGCGCGCTCGACAAAGCCCGGATCGCCGCGGGTGGTCCAGTTGTAGATCTGCACCGGCAAAGCGGCGGCTGGGTCAAACAGGCCCGCGGGTGGGGCTTCGGGGAAGTCGCGCACAAAGGCGACCATGCCGATCAGCAAAAGCGGCGCGGTTTCGCCCAAGGCTTGCGCAAGGCCGATGATGGTGCCGGTCAAGATCCCCGGCATTGCCAGCGGCAAAACGTGATGGGTGACGGTCTGCAACCGGCTTGCACCGACGCCAAGCGCCGCATCGCGGATCGACGGCGGCACGGCTTTCAGCGCGGCCCGCGTTGGAATGATGATGCGCGGCAGGGTCATAAGCGTCAGCACCAAACCGCCGACAATCGGCGCCGAGGTCGGCAGCCCGACGATGTTGATAAAGATCGCAAGCCCCAAGATGCCGTAAACAATCGAGGGCACAGCCGCCAAATTGGCGATATTCACCTCGATCAGATCGGTGAATTTGTTCTTCGGCGCGAATTCTTCCAGGTAAACCGAGGCCGCAACCCCGATCGGCAGCGCCAGCAGTAAAACCACCGCCATCATGTAAAGCGAACCGATGATCGCAATGCCCAAACCCGCCGCTTCGGGGCGTTTGTCCGAAGCATCGGGCATGGTCAGAAACCCGGGGTTCAGCCGCATCTCAAGAATGCCCGCCGCCTTCAGATTATCAGCCAGCGCCAATTGCTCGGGCGAGGTGTTTTTATCCAAGGCGGCACTTTCCATCGTGACGCGGCCTTTGAAATAGCCGTCAATCCGACCGCCGGCCAGCACGTTGACAACCACGGTCTGCCCGATCAGTGAAGGGTCCGCCAGCACGCGCGAACGCAGGGTTGCAGGCGCCTCGCCCGAGATCAGATTGCCCAGCTTTTTCGGGTTTAGTTCGCCCACATCAATGCCGCGCGCTTTGATTTCAGCATCCAGCGATTGCAGCAAGATCTTCTCATAGGTCATCGTCGTGGCTTTCGCCAAAACCTCTGGATCGCGCGCGCCGGTCTTGTCCAAAATCGCCGCATCCAATGTGACGGGATAGGTCAGAAAAGTCTGTTTGAAAGCCGGCAAGCCATTGGAAAAGATCGAGATCAGCAGCCACACCAAGGCAAGCAACGCAATGATGATCGCCGTCAGGCCATAGGCACGAAAGCGTTTCTCGGCGGCATTGCGCGTCGCGGTGCGTGGGTCTTGTTGGTAAAGCGAGACACGGCTCATTCGTATTGCTCCCGATATTTCCGCACGATCACCAGTGCAATCACGTTCAATCCAAGCGTCAGAGTGAACAGAGTCAGCCCCAGCGCAAAGGCCACCAGCGTCTCGGGGCTAGCAAATTCGGTGTCGCCGGTCAGCTGACTGACGATCTTGACGGTGACGGTGGTCATCGCCTCAAGCGGGTTCAGCGACAGTTTTGCCGCAGCCCCTGCCCCCATCACCACGATCATCGTCTCGCCAATCGCGCGGCTGGCGGCC
>CAJXWJ010000107.1 GCA_913062925.1 uncultured Pseudorhodobacter sp. | reverse complement strand
TTCGCTGATCTAGCGAAAGACCCAACAGCGCCTTGGCATTTAAATGAAGCCGCGCCAGCGCATCAGCAACAGGGCCACCCGAGGCAGCAGCCTGGCTCAACCTGCGTGTCATATCCTTGGTGGCCTGCTCAATGCCCGAGAAGGAAACCCCAGCCAGATCCCCTGCCCGCTCCAAAACCTGCAGGCTTTCCACCGTGGTTCCCAGCGATTGCGCAAGCTTTGCCTGCGCGTCCACCACCTGAAGGCCTGAGCGCAGCATCGCAAGCCCAGCCATCACCGTGGCTGCAGCCATCGCACCCGCCGCAATCGCCGCCTTGCGCGACAGCGCCGCAAGGCGCGCATTGGCAAGATCCATCTCGCGGCTCAGTTTGCCAAAGCCACGCGTGCCCGCAGCCCCCACGCCCTCCAACTCCGCGCGCACCTGTTGGCCTCCCGTGGCCGAGAGGCGAACAGAGACTTTCTTTTCAGCCATGATCCTGCTCCATCCGCGCCTGCATCCGCTGCACCATCACCGCCTCAATCGGCGGTAAGAACACCCCTATGACCAGGGGCTCAATGCCAAGGGCAGCCCCAAGCGCTAAAGCCGATCCCATGTCCCAGCCAATCACCGCCCCACCTGAGAGCCCGCCCACAATCCGAAGCTGGCCGTCCAAGCGTTGCACCAAATCCCAAACTTGCCAGCCTTCAAAACTCAGCGGCGCATTGATCCGGCTTGGGCAGTCACGGCAGCTTTGCGTGCAGGCCGCGCAATAGCTCTCGCCCCCACCGAAGACCCAGTCGGCAAGGGCGCAGAGACGTTTTTTTCCGCATCAATCAGCAAGGCCTTGGCCACATACTGCGTTTGGAAAGCCTCAAAGATTGGCCAGATGTCCAACAGGGCATCAATCGCTTGCGCAGTGGGAGCCACGGCGACGCCCTCGTGATCGCCAACCCCCTCCCAGTCGAGAATGGCCAGACGCCCAAGCACTTTAGCAAAGATCACCGCGCGCGCATCATCACTGACGGTCTCAGAGAGGTCTTGGATTTCTGCATCGGCGCGCGCGGCCAACATCAGCGAGGTGCTCAGCGGGCGCAACTGCACCCGAACCCCTGCCACAAGATCAAGCCAGCTCGGGGCTTTGGAAAGATTGAGATCAATCATGCATAACTCGCAATCGAATTGGTGAGAACAACTGTGCACATCCGCGGCGGGCTGCTGGCCTTGGCCGCCTGCCAATCAAAGGAGGCTTGAATGCCCTGCGGCCCTTGGATCTCAAGGCGCGGGCGCGGCAGATAGACCGCATGTGCGGTAAAGCTGAGGCTGGCATTGGCACCAAGGCTATAGCTAAACTCCAACTCACAAGGCGCACCATCCAGCGCTTGGCTCACCAGCGTGTTGTCGGCAAAGCGCACATCAAACTTACCCGTCAAGCTTGCCATCGCAGGATCTGCGCCCTCGATCTTCCCATCGGCCCGGATGGTCTCCACCCGTTCAAGATTGTTGGAATAGCTAATCTCCGCTGAGACCACCTGACCAAGGGCTGTGCCATTGCGTTTGATCGCGCCATTAAAATGGCCAAAACGCTGCAGTGTGATGGCACTCGGCGTACCCGCTGCAGAGGTTGTGGCGATCGCCTCGCCCTGCGCAATAATCTTGGCCGTCGCCGTCAAAAGCCCTGAGCGCTGCATGCTCCAACTCAGCTGATCCAACAAACAGCCGGTATAAAGCGCATAGCGCGGCACCTCCGGCATGCCGGTCTCAAGCGTGAACGACGGCAGCGCCCAAGATCCTGAGGTAAATGTGTGAACCTTTGGCGTCGTCCCCGTTGAGGTGGGTGCACCAAAGGCGGCCTTGAGCCAATACCCAAAGGCCTCGATATCAATGGGGATCACAACATCACCGTCCGCGGTCAGCGCATCCTTGATTGGGGCTAAAGGATCTCGGCCATAGCCCAGCAACTCAGATGCCAGCAAAGGTTGCTCAGCCCCAAGCGAGCTGCTGGCAAAGGGCATCAGCTTAAATCCGGTGCTCGGTGGCGTGCCATAACTCGCCTCAAAAGCCAGCGCCATCTGCGCCCGCGCGCCTTGCGCTCGTGCCATTGGTAGTCTCCTATGTTGAAGGGGGTCAGCCGAGCGGGTCGGCCGTGGAATAGTGCAGGACGACCGGGATCACCGCCGCTTTCAGGCTGGCGGCACCATCGACGGGCAGATCGACTGGGCGCGGCGCTTCGGCCTCCGCCCAGTCGCAAAGGCCACCCAGCGTTCGGTCAGCGGCAAGCGCCGCACCGATACTGGTGCAGCGCGCGTCGAAGGTGGCGTCACGGGCGGCCCCCTGCACGCCGGCCCCGCCCTCGG
>CAJXWJ010000106.1 GCA_913062925.1 uncultured Pseudorhodobacter sp. | reverse complement strand
CTTGACGGCGGGCCATGTAAATGTGTGTTCTTCCAGCCGCTTGTAGGCCAACACCAGCCCCGTGCGATCCCAGTAGAGCAGCTTTAATCGATCCGCTTTCTTAGCGCGTAACACGAAGACCGTGCCTGTGAATGGATCTGTGCGCAGCTCGTTCTTCACCATCGCAGCCAGGCTGTCATGGCCCTTGCGGAAGTCGATGGGCTTGGTCGCCACCATGATCCGCACCCGGTTCGACGGAAAGATCACGCGCAGGCCCGCAGCGAGATCACCAAGTCTGCAACCCGAGCGGCAGGCGTGGCAGCATCAAGCCGCACCGTCACAGGGCCAATGACCAGATCAATTGTGCCAGCCACGATGGGCGGCTCTAATGTCACGGCCACCGGCGGCGCAAAGTCCGCGCCCGCAATATCCGGCACGACCAACTTGCCCTTCCGCGCCAGCGTCCGCCACGACGACACATGATTGGCCTTAACACCGTGCCGCCGCGCCACTTCATTGACCGTGACACCCACCACCAGCGTCTCAGCAACTATCTGGCCCTTCGCCTCATCCGACCATCGCCGTTTGGCTGCCGGAGCCGCAAGCAACTCCACAAACCCAACGGCCTCCAAACTGCGCGCCCGATGGACTCCCACTGATACCTCCCGTGTAAATCTCCATGGAACGCGCAATCGCAGTTTACAGGTTCAGCAGGAAGGTGGGGCCAGAACAGCGCTTACACTGAAACTGTGTATCGCTGGAGCTATGCGGGAATTTGGGTGATGGCGTGATTTGAAGGGCGGCGTATCGTGGCGGGTGTCAAAGCCGGCCAGAACCTCACAAGGAGCGATACGCCATGAATGAAGATACAACTATCCTGCCATTTCGCCAATCGGAAACGATCATCGATCCGCTGACAGAGCTTGCTCGGCAAGGTGCTCGTCGGATGCTGGCGGAAGCGCTGAAGGCCGAGGCTGATGCCTTTGTCGCCAGTTTTACCGATGAGCAGCTGGAAGACGGGCGCTCGCGGATTGTGCGGCATGGATTTGGTCCTGAACGGAAGATTCAGACGGGGATCGGTGCTCTGGATGTCCAGCGGCCCAAGGTACGCGACCGGATGGCGTCCTGTGATGGGGCAGAAAAGATCCGCTTTACCTCGAATATTCTGCCGAAATGGGCGCGCCGCTCGATCAGCTTGGACGCGCTGCTGCCTGTTCTTTATCTGAAGGGCATATCGACGGGCGATTTCCAGGACGCGCTGTCGGCCATCATGGGGCCGGATGCGCCCAACCTCTCGCCAAGCGTCATCTCGCGTCTGACTGCTGGATGGCAGGTTCAATATGATGCCTGGGCACGGCGGGATCTGTCTGCCCGCCACTACGTCTACATCTGGGCGGACGGCGTCTATCTTCAGGCGCGTATGGAGGAAAATGCCGAATGCATGCTGGTGATCATTGGTGCGACACCGGAGGGCAAGAAAGAGCTGATCGGCTTTCAGGTCGGCTTGCGTGAGAGTGCGCAGAGCTGGCATGAGTTGCTGACCGACATCAAAGGCCGTGGGCTGTCCGTCGCACCGGAAATTGCGGTTGGGGATGGAGCCATGGGATTCTGGAACGCACTGGACAAAACGTTTCCAGGCACAAAGCACCAACGGTGTTGGGTGCATAAGGTAAAGAACGTCCAGAACTGTTTTCCCAAGCAGATGGCCCCGGCAGTCAAGTCAGATCTGGACGACATTCAGCACGCCGGAACGCGCGCAGAAGCCGATGCTGCGTTGGCCGTTTTCTCCGAAAAGTATGGCGTCAAATACCCAAAAGGTGTTGCCTGCCTGACAAAGAACAAACAGGCGATGCTGGCATTCTTCGACTTCCCAGCTGAGCATTGGGGCCATTTGCGCACCTCCAACCCGATTGAAAGCGTGTTCGCCACTGTTCGGCACCGAACGGTGAGGACCAAAGGGGCGCTGTCACAAAAGACCGCAAAACTGATGGTCTTCACCCTCATTCAGGCAGCATCAAAAAAATGGCTGCGCCTCAAGGGCAGAAATCAGTTGCCAAAGGTTATCGAAGGAATCAAATTCACAGACGGTGTCGAAGTGACCAACGACACCGAATACCTATCACCGTTCCGTCGTGGCGCGCGATGCGCAAACCATTCTGGATCTTGATATCAACACCACTTATGCTTGCCTGTCAGGCACGACAAAATCCATCGCCGTCAGCTATACCGACAGCGCGAGCGTGCGTGCCGTGATCCCGATGCTGGACGTAGTTGCGGGCGGCGAGGGCAAGCACCGGGAGCGGCCGTTTTGTACCGCCGTTTGCTGCCATGTGGTGCCGCCAATGCGCTTTGCCACGGAAA
>CAJXWJ010000105.1 GCA_913062925.1 uncultured Pseudorhodobacter sp. | reverse complement strand
CATCTTCGGTTCAATCGGTCGATCAAAACGATCCTGCGCAAGCCGCTGGAGTTCAGTAACCGCTCCATTGCTACCGCAGCGACTGAGCCTTAATTCGGCTGACAAGGTCAGCGTCATCGACGAAGACATCAAGGAATTTATGCCAGGTTTTGGTGGCGATACGAGCGGCTCGGATCATGTCCGTCAGTTCCTCCACGCCGTCATCTGTCAGGGCGGAGATTGTTTCGTCGGGTCCGAGGTAGACGCTCACGATGTTGCCATAGGTGATGTTGTCGTCGTTGGAGATGATCGCTTCAAGAAGCTCGACATCCTCGCCCAACATTTTGGCGACGTAGTCGATGCTGCAGACATGGGTGACCGCAGCCATCAAGCGCCTTCGGGATGGATAGCGGCCAGCGGTTTCCAATTCCACGGCAGCAATTCGTCGAGGCGATTGATCTTGTGGTCATGGATGCGGTCGAGGATGTCGGCGAGGTATGCTTGCGGGTCGAGGCCGTTGAGTTTGGCCGTTTCGATGACCGTCATGGCACGCGCGAGGGTTTCCGCGCCGGTGTCGGCCCCCGCGAAGAGCCAGTTCTTGCGACCGATTCCAATCGGGCGCAGGGCGCGCTCGGCTGGATTGTTGTCGATGGCTACGCGCCCGTCCGTCAGGAATAGGCTGAAGGCGTCCTGCCGATTGAGGCCATAGCGGAAGGCTTTGGCGAGAGCGCCCTTGCCTGGAATGCGCAGGAGCTGCTGTTCGGACCAGACAAAGAAGGCTGCGACCTTTGGCTGGCTCAGCTTTTGACGCGCAGCCATGCGGATATCAGCGGCCTGGCCGTTGATGTCGCGCTCGATGTCATAGAGTTTACCGATCCGGTCGAGCGCCTCTCGGGCGATCTCGGATTTGGTCGATGTCCAAAAATCGTGAAAGTCACGCCGCAGATGCGCCCAGCAGGCCGCCTCATACAAACGGGGCACACCACCCGGTTCAGGCTCGTAAAGCTTGGCGTAGCCTTTGTAACCGTCCGCCTGAAGGATGCCGTGGGCGCTGGCCAGATGGCCGAGAACGTGCTCCTCCTTCCAGTTTGGTGCGAACCGATAGACAGCCCCGGGTGGAGATGACCCCGCCCAAGGACGCTGATCACGCACATAGGCCCAGATTCGGCCTTGTCTGACCCCTTTGCCAAGACCCTTATCCCGCCTTGACCGATCCAGCACCCGGATCGGCGTGTCGTCCGCGTGCAGCAGATCACTGCCCATGATGTCGGCCTCGATCCGCTCGATCAGCGGCGACAGGGTCTTCATGGCGCGGCCACACCAGCCGACCAATGTTGTTTCCGGGATGTCTGCCCCCATGCGCGCAAATATCTCGTGCTGGCGATACAAGGGAAGGTGATCGTCGAACTTCGAGACCAGAACATGGGCCAGCAGGTTCGGTCCCGCCATACTGCCGGGGATCGGACGGCTTGGCGCGGGCTCCTGCACCATTCGCTCGCAGCGACGGCAGGATTTCTTGATGCGGGCGATCTGGACCACCTTCATCTGGGCAGCAATCATATCGAGCAATTCGCTGACATCCTCGCCCACCACACGCAGATCACCGCCACAGTCGGGACAGCAGGTGCCAGGATCAAGCTCACGGCGTTCGCGCAGGGTTGTATCCGAGACACGAGGGCGGCGACGCAAAACAGGCGCAGAAGGCTCATCAGCCGCTAGTTTGTCCTGCCCTTCGTCGATGGCTGCCTCGTCCTCCTCAGCCACGGCAACCAGCAGGTCTTCCAGCGCCAGTTCCAGTTGTTCGATTTCACGCTCGATCTTTTCCGAGGATTTGCCGAAAGCCAATTTCTGCAACTTGGCGATCCGCAAGCGTAGTGCCTGAACCAGCTGATCATGGACACGCAGCGTCGCCGTTATCTTGGCGTTCTCCGCCCGCAATGCGGCAATCATCGCCTTCAATACAGCGGGGTCATCGGGGAGGTTTTCAGCAAGTTTCGACATGCGTCTGACTACCAAATATCAGGCCGAAGCACCATATAAATAAAGCAAATACAGACGCAAAATCACCCCACACGCGCAGGCGGAGCTCCCCAATCCGGACGCCGCCAGTCGATCCCCTCCCAGAGCATCGCTAGCTGTGCGGAGGTTAGCCGCATCGATCCATCTTGCGCGTTGGGCCATGGAAATCGTCCCCGCTCAAGCACCTTGTAATAGAGGCAAAACCCCTGGCCATCCCAATACAGCAGCTTGATCCGATCCCCGCGTCGCCCCCGGAATGCAAACACGGCACCACTGGCGGGTTTTTGCCGCAGCACATCCTGGGTCAGAGCGGAAAGACCCGCGATGCCCTTCCTCATATCCGTAACGCCACAAGCCAGATAAACTCGGACTCCAGTGCCCGGACCAATCACGCCGCGTCT
>CAJXWJ010000104.1 GCA_913062925.1 uncultured Pseudorhodobacter sp. | reverse complement strand
CGCCCGGTGGTGATGACCGTTGAGCTTGGCGAGCGGTGTCGCATCACGATCCCTGCGGATTTTGATATGGAGGCTGCGGCGCGTTTGCTCAACAGCTTGGCGTTGGCGCGATGATTGCGTTTCCAGCGGGGACGAAGGTGTGGATTGCGGGCGGTTTGACGGACATGCGCTGCGGCATGAACGGCTTGGCGCTGAAGGTGCAGGTGGGGCTTGGCCGCGATCCGCAGGGCGGCGAAATCTTCTGCTTTCGCGGGCGTAAGGCAGACATGGTGAAGCTGATCTGGTTTGATGGCGTGGGCATGTCGCTCTATGCAAAACGCCTTGAGGCCGGGAAGTTTGTCTGGCCGTCGAGTGCCACGGGCGAGGCGGTTGCAGTCTCTGCCGCGCAGTTGGCTTATCTTCTTGACGGAATTGACTGGCGCAATCCGCGCTGGACCCAGAGACCGAAAAAGATGGGCTGATCTGGGCTGAAGTTTCTGTATTTGTTGGATTCTGTGGGTTGGCGTGGTAGAAGCTGCCTATGTCCAATCCTGCCTCCGAACTCGACAAACTGCGCGCTGAACTGGCGGCCACGAAGGCCGAACTGGCGCAGGCCCGCGCGGTTGTCTCGACCTCTGAGGCGATGATCTCCGGCCTAAAGCTGGAGATTGCGCTGCTGCGGCGCGAGACTTACGGCCATAGCGCTGAGCGGTCGGCTCGGCTTATTGACCAGCTGGAGCTGCAGCTTGAGGACTTGGTGACCGACGCCACCGAGGATGCGATCTGTGCGGAGACGACGACGAAGGTGGCTGCCTTCGAGCGCAAGAAGCCAATCCGCAAACCTTTCCCCGAGCATCTCCCGCGCGAACGGGTGGTGGTGGAGGCCCCGACGCGCTGCACCTGTTGCGGGTCAGATCGCATTGTGAAGATGGGCGAGGATATTACCGAGACGCTGGAGGTGGTACCGCGTCAGTGGAAGGTGATCCAGACCGTCCGCGAAAAGTTCACCTGCCGGGCCTGCGAAAAGATCAGTCAGCCGCCAGCCCCGTTCCATCCGATCCCGCGCGGCTGGGCCGGCCCCAGCCTGCTTGCGATGATCATCTATGAGAAATACGGCCAGCATCAGCCGCTGAACCGCCAGGCCGAGCGCTATTCGCGGGAAGGCGTGGAGTTGAGCCTTTCGACACTGGCTGATCAGGTTGGCGCGGTGGCCGAGTTGCTGAAGCCGCTTCATGACCTGATCGAGGCCCATGTTCGGGCGGCAGCGCGGCTGCATGGCGATGACACCACCGTGCCACTGCTCGCCCGCGGTGGCACGAAGACCGCGCGGCTGTGGACCTACGTGCGCGACGACCGCCCCTTTGCGGGCACCGCCCCGCCGGCGGTGGTCTTCCGCTTCTCCCGCGACCGGGCCGGCGCACATCCGACTGAGCATCTGACCGGCTGGCAGGGCATTCTCCAAGCCGATGCCTATGCCGGTTACAACGACCTCTACCGGGGCGATCGCAAGCCGGGCCCGGTCCTGCCTGCTCTGTGTTGGTCACATGCTCGGCGCAAGTTCTTCGAACTCGCCGACATTGCGGGCAACATCCGCAAAGGCAAAGAAGCAAACGAAATCTCGCCCATCGCCTTTGAGGCGGTGAAGCGGATTGACGCCCTGTTCGAGATCGAGCGCGACTTAAACGGCCAGGACCCTGCCGCCCGCCTCGAGGCGCGCAAGGCGCGGTCGGCCCCGCTGATCGAGGAACTCGAGCGATGGCTCCGGGCCGAGCGCGCGCTGCTCTCGAAGCACGCTAAGGTCGCGAAAGCGATCGACTACCTGCTGTCGCCCGGTCACTGGCCAAGCTTCACCCGATTCCTGACAGACGGTCGGGTCTGCCTCAGTAACAATAGCGCAGAACGCTCGCTCAGAGGCGTCGCCCTCGGCAGAAAGTCGTGGCTCTTCGCGGGGTCAGAGCGCGGTGGGCAGCGCGCTGCCTTCATGTATTCCCTGATCGGCACAGCCAAACTGAATGGCATCGATCCGCAGGCTTGGCTTGCTGACATCATCGCGCGAATATCCGATCTGCCGGTCTCGCGCCTGCCGGAACTGTTACCGTGGAAATGGAAACAGCCGGAAGACCGGTCGGAGAAGGCCGCCTGATGGCGCGCGTCACGCATGCCCAATCCATCGGCGAAGTCGCCAAGACGATCGGTGAAAACCTCGAACTCGTCCAAGTCGTCACCGCCAATTCCGACAACATCGATTACGGCGAGATGATCTGGGTTGATGACGGCACCGAGGAAGGGATCAAAACCTTGTCGGACCGCGGCATCGAATGCCTGCAGGAACTCCTCGCTGACATCCGAACATGGCCTGGCGGCATCATCCAGTTCCTGCGCGACGAAGAGTGTGACCCCGATCTCATCCAACGCATAATGGCCGACGAGGAA
>CAJXWJ010000103.1 GCA_913062925.1 uncultured Pseudorhodobacter sp. | reverse complement strand
GGGGCATGCCTGCATGACAGAACCCCCAAATGATCGACCTCAACCTTCAGATTTTCCAAAGGAACTTGCCATGGACGCCCCTCATGACCCTCAAATAACACCCACAGACGCTTCTCACGAAAATCTGCTTCACTTTAATCCATGGCGCGATTTCAACGACGCCTCGCCAATAGACGACGTTTTTGGCGATGAGCCTGACCCTTTGCAAATTGCCCAGTTCATGGATGTTGTCTTTGGTTACTCTGATGGCCTCATCCCTGTGCGCAGCTTTATTGACAAGGGGCAGGGCATTGATGGCCGCCCACATAACATTTGGATCGATGCCGATAGCACTGCGGCCGAGAAGATGTCCACCTTTGCGGCTTGGGCATCACGTGAAGGAGCGGCGGTCTATGTGATCCCTGGCACGGTTGCAGCCCCCGGCCAGGCTAAGGCCGCCGAAATCCTGCAGATGCAGGCCGTGGTGGTCGATATCGACAACGGCGATATCGCCGCCAAGCGCGCGCACCTTGAACGTCACCTCGGCTTGCCCACCATGGTGGTCGAAAGTGGCGGGATCACGCCCGAGGGCCAGCGCAAGTGCCATGTCTGGTGGAAACTAAGCGAGCCCGCAGATGGCGATGATATCCGCCGGGTATGCCGCTTGCGGGGCGACATTGCCGCCAAGGCTGGTGGCGACATGCATTTCCGCTCGGCCCACCAGCCGATCCGGGTGGCAGGTTCGGTCCATTACAAGAACGGGTTGAAAACGCAGGTCCGGATCGTGGCCCTGAATGCCGCGCTCGACCGCGATCTGGGCGAGTTCATCGAGGCGGTCGCCGACATGCCGCCCGCACCGGGCATCTCCCTGCAGCCCGACTTCAGCCACCCTGAAAAGCCCGCGATGAGCGAGGTGCTGACCACGCCGGTGCGTGAGGGCGCGCAAGATGACTGGTCGCGCTTTGAGGGTGCCAGCGCCGCCATCGGGTATTTCATCCGCATGGTCCACGACGGGCGAATGTCTAAGGACGAAGGCTGGGAGGGTATTTGTGGCTACAACGCCGCCATGCTGCGCCCGCAGTGGCCTGTGGAGAGGCTTCGGCGCGAGTCTGAGCGGCTCTGGGCCCTCCATGTTGAAAAGCACGGCCCCCCGCTCATCCGGCTCGACAGCGCAGCCCCTGCGCCGAATGAGATGCCGGCCTTCACGCTGGGGGCGCTGCTGGATGACCATAGCCCTATGCCCGAGGATATCATCGCGCCCCGCGTGCTGACGCCTGGCGGCCTGCTGGTGCTGGGCGGTGCGCCAAAGGTCGGCAAGAGCGATTTGCTGATCAGCTGGCTCGTACATATGGCCGCCGGGGTGCCGTTTCTTGGCTTCACGCCACCACGGCCACTGCGGGTGTTCTATCTACAAGCGGAAATCCAATACCACTATCTGCGCGAGCGAATGAAGCAGATCGCACTGCCGCCCTCCGTCATTGAGGCTGCGCGCGACACCTTTGTGGCCACGCCTAAGTTGAAGATGCTGCTCGACAACGACGGCAGCGTGCGGGTGGCCCAGGCCATCGGAGGGGCCTTCTCTGACATGTCGGTGGACATCATCTGCATTGATCCGATCCGCAACATCTTTGACGGAGGACCGGATGGCGGCGGTGAAAACGACAACACCGCCATGATGTTTTTCCTGAAGAACCGCGTCGAGGTTCTGCGCGACTACGTCAATCCCGACTGCGGTGTTATCCTCGCGCACCATACCAAAAAACTCAGCAAGCAGCAGGTGAAGGATGACCCCTTTCTGGCGCTGTCTGGGGCCAGTGCGCTGCGTGGGTTCTACACCTCCGGCCTGATCCTGCATCGCCCCGACGAGGATGCGCCCGAGCGCAAACTGGAAATTGAACTGCGCAACGGCCCGGCGCTGCCATCAAAGCTGATCGACAAGGTGCGCGGCCAATGGGTCGAGATCAACCCGATGAACGAACGGCTGGTGCGCCAAGAGGTCGGCGCCAAGCATGACGCGGAGCGGGCGCGAAAGGGGGATGTGATCCTGCAAATGATTGCTGAGCAAGCAGCTCGGGGCAAGATGTTCACGCTGACCCAATTTGCTGCGAAGTTTGAGAACAAGGGCAGCCTCGGAGGCAAGACCAGTATCGCAGACCGGCTCCACGTTCTGGCGACAAAAGGCCACGTCAAGTTTGTCCGTGGCAAGAAGTTGGATGAGCTCGGTTTGAAGCCAACGAAGTCAAAATTCGGTTACATCTGTGTCCAAGGTATGTGCCTCAAAACCGATGCCGAGGTGATGGACGTCGTTACCGGGGAGGTCGTTCCCGAGGTCGTTGGCGTCTTCCCAACTGACTACATGTGCGCTGAATCCGGTGCCCTTCTGCCCGTCGAAAAACCCGAGATCTGGGTCGATCAGGACGGGGGTTCAGAATGAGTTTTCCCATCCAAACAGGCCCGTCCAAGAAACCGGATTGTCCG
>CAJXWJ010000102.1 GCA_913062925.1 uncultured Pseudorhodobacter sp. | reverse complement strand
TCTCCGCAATGCGCCCGCGCAATTGACCCTCGCGGTTCCCGCAACTGATGCCGTCCACGCTCTTACTGGCTCCGCAGATCCCGCGGATGCAACGCGGGACGCCGACGCGGGCCCCGATATTGGGCAGACCAGCGCTGAGCCCGCCCCGTCGCCCGCACCCACCAGCACAACTGCAGCCCCCAACCCTTCGTCTGACGCGATTGCAATCCGCGCCGAGGCGATCGCGCATGCCCGTGTGGTCATCGATCTCTGCCGACTTGCGGGTCAGCCGCAGATGGCGGGCCGTTTCCTTGAGGAGGATGCCGGCCTCGACGAGGTCCGCAATCGTCTCCTTGCCGCCAAAGCTGAGGCAACCTCCGACATCACCGTGGCGCATGCCCAACCTGGGCGTGGGGGCGGCGCAAATCCTTGGGGCGACGTGATCGCCCGTACCTTCCGCCAGAAAGGATAATGGCCAATGACCACATTAGTTGAACCCAAGCACGACGGTGGCTTTCTCGTTTGGGAAGTGCTGCGCGATTACACCCGCGAAACCGTCACCATCGCTTCCGGCGCAGGCAAGATTGCCCCGGGCACAGTGCTCGGCAAGATCACCACAGGCGGCAAATACACGGGCCTGGCACCTGCCGCCACCAATGGCAGCCAAACCCCTGCCGGCATTCTTTGGGCTGGTGTCGATGCGACTGCGGCCGATGCTCTTGGCGTGGTGATCCTGCGCGGCCCCGCCATCGTCAACCGTAGCGAACTCATTTGGCCTGCGGGTGCCACTGATGCGCAGATCACAGCCGCCATCACGGCCCTTGCCGCCCTCGGCATCCTGCTGCGCTGACCCATCCACTGAAAGGACACACCCATGGCAACCATGGACATCTTTGAAGGCGACGCCTTCTCGATTATCGAACTCACGCGCGCTTTAGAAAATATCCCCTTTAAGCCCGCGATCTTGTCGGGCTCAGGCCTATTTGGACCGCGCGGCGTGCGCGCGCGCACCGTGATGATTGAAAGCCGCAATGGCACGCTGTCGTTGATCCCGTTTTCTGAGCGGGGCTCGGCGTATGAGCAACAAATTCCAGAGCGCCGCGATATGCGAGCCTTTGTGTGCAGACAGTTCAAAAAGCAGGATGTGCTTTGGGCGTCTGAGATCCAAGGCATCCGGGATTTTGGCTCAGAGACGGCCACCCAACAGGTGCAGGCGGAGGTTGCGCGTAAGATGGGCCGGCTCAGGAATGATGCCGAGGCGACATTTGAGTTCCACCTCTTCAACGGCATTCAAGGGCGGGTGCTTGATCCGAAAGATGGCGCCACGGTGGTGAACTATTACACCGAGTTTGGCATTACGCCTGCGGAGGAGGTCGACTTTGATCTTGATAACGCGAGCCCAGCCTCGGGGGCTTTGCGCAAGCGCTGCCAAGGATTGATTGAGAGTGTCGAGGACAGCTTGGGCGGATTGGCTGCGGGACAAATCCAGCTGCGCGCTGAGTGCGGATCGGCTTTCTTCGCTGATCTTGTGGCGCATAAGGAGGTGCGGGAAACTTACCTCAACACCGCCGCCGCTGCGGATCTGCGCGGCCGCGTTGGCGAAGAGGTCAGCTTTGGCGGCATTAGCTTTCGGCGGTATCGTGGTGGGCTTGGCTTTGGTGTGCCGACGGACAAGGCGTATTTCTACCCTGAGGGCGTTGAGGGCCTCTTTGAGATCTATTACGCGCCGTCTGATACCTTTGAGACGGTCAATACGATGGGGTTGCCGCTTTATGCCCGCATGATCCCAGACCGTGATCGTGATGAATGGGTGCGCCTTGAGATTGAGAGCAATCCGCTGCCGATCTGCACTCGGCCGCAGGTGTTGCGCGCAGGCAGGCGGACCTGATGCAGGCCTTTGCGGAGGCGCTGTCGGCGCTGTTTAACGATTTTAACATCTCAGTTGAGATTTGGCATCGAGACGGGGAGGGGCGTTTTACCCAAGCTAGGGGCGTTTTGCGCAGACCTGATGAGATCACTGAGTTTGGTGGTGTAAGGCTCTTATCGCAGACGACGCGCATAGATGTTCGTGTGGCCGACATTCCTGACCCGAGGCCACATGAGCAGATCCTCATCGGCGAAGAGACCTTCCTGATCCAGGGCGAGCCGAAACGAGATCGTGAGCGGCTGGTTTGGAGTTTGGATCTGACCTTGGCCTAAAACTACGGGGCAGGGCGGATACTGTCTGAAGATCTGGGGTCCCGAGCGCCATAGTCTTGGGAAGCATAGCGCCCGGGGAATCAGAGAACACAGGATTGACGGTCTCTTGGTGGGGCAAAGTTAGGCGCCAGGATGGTTCTGGGTAAAGCGGTTTTTGCGCTGGTCATGATTTTTTGGGCTTTGGCAGAGGGGAGGCACGCGCATGAAACTATCGCTATCGATCACGCCAGATCTGGTCGCCGCGATGGCTGCTGAAATCAAGGCCGGTGAAAAAGCCGTCTCTGCAGCCATGCGGGAGGC
>CAJXWJ010000101.1 GCA_913062925.1 uncultured Pseudorhodobacter sp. | reverse complement strand
CCAAAGGGCGGAACGTGGCCGCCCCTTGGGTTAGCGACTGGCCCCCGACCCACCGCCCAAGCTCTGGGTGATCTGGGCCGCTGCCTCGTGGACCAGGGCGCCGGCTTTGGCGATGACCTGCGCGCTCATCCGCCCCGAGGGGCCTGAAACCGAGATGCCGCCAATCGGATCTCCCGGCGCGTTAAAGATCGCGGCGGCGACGCAGCGCATGCCTTCGGTGCGTTCCTCATCGTCAATCGCATAGCCGCGCCGGCGGATCTCGGCCAAATCTTGGTAGATCGCGGCGGGGTCGGTCAGCGTGGTGGCGGTAAAGCGGGTCAGCGTGCTGCGCTCCAGCAGCGCCTTGAGCCGCGCTGGGCTGAACTGCGCCATCATCGCCTTGCCGATCCCCGAGGCATAAAGCGGCGACTGCGTGCCCGGCGGAAAGAACGCCCGGATCGTCGCATGGGTTTCAACCTGCGCCAGAAACAGCGTCTGATCCTGCCGATCCACCCCCAGATTTGCGGTCTCGCCGGTGGTTTCCATCAGGCTGCGCAGATAGGGGCGGGCGCGTTCGACCAAACTGGTGCGGCGCAAAAACGACGAGCCGATCTGAAAGGCATGCGGGCCGATATACCAGGTTTGCTCGACCGGATCGGCCTCGACCATGCCGCGCGCCGCAAGGGTAGACAGCACGCGGTAAAGCGTGGCGGGCGATTGGTCCAGCCGTTCCGCCAATTGCGTCAGCGTCGGCCCATCGCCCTGCGCAAGCGACTGCAAAACCGTCACCGCGCGGTCAAGCGATTGGATGGTGTTTTGTTCCGAGGTGTCGTTAAACCCGCGAGGGCGGCCCCTTTGGCGACGTTCTGTCATCTGCTGCTCCTAAAAGACGAAAAACGCAAAGCACTGTTATCGCTTAACTTTCTGCTTTATATCATTTCTGAAAAAATATTTCAAAAAAATTGTGATGCGGAAAGGCTGGCGCTAGGGTGGCTGCAGCAACCAAAGGGGCGTCCCATGTCATCGCAGAATCCTGTTTTTATCCCCGGCCCAACCAATATGCCTGAAGAGCTGCGCAAAGCCTGCTTTGTGCCGACGCTGGACCATCGCTCGCCGGCTTTTGGCAAGATGTTTCACCCCGCTGTCGCTGGCGTGAAGCGGATTTTGCGGATGACCGAGGGCGAGGTGTTTATCCTGCCCTCGACCGGCACCGGCGGCTGGGAGGCTGCGATCAGCAACACCCTAAGCCCCGGCGACACCGTGCTTGCACCGCGCTTTGGCATGTTTTCGCATCGCTGGATTGATCTGTGCCAGCGCCACGGCCTGACGGTGCAGGTGATTGAAACGCCTTGGGGTCAGGGCGCGCCGCTGGCCGCAATCGAAGCCGCCCTGCGCGCGGACACGGGCCATAAGATCAAGGCCGTTCTGGCCACGCATAACGAAACCGCAACCGGCGTGCGGTCTGATATTGCGGGCATTCGCCGCGCGATGCAGGCAAGCCAGCATCCGGCGCTGTTTTTGGTGGATGGGGTGTCCTCGATCGCCTCGATGCCTTTTGATATGGCGGGCTGGGGGGTCGATGTGGCAGTCACCGGCAGCCAAAAGGGCTTTATGCTGCCCGCAGGTCTGGCGATCCTTGGGGTTTCGCCCAAGGCTTTGGCGGCGATGCAGACCGCGCGCCTGCCGCGCACCTTCTTTGATTTTGCCGACCAAATCCGCACCAATGCCAGCGGCGGCTTTCCCTATACCCCACCCGTGGGGCTGATCGCAGGGCTGGCCCGCGCGGTCGAGATGCTGGAGGAAGAGGGCCTAGAGGCCGTTTTCGCCCGCCACCACCGCATTGCCGAAGGCGTGCGCCGCGCGATTGCGGCTTGGGGCTTGCAGCCCTGCGCGGCCTCGCCGGATTTATATTCCGATACCGTCACAGCCGTGGTGGTGCCAAAGGGGAAGAACGGCACCGATCTGGTGCAGCTGGCAGCCCAGAAATACGGCGTCGCCTTTGGGGTGGGCTTGGGCGAGGTCGCGGGCAAGGTGTTCCGCATCGGCCATCTGGGGATGCTGACCGATGTGATGATGCTGGCGGGTCTTGCCACGGCCGAGATGTGCATGGCCGATCTGGGCTGGGACATTCCGCTGGGGTCCGGCGTGGCCGCGGCGCAAAACTATTACCGCGCGACAGCGGTTTAAGGAGGCAGCGATGTATATTCCAACCTACCAAGACGTTCAGGACGCGCATGCGCGCATCAAGCCCTATATCCACGAAACTCCGGTGCTGACCTCAAGCTTTATCGACACCATGGCGGGGGCCGAGATCTATTTTAAATGCGAGAACTTTCAAAAAGCGGCGGCGTTTAAGGCGCGTGGTGCCTCGAATGCGGTGTTTGGGCTGAGCGATGCGCAGGCGGCCAAGGGGGTTGCCACCCATTCGTCGGGCAACCACGGGCTGTGCCTGTCTTATGCCGCCAGTCGGCGCGGCATTCCCTGCACCGTGGTGATGCCGCGCACAGCGCCGCAAGCCAAGAAAGACGCGGTGCGCGGCTATGGCGGGCGGGTGATTGAATGCGAGCCTTCAACCTCTAGCCGCGAGGCGGTTTTTGCCGAGGTGCTGGCGGAAACTGGGGCCG
>CAJXWJ010000100.1 GCA_913062925.1 uncultured Pseudorhodobacter sp. | reverse complement strand
GGATCAGCTTTTCGGGCGAGCTGTCTTATGAAATCGCGGTTCCCGCCAGCATGGGCGCTGCGTTTTGGGCCAAGCTGCATGAGGCGGGGGCCGAGTTTGGCGCGATGCCTTATGGCACCGAGGCTTTGCATATCATGCGGGCCGAAAAGGGCTTTATCATGATCGGCGACGAGACCGACGGCACGGTTATTCCGCAAGATTTGAACCTTGGCTGGGCGATCTCGAAAAAGAAGGCTGATTTCTTGGGCAAGCGCGGGCAGGAACGGGTGTTCTTGGCCAGTGCGGATCGCTGGAAACTGGCGGGCTTTGAGACGCTGGACGGATCGGTTGTTCCAGACGGCAGCTATATCGTGGCGGCGGGCAGCAATGCCAATGGCCAGGGCAACACCCAAGGCCGCGTCACCTCGACCTATCACAGCCCAACCTTGAACCGGGGCATCGCCATGGGCCTGATCCACGGCGGCCTGGACCGGATCGGCGATATCGTCGAGTTCAACACGGTGACAGGCGGGCGGGTGAAAGCGCGCGTTGTGGATCCGGTGTTCTATGACAAAGAGGGAGAAAAGCCGAATGTCTAATCCGGTCAGTGCTTTGGGCCATGCGTCTTTTGACGGCTTTGCCAAGATTTCCGAAATCGGCCCCTTGGGGATGATCACTCTGCGCGCCAAGCCCGATGTCAAGGGGCTGGCCAAGGCGGTCAAGGCGGCGGTCGGGCTTGGCCTGCCTGCACAGCGCCAGATCGAGGTTGCAGGCGATAAGGCCGCGGCTTGGATGAGCCCGGATGAATATCTGCTGGTGCTGCCCTATGATCAAACCGCTGCGGCGATGGCTGCGATTGATAAGGCGCTGAAAGGCGAGCATTATCTGGCGGTTGTGGTCTCGGACGCGCGGGCGGTGTTTCGCGTGCAAGGCGGCAAGGCCGATCAGGTCATCGCCAAACTTGCTCCCGTCGATTTCGCCAAGCTGGGGCCAAAAGAGCTGCGCCGCACCCGCACCGCGCAAGTGGCGGCTGCTTTTTGGGCGCAGGACGATGGCTATACGCTGGTCTGCTTCCGCTCGGTGGCCTCTTATGTCATGGGGCTGTTGTCGCATTCGGCGATGGCGGGCAGCGAGCTAGACTAAGCTGCCCCTTGTAAGCGCGAAAATGCGGCATAGGTTTATATATGACGGGCAGATATCGCTTTCTGCCCTTGACCAATGGCGTCCATGCGCAGTTATTGACGCCAAATCACATCTGAACAGGAGATACTCCGATGGCTTTTACGCTTCCCGATCTGCCCTATGCTCATGACGCTTTGGCTGGCCTTGGCATGTCCGCCGAAACGCTGGAATTTCACCACGACCTGCACCACAAGGCCTATGTCGACAACGGCAATAAGCTGATTGCTGGCACCGAGTGGGAAGCGAAATCGCTGGAAGAGATCGTGGCTGGCACCTATGTGGCAGGCTCTGTCGCGCAGAACGGCATTTTCAACAATGCTTCGCAGCATTGGAATCACAACCTGTTTTGGGAAGTGATGGGCCCTGCCGGCAAGGCGATGCCAACCGTGCTTGAGACCGCTTTGGTCGAAGCTTTCGGCTCGGTTGCGAAGTTCAAGGAAGATTTCGCGGCAGCCGGTGCGGGTCAGTTCGGGTCTGGCTGGGCTTGGCTGGTGGTCGACAAAGACGGCAGCCTGAAGGTCACCAAGACCGAAAACGGCGTCAATCCTTTGTGCTTTGGCCAAAAAGCCTTGCTGGGCTGCGATGTTTGGGAGCATTCCTACTACATCGATTTCCGCAACAAGCGCCCAGCTTACCTGTCGAACTTTTTGGACAAGCTGGTCAATTGGGAAGCAGTCGCGGCCCGCATGTAAGCGCGGAACGTCAGACTTATTGGGCCTGTCAGAGCAATCTGGCAGGCCTTTTTGTTAGGCCATAGCCGCGGTCAGCGCAGGGGTTAGTGCTGTGACACTGTCCACCACGGCAAACAGATCACGCATGCTGGCCGAGGCAAAGCCTTGGGCTATGATGTGATCCATTAGCACCAGCAGGGGCTGCCAATAGTCCTCTGTGTTCAAAAGAAAAATCGGTTTGCTGTGCAGGCCCAGCTGCGCCCAAGTCAGCACCTCGAAAAACTCGTCCAGACTGCCTGCGCCGCCCGGCAGCACCACGATGGCGTCCGAGTTCATGAACATGACCTTTTTGCGCTCATGCATGTTTTCGGTGATGATGAACTGCGTCAGATCGCGTTTGCCAACCTCTAGCGCCATCAGATGGGTCGGAATTACCCCAAGACAGGGCGCGCCTGCGGCCATCGCCGCGCGCGCAACTTCGCCCATCAACCCAACATCGCCCGCGCCGTAGACCAGCCGCCAGCCGCTGTCCGCCACCGCCTTTCCCATGGCTTGGGCAGCCTGCGTATAGGCGGGCAGGGTGCCTGCGCGCGCGCCGCAGAAGACACAGATTGATTTTTGGGCGGCCTGCATGGGCATATCCTTCTGAATAAGGTTGCGTTGCGCTGTGATATCGGGGTTCTTAGGCGAAGGAAAGCAGGGGTCGGAACAGGCCCCGCGAAATCAGGGGAATGTGATGACGGCTTGGTCGAAGATGGGCGCGCAGGCGCGGGGTGGTGTTGGTGTTGGTGTTGCGGTGCTTGTGGCGATTGCTGTCTATTTCGGATTTGGCGCAGCCCCAGAGTCCCCCGCGCTTGCGCCCGCGCCAGACGTCGCGGCTGTG
>CAJXWJ010000099.1 GCA_913062925.1 uncultured Pseudorhodobacter sp. | reverse complement strand
CGCGCAGCCACCTGGCTGATCGGCAACGCAGGGGTGTCGTCGATATAAAGCGGGCAGGATTCAAGGCTTTTGGCGGCCTCGACAAAGCGGCGGAACTCTTGCTCGGTCATATCGCCGCGACGGATCTGTTCGGACGGCACCTCTGAGGCCTCGGACAGGATCCTTGCGGCCAATTGCTCGGCGCTCATCTCAAGGCTGAAAAACCCCACCACGCCGCCTTCCACCGCGCCCTCGGTGCCCTCATGCGTCATGCCGCGCTTATAGGCCTTGGCGATGTTAAAGGCGATGTTGGTGGCCAGCGAGGTTTTGCCCATCGATGGGCGCCCGGCAAGGATCAACAGATCAGAAGGATGCAGACCGCCCAGCTTTTTATCCAGATCAATCAGCCCGGTCGACACGCCCGCAAGCCCGCCATCGCGCTGATAGGCGGCATTGGCGACATTGACCGCCTCGGTCACGGCCTTCAGAAACGACTGAAACCCGCGCTCGGCCACACCCTGCTCGCCCAGCTTGTAAAGCCGCTGCTCGGCCTCGATGATCTGCTCTTTGGGTTCGGAATGCACCTCGACCTTGGCGGCGCGTGCTGCAATATCGCGCCCCAGCCCAATCAACTCGCGCCGCACCGCCAGATCATAAATCATCTGCGCATAATCGCGCGCCGCATAAGACGAGATCGCAGCCCCAGCCAAGCGCACCAGATAAGACGGGCCGCCCAATTCGCGCAAACCCTCGTCATCTTCAAAAAACGGCTTCAGCGTCACAGGCGTCGCCAGCGCGTTCTTTTGAATGCGGGCAGCGGCACGTTCAAAGATGCGCTGATGCACGGGGTCGTGAAAATGCTCGGGTTTGACCAAAGAAGCAATGCGGTCATAAACCTCGTTATTGGTCAGGATAGCGCCCAAAAGCTGCTGTTCTGCCTCAATATTATGCGGCAAAACCTCGGTCTCGCCCAAGGTGGCAGGCAAGGCTTGGCGGATGGTGGCGACTTCGTTCATCGGATCCTCGGACTGGCCTAAAACTGACCTCAAGCCGTTGTCCTACCCCCTTTCAACCCTTCGGCGCAATCAGGGAAACTCTGGGGATAAGACCAAGCCAGCTTCGATATCATGGGGCACCATTAAAAAAGTCTACCACATCTCGCAAAGAAATGCAGGATCAAGATCTTGCGCGCCTGAAAAGGACGGCTTATCCCCAAGCCGTCCACAGATTGATGCACAGATTATTTCAAACCGCCTTACTTTGCGCGTGCCGCCTGCCAAGCGCGTGGATCGTGCAAGAACACCTCGACCTCGGCCAGGGTCTTCTCGTCAAAAGCCGCTTGCGCACGCGCCTCGGCCAAGACATCCCACCAGGTGCAAAGATGATGCAACTGCACGCCGTGATCGGCCAAACGCTGCGTGGTCTCGGGAAAAATGCCATAGTAAAAGATCACGGCCGTATGCGCGCAACTGGCCCCAGTCTCGCGGATCGCATCCACAAACGACAGCTTCGATCCGCCATCTGTGGTCAGATCTTCGACCAACAACACCCGCTGACCCTCAGTCATTGCGCCTTCAATGCGGGCATTGCGGCCATAGCCTTTGGGCTTTTTGCGCACATAGGTCATCGGCAAAGCCATCCGCTCGGCCACCCAAGCACCAAAAGGTATCCCCGCCGTCTCGCCGCCCGCGACATTGTCAAAGGCTTCAAAGCCTGCGTCGCGCATCACGGTCACAGTCAGAAAATCCATCAAAACCGAGCGAATGCGCGGATAGGAAATCAGCTTACGGCAATCAATATAGGTCGGCGACGGCAGCCCCGAGGCCAAGGTAAACGGTGTCTCGGCATTAAAATGCACCGCCTTGATTTCCAACAGCGCACGCGCAGTAAGACGGGCAATTTCATCGCGGGGCGGGAAAGAAGTTGGGATCATCGGGCGGTCCTATAGCTTGGGTTGCGGCTTTCATCTTGGTGAAAATATCCCCCGCGGAGCGTTCTGCGGCAAGCGAAAGGAGCCTCCGGCGGGGATATTTAGGCCAAGATGAAATCAGGTTTCGACGTGCCAATGCACGGGGAAGCCTGGGTTGAAAACGGTGACGGGGCCTGCTTCGGTGAGGATTTTCTCGGGGAAGCTTTGTGGCAATTCGTGTTTGACCAAGGTGATCTTGGTTTCATTGACGGGCAGGCGGTAAAAGGCAGGGCCGTTCAGTGACGCGAAGGCCTCGAGATGATCAAGGGCGCCTTCTTCCTCAAATACATGCGCCAGCAGCGCCATTGTGTTGGTGGCGGTAAAGCAGCCAGCGCAGCCGCAGGCGTGTTCTTTGAGCGCGTCGACATGCGGGGCGGAATCGGTGCCAAGCAGGAAGCGCGCTTCGCCAGAGGTGGCGGCCGCGCGTAGAGCAAGGCGGTGGCTTTCGCGTTTGGCCACCGGCAGGCAGTAGTAATGCGGTTTTATGCCGCCTGCGAGGATATGGTTGCGGTTGATGATGAGATGATGCGTGGTGATTGTGGCGGCAAGATTGGCACCGCCTGCGCGGGCGTAATCGACGCCTTGCGCGGTGGTGATATGTTCCATCACCACGCGCAGATCTGGGTTGCGGCGGCGCAGCGGGTCAAGGACAGTATCGATGAACACGGCCTCGCGGTCAAAGATATCTACTTCGGCATCTGTTACCTCGCCGTGCAGGCAGAGCGGCAGGCCAATCTCGGCCATCTTTTCCAGCACGCTCTGCACCTTGTCGAAATCTTTGACGCCGGAATGCGAATTGGTGGTCGCCCCTGCGGGATAAAGCTTGACCGCTTTGACCAGACCCGAGGCTGCGGCGGTAGCCACATCGGCGGGATCGGTGGTTTCGGTCAGATAAAGCGTCATCAGCGGTTT
>CAJXWJ010000098.1 GCA_913062925.1 uncultured Pseudorhodobacter sp. | reverse complement strand
AACCGCATAAGCGCATTTGTCGGACCCGCCCGCGATGCCAACAACCCGACAGCCCAGCAGCTTGCCGATCTGCCCTACCGTAGCACCAACCGGACCGGTTGCTGCGGCCACGACGATGGTCTCGCCAGCTTTCGGTTCACCGATCCGCGTCAGTCCAGCCCAAGCGGTAAAGCCCGGCATTCCCATAATGCCCAGCGCCCAAGACGGATGCTGCGGGGATTTGCCAAGATTGGTCACGCCCTTGCCATCTGAGACCGCATAATCCTGCCAGCCATTGAAGCTTAGCACCCAGTCGCCCGCTGCAAAGCCTTCGACCTGCGAGGTCACAACCTGCGCAACCGTACCACCGATCATGACGCCGCCAATCTCTACAGGGGCTGCATAAGACGGCGCGTCGCTCATCCTGCCCCGCATATAGGGATCGAGCGAGAGATATTCAGTCCGCAGCAGCATTTGGCTCGGGCCAGCCACGGGCAAGCTCGTCTCGGTCAGGCGCAGTGTGGCATTGGTCGGCTCGCCTTTTGGGCGCTCTGCAAGCACAAGCTGACGGTTGGTTTTGTCTGTCTGTGTCATCTTCGCTCTTTCCTATAAATCCGCGTTGATAAGGCGGCTGGGCTCTTTGGCCATGATGGCCGCAGGCCCTGTGATCTGACTATATCACGAGTTTGACGGGTCTTTTAGGGCGACACGCAGCTTAAACCTATCACCGCCTGTGCAGAACCGATCTTGACACCCAAAGCGCGCCCAAAGCGCGCCTTGCGTGTTCGGCTGTCACACAGCTGGCCTGCCCACCGCTCGACCGCAGCTCTGTCATCGCCAGCGCGCACCCCTTGGCCGAGGCTAGTGGGATTTCGGTTTTTGGACGTAGTGCCCGACCATTCGCGCCTCGAGGGCGCCGTCGACCGGCGCAGAGGGGTCATAGGCGGGGCTGTCTTTGACGGTTTGGCGGTCGATATCAAGATTGACCAAATTCTCAGACCAAAGGATCTGTTGCGCTGAACGTGGCGAGATCAGCACATGTTTGCCCGGCCACCAGTTCTTGGTATCGACATTCAAAAATCGGATGGTCCAGTCTTCATCATCGACCAAAAACCCCTCGACATGGCCAATAGCCCCGTCTGTTGCCTCAATGTTATAGCCGGTCACCGCATCCATGCTGCGCAGATGCAGATCGTCCTTTTGATGGCGCAGACGGTAAAGCTCGTCCTGCCGCCGCCGAGAATCTGCGTAATGCGCCTCTGACGTGCCGGCACTCCAATCGCCATAGCCGCCCATGTAAAAGCCAGTGCCCCAATAGGGGCTTAGGTTATAATAGCCGTAGACGCGTTCTTCGTGCTGGCGCGAGACCGGCTTGTAGATGTCGATGGTGGGGCTATCCTTGACCTTGGCCATCGTCAGCCTGACGGGAAAGCTGCGCGCGGTGATATCTGGATGCCCCAGCACCGAGACCGGCAACAGCACCTTGCGGCCAGACAGCCAAGTGCCGGTGTCAACGACAATCCAGCGCAGCGTCCAGCTTTCGTCATCAAATAGAAAATCTGTCACAGTGCCAAGACTGCCATCGCTCGCCGCAATCTTGAAGCCCTTAAGGTCCGAGACATCAATCAACATAAGCTTTCTCCTTTTTAAAAACTGTCGCGCATCAGGGCGGGGTCGGCACTGATCCATGTTACGCAAGCGCGGCTTTCGACTTTTGCCCCGCGCCCCGCACAGGCCAACTGATGCAGGTTAGGGCGCGCTTTGCAGCAGGGGTGCAGCCTGAACGTCTTATTGTTGCAGGGCCGCGCAGTGCCCTTTGTCGCGTCAGACGAACCCCGGCGCCCTTGTGTGCCGAAAACAAAGCTAGGAAAATCATGCCGCCGTTTTCGCCCCAAAGCACCCGTCGCAACTTTCTTGCAGGCACCGCCGCGGGGGCTGCCCTTAGCCTGCTTGCAGGTCAGGCCCGCGCCCAAGCCGCAGCCGAGCCGCCGCTGGCCGACTATCGCCCCGAATTCCTGTCGCCCGCCGAATATGCCTTTGTCATGGCCGCAACCGCGCGTCTGATCCCGTCGCAAGGCGAAGGCCCCGGCGCGTTTGAGGCCCGCGTGCCGGTGTTCATTGACCGCCAATTGGCGGGTGATTTTGGCACTGCTGCCGATCTTTATATGGAAGGCCCGTTTAACCCCGATGCCGACCCCCAGCTTGGGCCGCAAAGCGCCCTGCCCCCGGCGGCGATCTATCAGCAGGCCATTGCAGCCTTTGACATCTGGTGCAGCGCAACCAAGGGCGCGCGCTTTGCCGATCTGGATACCTCCGCGCAAGACGCAGCCCTGACGGCGCTGTCAGCGGGCGAAGTGGCACTTGGGTCAGAGCTGCGCGAATTTTGGTCGTTGCTGCTGCAAAACACCAAAGAGGGCTATTTCTGCGATCCGCAATATGGCGGCAATGCGGGCATGGAATCTTGGGTCTACATCGGATTTCCGGGCGCGCGCGCCAGCTATTACAATTGGGTTGGCCGCCCCGAAACCTACCCGCTTGGCCCTGTCGATATCGCGGGCGAGAGGGCTTAATCATGACAAGAACAGATCCCAAAAAAGACGTCGTGATCATCGGGCTGGGCTGGACAGGTTCGATCCTTGGCATGGAATTGGCACAAGAAGGGCTAGAGATTCTGGCACTTGAACGTGGCCCAGACCGCGAAACGGTGCCCGATTTTCAATATCCCAAAGTGATTGACGAGCTGAAATACGGCATTCGGCTTGGCTTTATGCAAAAGCCAAAGAAATCCACCCTGACGATAAGGCGCAGCCTGGATGAGGTGGCGCAGCCCTATCGGCGGCTCGGCTCGTTTCTGCCCGGCGACGGTGTGGGCGGGGCTGGCATCCATTGGAACGGCCAGACCTGGCGTCCGATGGAGGTTGAGCTGCGCCTGAAATCCTATGTCGAGGAAACCTTTGGCACAGCGACTATTCCTGATGGCATGACAATTCAGGATTGGGGCGTCAGCTATGCCGAGATGGAGCCGTTCTTTGACCGCTTTGAATATATGGCGGGAATTGCGGGTAAGGCGGGCAATATCAAAGGCGAGGTGCAGGCGGGCGGCAATCCGTTTGAGGCCCAGCGCAGCCGCGACTATCCGATGCCGCCGATGAAGCAAGGCGTAGACGCGCAGATGTTTGGCAAAACCGCCACCGCGCTGGGGCTGCATCCGTTTCCGCGCCCCTCGGCAAATGCAACCGAGGCCTATGTGAACGAATACGGCATGCAGCTTGGCCCGTGCAATTACTGCGGCTTTTGCGAGCGCTATGGCTGTGCCAACTATTCGAAATCCAGCCCGCAGACCTGCATTCTGGACGCGCTCAAACGGATGCCGAATTTCAGCTATAGGGTGAATTCCGAAGTGCTGAAAATCGAATTGGCCGAAGATGGCAAGACCGCCACCGGTGTGACCTATTTCGACGAGGCGGCGCAAGAACAGGTGTTCCAACCCGCCGATCTGGTGATTGTGGCGGCCTATTCGCTGCACAATGTGCATCTGATGCTGCTGTCGGGCATCGGCGAGCCTTGGGATCCGGTGCAGCAAACCGGCACCACCGGCAAGAATTATTCCTATCAGATGACCGGCGGCACCTCGCTGTTTTTCAAGGATGTGGCCTTTAACCCTTTTGCCGCTGCGGGATCGAATGGCATCTCGATTGACGACTATGCCATCAGCCAAATTGACTTTGCAAAGCAGGGCTTTATCGGCGGAAGTTACATCACCGCAGGCATGTCGAACGGCCAGCCGATCCGCGGCATCTCTTTGCCCAAGGGCACCCCGTCTTGGGGGGCTGGCTGGAAGCAGGGCA
>CAJXWJ010000097.1 GCA_913062925.1 uncultured Pseudorhodobacter sp. | reverse complement strand
GTCGATCCGCGCAGCCAGATGGGCTATGCCACCAGCGCCATTCAAGAGGGCGGTTTCTTTGGCGTCGGCGTTGGCGAAGGTCAGGTGAAATGGACCCTGCCGGACGCCCATACCGATTTCATCATCGCGGTTGCGGCCGAAGAATATGGGCTGGTTCTGGTGCTGGCGATCATTGCGCTTTACACCACTGTTGTGGTGCGCAGCCTGTTCCGGCTGACGCGCGAACGTGATCCCTTTATCCGGCTGGCGGGCACCGGGCTTGCTTGTGTCTTTGGCGTGCAGGCGATGATCAATATGGGGGTTGCCGTGCGGTTGCTGCCGGCCAAGGGCATGACGCTGCCTTTCGTGTCTTATGGCGGCTCGTCGGTTATTGCGGCGGGGATCACCGTTGGCATGTTGCTGGCGCTGACCCGTGCGCGGCCACAGGGGCAAATGTCGGACATCTTCCGCAGGGGGCGCTGATGCCTTTGCTGTTGATCGCGGCAGGCGGCACGGGTGGGCATATGTTTCCAGCCCAAGCCCTGGCCGAAGAAATGCTGGCGCGGGGATGGCGGGTAAAGCTTTCGACCGATACGCGCGGCGCGCGCTATGCCGGCGGTTTTCCAGATCAGGTGCAGATCGTGACGCTGTCGTCGGCCACCTTTGCGCGCGGCGGTTTGGTGGCGAAACTGGCGGTGCCGTTTCGCATCGCGGGCGGCGTTCTGGCCGCACTTTGGTCCAGCCTGCGCGACCGCCCCGATGTTGTGGTGGGCTTTGGCGGCTATCCGTCTATTCCGGCGCTGACGGCGGCTTGGATCTTGCGCAGGCCGCGGATGATCCACGAACAAAACGGCGTTTTGGGCAAGGTGAACCAGATCTTTGCGCCGCGGGTTGATCGTGTGGCCTGTGGCACTTGGCCCACCGATTTGCCCGCAGGCGTGCAGGGCGAGCATACCGGCAACCCCGTGCGTGCGGCTGTGCTTGACCGTTCGGGCGCGGGCTATATCGCGCCGGGCGATTACCCGATGGAGCTGTTGGTGATCGGCGGCAGCCAAGGTGCGCGGATTTTGTCCGATGTGGTGCCCGCCGCGATTGCAGCCCTGCCAGAGCCTATTCGGCGGCATCTGCGCGTGGCCCAGCAGGCCCGCGCCGAGGATATCGACCGCGTCGTTGCCGCCTACGCCGAGGCCGGCATTCCGGCCGAGGTCGCGCCATTTTTCGCCGATATTCCGCGCCGTTTGACCGAAGCGCAGCTTGTGATCTCGCGGGCGGGGGCCTCTTCTGTGGCCGATATTTCGGTGATCGGTCGCCCTGCGATCCTGATCCCTTTTGCGGCGGCGACGGGCGATCATCAAACCGCCAATGCGCGTGGGCTGGTCGAGGCGGCGGCGGCCTGCCTGATCCCCGAAAACCAGCTTGACGCCGCCAGCCTCAGCGCGCAAATCGCCCTGATATTGGGCAACCCCGAAGCCGCCAGCCAAATGGCGCGCAATGCTTTCGGGCAGGCCCGCGCTGATGCCACGCAACGCCTTGCGGCTTTGGTGGAAACCGTAGCAACAAGGACGTAACCGCGATGAATGCGACGAAACTGCCAATGGAACTGGGCCCGATCCACTTTGTCGGCATCGGCGGCATTGGCATGTCGGGCATCGCCGAAGTGCTGATGACCCAAGGCTTCCGCGTGCAAGGCTCCGACGCCAAAGCCAGCAAGATCACCGACCGGCTTGCAAGCCTTGGCGCCACTGTTTTCGAAGGCCAAGCCGCGTCCAATATCGGCGAGGCCTCGGTTGTGGTGGTCTCGACCGCGATCAAAAAGGGCAACCCCGAGCTGGAAGAGGCGCGCCGGCGTGGTCTGCCCGTGGTGCGCCGCGCCGAGATGCTGGCCGAGCTGATGCGCCTGCGCTCGAACATCGCGATTGCGGGCACCCATGGCAAAACCACCACCACGACGATGGTTGCAACCTTGCTGGACAAAGGCGGCTTTGACCCGACCGTGATCAACGGCGGCGTGATCCATGCTTATGGGTCGAACGCGCGGGCGGGGGCGGGCGAATGGATGGTGGTCGAGGCCGACGAATCCGACGGCTCGTTCAACCGCCTGCCTGCCACCATCGCCATTGTCACCAATATCGACCCCGAGCATATGGAACATTGGGGCAGCTTTGACGCGCTGCGCAAAGGCTTTCTGGATTTCGTCTCGAATATCCCGTTCTATGGCCTTGCGGTCTGCTGCACCGACCACCCCGAGGTGCAAAGCTTGGTTGGCAAGATCACCGATCGGCGCATCGTCACCTTTGGCTTTAACGCCCAAGCCGATGTGCGCGCCATCAACCTGCGCTTTGAAAATGGCATCGGCTATTTCGATGTGGCGTTGCAAGGCGAAGGGCAGGGCGTTGTGATCGAGGGTTGCACCTTGCCAATGCCGGGCGATCATAACGTCTCGAACGCGCTGTCGGCGATTGCTGTGGCGCGCCATCTGGGCATGAAGAAAGACGAAATCCGCGAGGCTTTGGCCGGATTTGCCGGTGTGAACCGCCGCTTTACCCGTGTGGGCGAGGTCAACGGCGTCACCATCATCGACGATTACGGCCACCATCCGGTGGAAATCGCCGCTGTGCTGAAAGCCGCGCGCCAAGCCACCAAGGGCCGCGTCATTGCCGTGCATCAACCGCACCGCTATTCGCGCCTGCATTCCTTGTTCGAGGATTTCTGCACCTGCTTTAACGAGGCTGACGTTGTGGCGATTGCCGATGTCTATGCGGCGGGTGAAGACCCGATTGCGGGGGCCTCGCGCGATGATCTGATCGCAGGGCTGATCGCGCATGGCCACCGCCACGCGCGCGGCATCTCGGACGAGGCGGATCTGGCGCGGCTGGTCAAAGAACAGGCACAACCCGGCGATATGGTGGTTTGCCTTGGCGCGGGCACGATCTCGGCTTGGGCCAATGGCTTGCCGGCACGGCTGAGCGCACAATAGGCGGCAAAGGCCGCGCGTGACTTTGGCGGATTTATGAAAGGGCGCACAGCCATGTCTTCAATGCCCGCCGTGCGCGGCACCCTGACCGCAAACCGCCCGCTGGCCGATCTGACTTGGCTGCGCGTCGGCGGGCCAGCCGATTATCTGTTTCAACCGGCGGATGAGGCAGACCTGTGCGATTTCCTGCGCGCCCTGCCTGATAAGGTGGCGGTGTTTCCTATCGGCGTCGGATCAAACCTGATCGTGCGCGATGGCGGGCTGCGGGCGGTGGTGATCCGGCTGGGGCGCGGGTTTAACGCCATTGCTTGCAAAGACGGCGTGGTCACTGCGGGGGCTGCGGCGCTTGATGCCCATGTCGCACGTCGTGCGGCCGAGGCGGGGCTGGATCTGACGTTTTTGCGCACCATTCCGGGCAGTATCGGCGGCGCTGTGCGGATGAACGCGGGCTGTTATGGCAGCTATGTCGCCGATCATCTGATCGCGGTGCGCTGCGCGACGCGCGCGGGAGAGATTGTCGAGATCGCGGCGAAAGACCTTGATCTGCGCTATCGTCAATCCAGCCTGCCCGAAGGCTGGGTGCTGCTGAGTGCCCGATTTCACGCAAACCCCGCTGACCCCGAGGCGCTTGAGGCGCGCATGTTGGACCAGATCGCCAAACGCGACGCAAGCCAACCCACCAAAGACCGCTCGGCGGGCTCGACCTTTCGCAATCCGGTCGGTCATTCCAGCACGGGGCGCGCCGATGACAGCCAGACGCTGAAGGCATGGAAGGTCATAGATGAGGCCGGTCTGCGCGGCGCAACCTTGGGTGGTGCGCAGATGTCGCCGATGCATTCGAACTTTCTGATCAATATAGGGGGGGCGACGGCGGCAGATTTGGAAGATTTAGGCGAAAACGTGCGAAAAAAGGTTTTCCAAAACAGCGGGATCACGCTAGAGTGGGAAATTATGCGGGTCGGCGAACGGCCCTGACGAATATAACAAATATCACAGGCCATCAAAGGCTTGGATGAGGCAGTAAAATGGCGGGTGGCTCTAACAGAGCAGCCTCCACAGTAGCAGTTTTGATGGGCGGTTTTTCTTCCGAGCGGGAGGTTTCTCTGTCCACTGGGCGCGCATGCGCCGCCGCTCTGCGGGAGGCCGGATATCAGGTGGTCGAGGTCGATTGCGACCGCGATCTTTCTGCACGTTTGATTGCCCTGAATCC
>CAJXWJ010000096.1 GCA_913062925.1 uncultured Pseudorhodobacter sp. | reverse complement strand
CGCATCCGAATGCGCAGAAAGGGGTCCAGTGCCGACAAAGGCTCGTCCAGCAGCAGCACCTGCGGTTTGGTAATCAGCGCGCGGGCCAGCGCAATACGCTGTTGTTGGCCGCCTGACAGCTGCGCTGGCATCCGCTGCGCCAGCGCCGCCATATCCACCAGTTCAAGCATTTCAGCGGCAGCACGGTGCCGCTCGGGCTTCTCGACGCCCTTCATTTTCAGGCTGAAGGCAACATTGTCGATCACGCTTAGATGCGGGAACAGTGCATAGTTTTGAAACATCATCGCGGTGCCACGCTGGGCGGGCGGCAGCTTCGAAATATCCTTGCCCGCCAGAATAATCGCACCATCGCTGACCGCCTCATGCCCCGCAATCATCCGCAGCGTTGACGACTTGCCGCAGCCCGAAGGCCCCAGCAGGCAGACATAGCTGCCACTTGGAAACAGATGGCTGACCGCATCGACAGCCACCGTGCTGCCATAGCGTTTGGTCAGAGCCACAAGTTCCAAATCAAGCAAAGTGCGCACGCCTATCCCCCAAATTCAGGTCTTGAGGTGATCATGGCGGTGCCAGCCTTGGTCGTGGCAAGCCTGCGCCCTTCTTGCTTGGCCGGAAAACTTTATCCGCTTATTTACGCGGCACTAACTTTTCACATTGCCCGCAAAATAATCCAAGATTGTCTACAATTTTACAAAAAACTGCCGACAAGGCGCGGCTGTTGGCTTTTGAGGGGAATCATCTTAGGACAGAGCCATGCCAAAGGTGATTTAGACCCATGCTTCTGCAATCCGATCTTCCGCTTAACCCCAGTTCAGACGATATCGTCGGGTCGCTGCGGCGGGCCATCTTGGCGCATCGCGTGGCGCCGGGCTCGAAACTGGTCGAAGACGAGGTCAGCGATGTGTTTGGCGTTGGCCGTTCGATTGCCCGCACCGCCTTGCAGGCTTTGGCGCATGAGGGCTTGGTGACGATCATCCGCAATCGTGGTGCTTTTGTCGCAGACCCAGGGGTGCGCGAGGCGCGTGAGGTCTTTGAGGCCCGCGCCCTGCTGGAACCACGCACTGCGCGTTCAGCGGCAGAGCGTGCCACGCCTGCCGCTGTCAAGCTGTTGCACAAACATATCGCGGCAGAGCATCAGGCCTTGCAGGCGGGCGATCTGGGCAAGGCGGTCTATCTGTCGGGGCTTTATCACATGGCCATTGCCGATCTGGCGGATCAAGCCACCATCGCTGCGATGATCTCGACGCTTGTGGCGCGCTCGTCTTTGATTGTGGCGCTCTATTGGCGTCGCCCGCAGGCGCTGTGCGAAAGCCACGCGCATCACGCGCTGACGGATGCCATTGCCGCAGGCGACGGCGCGCGGGCCGAAGACCTGATGAAGGGGCATCTGGTGGACCTTTTGGCCAACCTTGATCTGCGTGAAAAGCCGCAGGTCGGCGGGTCGCTGCGCGATATCTTGCGGCAGGCCTAGCCCACCACGGGAATGTCGGCGCCAAGAAGATCGCCCAGATCCAGCAGCAGATCCTCGCGGAACTGATCGGCCACCAATTGCACCCCGACAGGCGTATTGCCCAGCGCGCCCGTGGTCACCGTCAGCCCCGGCAGCCCCATCAGAGGCAGGCCGATTTGCAGGGTCTGCGCCTCGATCACCGCATCGAAATCGCTTTGCGAGGCGACATCGCGGTGATCGGCAAAGGGCAATTCACCCGAAACCGGGCACAACAGCACGGGATAGTCTGCAAAAAACGCCCGCCATTGCCGCACCAAGCGCGAGCGGGTGGCAAACAGGTCCATAAAGCCGTTCAGATCGGGTTCGGGCGCGTGACGGCACAGGTTTTCATAGACAAAAATCGCATCAGGATCGCCCTCGGCATAGATCGCGGCGCCACCGGTGCGGCGCATCTCGGCCAGCCAAAGGCGCAGCTGCACCGCCACGGCTTCGCGCAAGGGCGGCGGTTGCACCTCATCGACCTGCCAGCCCGCAGCTTCGGCCTTATCGGCGGCTTGGCGCAGCGCTGCGCGAATGGCAGGGTCCACCACCATGCCTTCGGGCGCGATACACAGCGCCAAACGGCGCGGCGCGGCAGGGCCCATCAGCGGCACCGGCATTGACCAAGGATCGCGGCTGTCGGGCACCGCCATCGCCGTCAGCGCCAGCCGCAAATCGGCAATCGAGCGCGCAATCGGCCCCGAAACCGCCATCAACTGCGCCCCGATCAAGCGATCCGCCCCCGTGGCATTGAACGCAGGCACCCGCCCGAGCGAGGGGCGCAGGCCATGCACGCCGCAGGCATAGGCCGGATAGCGCACCGATCCGGCAATATCAGTGCCATGCCCAATCGGCCCCATGCCGCTGGCCACCGCAGCCGCTGCCCCCCCCCGAAGATCCGCCGGGGGTCAGGTCTGGATTGCGCGGGTTGATCGTCGCCCCATGCAGGGAATTGCGGGTAAACCAGCGCAGCGAAAACGCAGGCGTATTGCTGCGGCCAATGATGATCGCCCCGGCGCGGCGCAGATTGGCAACCACGGGGCTGTCTTGGGTCGCCATCAACCCCTGTTGCAGGCGCAAACCATTGGTGGTGGCAAATCCCGCCTGATCGGTGATCACCTTGATCGTCACCGGAACCCCCGCCATCGGGCCCAGCACTTCGCCTGCGGCAAAGGCGCGGTCCTGCGCATCGGCTTGGGCCAAAGCCTCTTCGTCGCAGCGCTGCACAATCGCATTCAGCCGCGGGTTCACCGCATCAACGCGCGCCAAGGCCGACGCCACAAGCGCGCGCGCCGAGGTCTCCCCCGCGCCAAGGGCTGCGCGCATTTCGGTTGCGGTCAGGCTGTAAAGCTGCGGCATCGGGGCCCCCATGTGCACAATCAGGTTCTGCACAAGCCTGCCGCGCCTGCACCGAAAAGAGAACCCCAAAGCGGCAAGGCAAAGCCGTCTTTGCGCCCAAGGATAGACGATTTTCTGATGGATTATGCATAACCGGCGCGCAAGAGCGGCCAAAGCCATGATTCTGTTTAAATCCTTGCCGGATTGGTGCGGATGAAAGGACTCGAACCTTCACTCCGATTAAAGAACAGCGACCTCAACGCTGCGCGTCTACCAATTCCGCCACATCCGCACTTAGATCCGGCTAGGATGGGGGCTATCTAGCGACAGATCTTGCCGATGAAAAGAGGGATTCTGCATAGGTTTCAAACTCTGCGCCGCAGCGTGGTTGCAATCGCCGTCAAGGCGGGCCATTTCTGACAGCGCGGCAGCGAGAGGCGGGGCAAAATGGCACAAGATCGGGTCGAATGGCAGCATCTGGCAGGGCTTGCCCCCTATGTTGAAACTCTGGCCGCGATGGAGGCCCGTGTTGCCGAGATTGCCGCAGGCACCGCCCCCGAGGCGATTTGGCTGCTGGAACACCCGCCACTTTATACCGCAGGCACCTCGGCCCAAAGCGCGGATCTGACCGACCCCGACCGCTTTCCGGTCTTTGTGGCCGGGCGCGGCGGCCAATATACCTACCATGGCCCCGGCCAGCGGGTGGCCTATACGATGTTGGACCTAAACACCCGTGGCCGCGATGTGCGCCAATTTGTCTGTGCCTTGGAAAACTGGGTTATCGCCACTTTGGCCGAGTTCAATGTGCGCGGCGAGCGTCGCAGCGGCCGTGTCGGCGTCTGGGTGGTGCGCCACGATCTTGCCCCCAATCCAGATGGCAGCCTGCGCGAAGACAAAATCGCCGCAATCGGGGTCAAGCTGCGCAAATGGGTCAGCTTTCACGGCATTTCGATCAATGTCGAACCGGATCTGTCGCATTTCTCGGGCATCGTGCCCTGCGGCATCCGCGAACATGGCGTCACCTCGCTGGTTGATCTGGGCCTGCCTGTCACCCTTGCCGATCTGGACGCGGCGCTGATGACGACATTTCCCCGGTTTTTTCCCTAGGCGCTGCCTGCGACCATCCGACATTTGCATTTTCCAGCCCAACACGGCAAACTGACTGCCTGCCAAGGGCGTATTGGTTTGCCGATCAGACCAAAGCCCCGCCATATGTTTGATGAGGACACCATGACCAAACACAGCCTGATTCCCGCGCTTGCTTTTGCCCTGCTTGCTGCCCCTGCTTTTGCAGGTGATGCCGCCAAGGGCGAATCTGATTTCAAGAAATGCAAAGCCTGCCATTCGATCGTGGCCGATGATGGCACAGCGATCGTCAAAGGCGGCAAAGTCGGCCCGAATCTTTACGGCGTGATTGGCCGTCAGATCGGCAGCCTTGAAGGCTTTAACTACGGCGATTCGATCAAAGCCGCGGGCGCGGATGGCTCGGTGTGGGATGAAGCGAGCCTTGCGGTTTACGTCGCAGACCCGACCGCTTGGCTGAAAGAGAAAACCGGCGACGCCAAGGCAAAATCCAAGATGGCGTTCAAGCTGACCTCGGGCGGCGAAGACATGGCGGCCTATCTGGCCTCGGTCAAACCCGCGCAATAAGAAGCGTACAGCCGCAAATGACACCGGCCCGCGTGAAAACGCGCGGCCGGTTTTCTATTGCTTGGGCGACAAAACGCCGCATATCCCGCTCTGCGACATTGCGTCTCAGGCAGGGCCAAGCGGCCGAAACCGTGTAAAAATCGCGCAAAATCTGCGGGAAAAATT
>CAJXWJ010000095.1 GCA_913062925.1 uncultured Pseudorhodobacter sp. | reverse complement strand
CGTCTTAAAGCTTACTGAGTCACCGGAAAGTCACAGGTTTGTGTTCGCAACGCGGTAGACACGAGCACAACGCAAATGCGGCTGCGGTCGAATTGTTCGGGCAGGTTCCAGATTGGGAGCCGAATGCTGGTGGTTTCCATGGGGATTACTCCGCGTGCTCGCCTTCGCTGAACGCGCTGTCGGTGATGCGTTTCAGGAGGTCTGCGTAATAGTCGAGGTTGCCGACATGCCCCCAGTGGACCTCGTCGGGGTGGGTGTTGAAGTGATCGTCGCTCAGAGCCTGTAGGCGCGCGAGCATCGTGTCGATCGCAGCTTTTTTGGCGATGAAGGCGTCTTTGGCTGTCGGGCGATGGTTCATCTCAATGCGTCCTGAGTTGAGTTGGGTACCGTCTTCAGCTTCGCTCTGGTGGGCGCGCTTATCCAGTGAATTCGACGTAATTCCATATAGTTAATCGAAATCTCGAGGTCCTTGTATGTCGACAGCCACCCAGCCGATCGGCGTGATAGCAAAGCTTTTGGACCTCTCTGATCGCCGCGTTCAGCAGCTTAGTCGTGAGGGCGTGATCCCAAAGGCCGAGCGTGGTCAATATGATCTGATTGGGTCTGTGCGGGGCTACGTCCGCTATCTGCGCGATCAAGCAGTTAAGGCGCAGGCCGGCGCGCCTGATTATGCGGCTGAGCGCGCACGCTTCATTCGCGCTCGGGCAGATCTTGCTGAGATGGAAGCGGAAGAAAAGCGGCGATCACTGATTGCGGCCGATCAGATTGAGGCGGCTTGGATTGCGGTGCTTGCGCTTCTGAGAACCCGCCTGCTGGGGCTGCCGGACAGGCTGGCGCCACAAGTTTTTGAACGATCAACCGTCGGAGAAACCCGGAACCTGATCCGAGCCGTTATTCGCGAGGTGCTCGATGATCTCGCAGAGCCAGATGTCCAACTCGACAGTTTTGAAATTGACGGGATCGCCGATCCTGAAGCAAACAGTGCAGCGGGCGCTGGCGGTTCTCAAGCCACCGCCGGATCTGACGATCAGTGACTGGGCGGATCAAAATCGACGCCTGAGTTCTGAAGCCAGCGCCGAACCCGGCCAATGGCGCACGTCGCGTGCGGAATATCAGCGTGGGATCATGGATGCGATTTCTGATCCGGCGGCAGAAACCGTCGTGATCATGTCGAGCAGCCAAATTGGTAAGTCGGAGTCGATCCTTAATATGGTCGGCTACCATATCGACCATGACCCTGCACCGATCATGGTGGTGATGCCGACTGAGCGGGATGCCGAGACTTGGTCGAAAGACCGCTTCTCGCCGATGGCGCGGGATACGCCCTGCCTGCAGGGTAAGATTGCCGATCCGCGATCGCGGGATGGCAACAACAAGATCCTGCACAAACGGTTTCCGGGCGGGCATTTGACGATTGTGGGCGCCAATGCGCCTTCGGGTCTTGCGAGCCGCCCGATCCGGCTGCTGCTGTGCGATGAGGTTGATCGCTACCCGTTCAGCGCAGGGGCTGAGGGTGATCCGGTTAATCTTGCGCGCAAGCGAACGGTGACGTTTTGGAACCGCAAGATTGTGCTGGTCTCAACGCCGACCAACAAGGGCGCGAGCCGGATTGAGGCAGCGTTTGAGGAAAGCGATCAGCGTCGGTTCTGGGTGCCATGCCCTGCGTGTGGGGCGGAACAGTTGCTGACCTGGGGACAGGTGCGCTGGGATAAGGCTGCTGACGGCAACCATTTGCCTGAGACGGCGCGCTATCACTGCGCGGAGTGTGACGCCGCCTGGAAGGATGAAACCCGCTGGTCAGCCATCTCCAAAGGCCGCTGGATTGCTGATCAACCCTTTGCAGGCACAGCAGGGTTCCATCTGAACGAGATCTATTCACCTTGGGTTCGGCTTGCTGCCATGGCCAAGACCTTCTTATCGGCACGGGCTGGTGGAGATGAGATGATGAAGACCTTCATCAACACCTCGCTGGGCGAAACCTGGATGGAAAGTGGCGAGGCGCCTGATTGGCAACGCCTACAAGGTCTAAAGGAAGATTGGCGCGCAGGCACAGTGCCGGCGGGCGGTCTGTTCCTCACGGCTGGGGCGGATGTTCAGAAAGACCGGATTGAGGTTGACGTCTGGGCTTGGGGCAGGGGGCTGCAAAGCTGGCTTATCGATCACATTGTGATCGAGGGTGGCCCGGGGGATCCTGCGTGCTGGCAGAAACTGACCGACCTCCTTGGCCGGACTTGGGCTCACACCAGCGGCACTCCGATGACCATCGCGCGCTTGGCAATTGATACCGGCTACGAGACGGCGGCCGTTTACGCTTGGGCGCGACAGGTAGGCTTTGGTCAGGTGGCGCCGGTAAAAGGCCTTGAAGGCTTCAACCGCGCAAGCCCTGTGACGGGTCCAACATTTGTTGATGCAACCATTGGCGGCAAGCGGCTGCGACGGGGGGCTCGGCTTTGGTCGGTGGCAACCTCAACGTTTAAGGCCGAGACCTATCGCTTGCTACGGCTTGATCCGCCGGATGCTCGACCAATCGATGGGGCGACGTTTCCTGCGGGCTTTGTCCATCTGCCGGGCTGGGTCGATGCTGAATGGCTCAAGCAGCTTACGGCCGAGCAGCTGGTCACGGTCAAGAACAAGCGCGGCTTTGCAAAGCTTGAATGGCAAAAACTGCGCGAGCGCAACGAGGCGCTCGATTGCCGGGTCTATGCGCGCGCAGCAGCTTGGATTTTGGGTGCAGATCGATGGTCTGAGGCGCGTTGGGAAGATCTCGCGAGCCAGTTTGAGGTCGTTGAGACCCGTACAAAAGCAGAAGTCGGCGCCAATAGATTGGCGCGACAACCACAAGTTCGCCGCGTCGCGCGGTCCAGTTACATGGGGTGAATGTCACAATGGCGGATTTGGCGACGTTGAAACTCCGTCATGACGCGCTGAGATCGCAGCGCTCCTCGGGCGTGGCGCGGGTCAGCTATGATGGCAAAAGCGTGGATTATCGCAGCGTGGCGGAAATTGATCGCGCCATTGAGGCGCTCGAGCGTGAAATCGCGCTGGCCGAGGGGCGGCGCATGGTGCGCCAGGTGCGGATCACGACTGCAAAAGGTCTCTGAGCGATGGCGATCTTTGATCTCTTCCGGCGCAACCCAAATCAGGGGGGACCTAAGGCCGTGCGCGCGCGGCTTGAGGGGGCCATGTCCAAGCGCCGGCTGCGGGGCTGGAACCCGCCTTTGGAAAACATCAATGCGCTGGTGGCTTCTGGTGGCCCCAAGCTTTTGGCGCGCTCACGCGAATTGGTGGTAACCAATGGCTATGCGGCCAATGCTTGTGAGGCTTTTGCGGCCAACCTGGTTGGTGATGGGATCAAGCCATCGTCATTGATCGCAGATCCGGCGTTGCGTGACAGTGTCCAGCGGCTATGGCTTGCTTGGACTGATGAGGCGGATGCTGACGGGCTGACCGATTTTTACGGTCTGCAGGCCATGGTCGCACGCGAGATGTTTGTGGCGGGCGAGTGCTTTGTACGCCTTCGGCCGAGACGGGCGGAGGACGGATTGCTTGTGCCGCTGCAGTTGCAGCTTCTGCAATCTGAAATGCTGCCCTTTGAGAAGACGGAGGCAGATCCGAACGGCAACCCCATCCGCTGCGGGATTGAGTTTGATCTGATCGGGCGGCGGGTGGCCTATCACTTCCGTCGCCGCCATCCGGGCGACAGCACCGATCAGCGGCTCGCCATACCCGAAACGGTGCGTGTGCCGGCCGAGGAGGTTCTGCACATATACCGCCCCATTGATGCGGGTCAGATCCGTGGGTTGCCGCATGTGGCACCTGCGATGGTGCGACTGTTTTTGCTTGATCAGTATGATGACGCAGAGCTTGACCGAAAAAAGACTGCGGCGATGTTTGCGGGCTTCATTACCAAGACTGCCCCCGAAGACCCGATGATGGGCGAAGGGGCCGCTGATCTCGACGGGGCGGCGATCGCGAGCCTCGAGCCCGGAACGATGCAGGTGCTGCTGCCGGGCGAGGATGTGAAGTTCTCGAGCCCTGCCGATGTGGGCGGGGGCTATGAGGCGTTTCAATACCGCACGCTGCTCGCCGTCTCGGCCTCGCTGGGGCTGCCGTAT
Organism: uncultured Pseudorhodobacter sp.; assembly: GCA_913062925.1. Classification (GTDB taxonomy): domain Bacteria; phylum Pseudomonadota; class Alphaproteobacteria; order Rhodobacterales; family Rhodobacteraceae; genus Cypionkella. Next base: position 1,114 of record CAJXWJ010000095.1, on the reverse strand, counting down.
CACCTCGTCACCGGCGATGTTCGGCAGGCGAATTATTCGAGCCTTCGGGCCGAACTGGTTGAGTTTCGCAGGCGCATTGGCCAGTTGCAGCACGGGGTCATAGCCCATCAGCTTTGCCGCCCCATCTGGCGGCGCTGGTTGGAAACGGCAGTGCTGTCGGGGGCACTTGATACAGACCCCACCGCTTTAAGAGCGGTGCAGTGGATCCCTCCACGCTGGGATTGGGTTGATCCGCTCAAGGACATCCAAGCGCAAGTGCTTGCGATGGAGGCTGGCATTACGTCACGGCGCAAGGTGGTTGAGGCCACGGGCTATGATGTTGAAGAGGTTGACCGCGATAATGCCGCGGATGCTGCCCGCGTCAAAGAATTGGGGCTGAGTTACAAAACGAGCCCCGGCGAAACCCAAGGCGCTCGGGCGACACCAAGGACTAATCCTGACCCCAATGCGCCTGACCCACATTCATCTGTCGGACCGTCCGACACATACCCCGGGGGTCATGCCCTCAAAGGAATAATCTCATGAAATCTTGGTATACGATCCGCGCCCGCGCTTCGGGTGCGGAGGTGCTAATCTATGACGAAATCGGCGCCTATGGTGTGACGGCCAAGGGCTTTCTGGCTGAACTGGGTGCAATGGCGGATGATGCTGCCATTGATCTGCGCCTCAACAGCCCTGGTGGCTCCGTCTTTGATGCGGTGGCAATCTTCAATGCCCTGAAGCGTCATGCGGGCGAGATCACCGTCTGGATCGACGGGATTGCCGCCTCTGCCGCGAGCTATATCGCGATGGCGGGCGATAGTGTCGTGATGCCGCAGAACGCCTTCCTGATGATCCACGATCCTTCGGGGCTGGTCATGGGCACGGCCGAGGATATGCGGTCCACAGCCGAGGCGCTCGAAAAGGTCAAAGGCAGCCTGATCCAGGGCTACGCTGCAAAGTCTGGCAAGCCCGATGGCGAAATCGCAGCCCTGATGGCGGCAGAGACTTGGCTTGATGCGGAAGAGGCGCTGGCCTTGGGGCTGATTGACCGGATTGCCGAGCCGGTGATGCTCGCGGCCTCGTTTGACATCGCACGGTTCCGCAATGCGCCAGCGGAATTGACCAATGCGGT
>CAJXWJ010000094.1 GCA_913062925.1 uncultured Pseudorhodobacter sp. | reverse complement strand
GCGCGGGCATCAGGCGGGCGGCTAAGATCCCGAACCGGCGTGCGAATAATATCTTGACTATATTTGTCGGAATAGTGTTTATGGCATCAGAACGCCCCGCGCTGGCAGGAAAATTTATGACCTTGAACCCACCCTTTGCTGTCGCGCCGCATCTTCCGCTTGGGCTGGCGCCAAAGGGGTTCTTGGGGCGCATTCACAGCATCTGCGTGCAAGACAGCCAAGGCCAACTGCCCGCCGCCGAGATGGAGCGCCGGCTGATCGAGCTTGGCTTTATCGAGGGCGCGCAGGTGCAGATCTTGCACGAAGGCCTGTTTGGCCGCGACCCGATTGCGGTGCGGATCAATGGGGCCACTGTCGCTTTGCGGCGGCGCGAAGCTATGGCTATCTTGACAGAGTAAGCTCTGCGCGGGGCCCACAAAGGAATTTACGGCGTGTCAGATCACCCAGCGACCAAAGACCTGCGCTTTGCCCTTGTCGGCGCGCCCAACTGTGGCAAGACCGCGCTGTTTAACGCGCTGACCGGCAGTCGGCAAAAGGTTGGCAACTATTCTGGCGTGACGGTCGAGCGGAAATCAGGCCAAGCGCGCACGCCACTTGGGGTGACGCTGGATATTGTCGATCTGCCGGGCACCTATTCGTTGCGCGCGCGCAGTCCGGACGAGGAAGTCACCCGCGATATGGTGCTGGGCCAGCGCGCAGGCGAGGCCAGCCCCGATCTGTTGTTGGTGGTGATTGATGCCAGCTCGATGCGATCAGGTCTGCGGCTTGCGCTCGAGCTGCGCCAGACCGGCAGGCCGCTTTTGCTGGTGCTGAATATGATCGACATCGCGCGCTGGCGCGGCATTCAGATTGACACCGAGGCGCTGTCGCAGGCGATTGGCGCGCCGGTGGTCACCGCGACTTCGGTGCGCAAGGGCGGGCTGGATGCGGTTTGGGCAAGGCTTGACGCCTTGGTCAGCGCGGGCATTGCAGCGCCACTTGCAAACACTTGGGCGCCGCCTTCGGCCGCCGATCTGCGCAAAAACCACCGCGCGGCGGATGCGATGATCGCGGCGGCTGTGCGCGAGCCTGAAAAGCCTGACACTCTGACCACCCGCATTGATGCGGTGCTGCTGCATCCTGTGGCGGGGCTGCTGATTTTGCTGGCAATTTTGTTTGTGATGTTTCAGGCGGTTTTCGCTTGGGCACAGCCCGCCATGCAGGCGATCACAACCGGATTTGAGATGATAAGTCTGGTCTTGCGCCAAACTCTGCCGGCAGGGCTGCTGTCTGATTTCGTACAAGACGGGGTGATTTCGGGTGTTGGCAGTGTTTTGGTCTTCATGCCGCAGATCCTGATCCTGTTCTTTTTTATCCTGCTGCTGGAAGACCTTGGCTATATGGCGCGGGCGGCGTTTTTGATGGACCGCATCATGGGCGGCGCGGGGCTGCATGGGCGGGCGTTTATTCCGCTGTTGTCCAGCTTTGCCTGCGCCATCCCCGGCATTATGGCCGCAAGGGTGATCGACAATCGTCGCGACCGGCTGACCACCATTCTGGTGGCCCCCTTGATGACCTGCTCGGCGCGGATTCCGGTTTATACGCTGATCATCTCGGCCTTTATTCCGCAGCGCGAGGTTTGGGGGCTGTTCAGCTTGCAGGGGCTGGTGATGTTTGCGCTGTATTCGGCGGGCATTGCAGCGGCTTTGGGGGTGTCTTTTGTGGCCAAATTCCTGTTTTGGCGCCGACAACCCGCGCCGCCTTTCATGTTGGAACTGCCCGATTACAAAATGCCGCGCCCGCGCAGCCTTGCGATCGGGCTGATGACGCGGGCGAAGATCTTCTTGCAACGTGCTGGAACTACAATCTTTTCGATGATGGTGGTGATCTGGGTGCTGGCAACATTTCCGCGCGCGCCGCTTGGGTCAACCGAACCTGCGATCCTATCGAGCTATGCCGCGATGATCGGGCATTTTATCGAACCTGTGCTGGCGCCATTGGGCTTTAACTGGCAAATCAGCATCGCCTTGGTGCCCGGCATGGCCGCGCGCGAGGTGGCCGTAGCCGCGCTTGGTACGGTCTACGCCATTCAAGACGGTGGTGCCGGCAGCCAGCTGATCGGCCCGGTGCTGGCGCAAAGCTGGAGCCTTGCCACAGCGCTGTCTTTGCTGGTCTGGTATATTTTCGCGCCACAATGCGCCTCGACGCTGGCGGTGATCCGGCGCGAAACTGGCGGCTGGAAATGGATGTGGGTAACGTTTTTCTACATGCTGGCGCTGGCCTATTTGGGATCTTTTGCCACCTATCAAATCGCTGTGGTTTTGGGCGCGGGCTAGACAATTTGGCGGCAAAGCTCACAAGCCGCGCGGCAAGCCTTGCCCCCATTGCCTCAACCGCTTAGACAGTTGCAAAGATTTCATCAGTAGGCAGAACCATGGCCAAGGCACCGCAGACCGACGACGAAACCCCAAAGAAAAAGCGCCGCGGCGCTTCGGTGATGGCTTGGATCTTAATGGCCATGCTGATCGGCGGGCTTGGCGGCTTTGGTGTGACCAATTTTGGCGGCGGTGCCAGCTCGATTGGCGCGGTCGGGGCGCAAAAGATCTCGGCCGAGGACTATGCCCGCGCGCTGCGCACCCAGATGAGCGCAATGTCTCAGCAGATGGGCCAGCCTCTGACCTTCCAGATGGCGCAGGCCTTTGGCTTGGACAAGCAGGTGCTGCAATCGGTGATCGACAATGCAGCGCTTGACAATGAGGCCGCCCGCATCGGCCTGTCGGTGGGCGACAAGAGCATTCTGGTTAAACTAAATGAAATCAATGCCTTCAAAGGCGTAGATGGTAAAATTGATCCGGTTATCTACGATCAGGTTCTCAAGCAAAACAACCTGACCAAGGCCGCGTTTGAGGCAGGAATTCGCGCCGACACCGCGCGTCAATTGCTGCAAACCTCGGTTGGCTCGGGGCTGACCACGCCTGCCACTTTGATCGACACTGTGGCCGCTTGGGCAGGCGAGCAGCGCGGCTTTTCACTGCTGGTGCTGCGCGAAAAATCACTGCCAACGCCGCTGGCCGAGCCTGATGCCGCGGCTTTGCAGGCCTATTACACCACCCATATCGCCGATTACACCCGCCCCGAGGCCAAGCGGATTTCCTATGCCGCCCTGCTGCCTGACGACATTGCCGCCGATATGCCCGTTGATGACGCCAAGCTACAGCAGATCTATCAAAGCCGGCTGTCGGAATTTGTGATCCCCGAAAAGCGGCTGGTCGAGCGTTTGGGCTTTGCCACCGAAGCCGATGCCGCAGCCGCCAAGGCACGGATTGACGCGGGCACAAGCTTTGAGACGCTGGTACAAGAGCGCAAGCTGACGCTGGCCGATGTCGATTTGGGCGATGTCTCGCAATCGCAACTGGGCGATGCCGGCGCTGCGGTCTTTGCGATGACCGAGCCGGGGGTGGTTGGTCCGTTGAACTCTACAGTTGGCCCCGCGCTGTTTCGGATGAACGCAATTCTGGCCAAGCAAGAAACCACCTTCGAACAAGCCAAGCCCGATCTGGCCAAAGAGCTTCAAACCGAGGCCGCGGTGAAGGCGATTGCCGATAAGGTCAATGCCATTGATGACGCTTTGGCAGGCGGGGCAAGCTTGGCCGATTTGGCCAAAGAACAAGGCCTAAGCCTGAGCAGCACCGATTACGCAGCTGGCGCTGAGGATAACGACCCCATCACCGCCGATAAGGCTTTTGTCGATGCCGCTGCGAAACTGGCCGAGGGCGATTACCCGCAAGCCATTCTGCTGTCGTCGGGAGGCGTGATCGCGCTGCAACTTGACAGCATCCTGCCACCTGCCCCACGCGCCTTTGACAGCGTGAAGGATCAAGTGACCACCGCCGCGCGCGCCGAGGCGCTTGCTGCTGCTCTGTCGGCAGAGGCCGATCGGATCAAAACCGCCGTAGAAGCTGGTAGCAGCCTTGGCAGCTTTGGCATCGTTTCGCGCAGCGCCGCTGTCGATCGTCAGACCCGCCTGCCCCAGACCCCAAATGCTGTCGTCGCAGCTGCCTTCGAGATGCAGCCAAACGATCTGCGCGTGATCCAAGATCAGGCCTATATCGCCGTCTTGCAGCTGAACAGCATCACCGCCGCCCCCAGCGACAGCGAAGCGCTTGCCGCGATCCGTGCGGCGATCGACAGCAATGGCGCGCGCTCGATCAGCGATGACGTCTTGCAGCTTTATACCCGCGCCCTGACCGCCGAGGCAGGCATTTCGCTGGATCAAAGCATGATCAACGCCGTTAACGCCCAAATCACCAACTAAGGCCAAGCGATGAAACTTTTGCCCTCCTTTGAAGCCTTTGAACAGGCTTGGCTGCAAGGTAAAAACCAGATGGTCTATGCCCGTCTGGCGGCTGATCTGGACACGCCGGTGTCCTTGATGCTGAAGCTGGGCGAGGCGCGCAGCGATACTTTCATGTTGGAATCGGTGACAGGCGGCGAAGTGCGCGGCCGCTATTCGGTTGTGGGCATGAAACCCGATCTGATCTGGCAATGCCACGGCGCGCAAAGCCGGATCAACCGCGAGGCCCGCTTTGACCCGCAGGCCTTTACCGCGCTGGACGGCGACCCCTTGCAAACCATGCGCGACCTGATCGCCGAAAGCCGGATGGATCTGCCTGCTGGCATGCCGCCGGTGGCCTCGGGTCTGTTTGGCTATCTGGGCTATGACATGATCCGTCTGGTCGAGCATTTGCCGAATGTGAACCCCGACCCGCTGGGCCTGCCCGATGCCGTGTTGATGCGGCCCTCGCTGGTGGCGGTGCTGGACGGGGTGAAGGGTGAGGTGACGCTGGTGGCCCCAGCTTGGGCAGCATCAGGGCTTTCGGCGCGTGCGGCCTATGCTCAGGCAGCCGAGCGGGTGATGGACGCGCTGCGCGATCTGGACCGCGCCCCTGCCGCGCCGCGCGATCTGGGCGATGCGGGCCCTGTTGGCGAGATGACCTCGAACTTTAGCCATGAAGGCTATAAGGCCGCGGTCGAAAAGGCCAAGGATTACATCCGCGCCGGCGATATCTTTCAGGTGGTGCCCTCGCAGCGCTGGACGCAGCGGTTTGAATATGCGCCCTTTGCGCTTTACCGATCCTTGCGCCGCACCAACCCCTCGCCCTTTATGTTCTTTTTCAACTTTGGCGGCTTTCAGGTTGTGGGTGCCAGCCCCGAGATCCTTGTGCGCCTGCGCGAAGGCGAGGTGACGGTGCGCCCCATCGCAGGCACCCGCAAACGCGGCGTCACGCCCGAGGAAGACAAGGCGCTGGAGTTAGACCTTTTGTCGGACAAAAAGGAACTGGCCGAACATCTGATGCTGCTGGATCTGGGCCGCAATGATGTTGGCCGGGTGGCAAAGGTCGGCAC
>CAJXWJ010000093.1 GCA_913062925.1 uncultured Pseudorhodobacter sp. | reverse complement strand
AGCGCGGCGGCAAGTGCTGCATCCAAAGTTGCAGCCTCGGCGGGCAGGGCGGCTTTGGCTTGATCGGTGGCGGTTTTGGCGCGATCTGCCTCGCCCAAGACGCCAAGCGCGTTGATCAGCTTGACCCATTCTTCCACTGGCCCGCCTTCGGTGGACAGACGGTCCTCTAGCTGCGCCACCATGCCTTGGATCATCGCTTGGCGGTCCGCACCCGACATTTGCCCAGCGGCGGCGACATCCCCTGCATTCGGACCGCGCCCCGTATCGGGCAGCTGGTATTTGATGCCGGCGCGATCGGCGACCTCTTGCAAGCCCGCGCGAATAGGCCCGATCCAGACTGCATCGGCGGGGCCTTCGGCCAAAAGCGGCTCCCACAGCGCAAAGGCGCGATCAAAGCGGCCAATCTGGGCAAACATCAGCCCCGAGAAATAGCGCGCCAGCCCGTTTTTAGGGTCGGCTTGCAGCACCACAATCAGATGCTTTTCCGCCTCGGGCGAGACAAAACCGCCTGCCGCCACGATCATGGTTTGGGCAAGGCCAAGGTGGTCGTCCAGATTGGCACTGTCGCCCTTGACCTCGACCAGATGCTGATAGGCTTTGCGCGCGGCAATGAAATCGCCCAGCTGCGCCTCGTTCTTGGCCAGCAGCGCCAGACCCTGCACATCATCGGGGCGGGTTTTGACCACGGCGCGCAGCTGCGCCATCAATGCGGTGAACTGCGGATCGGCCTGCGCAAGCGTTGGGGCAGGGGCTGCGGCTTCGGCGGCCTCTTGCGAGGGGCGGTTGCGGTAATTCTCGTCGCTGATCGCAAGCCGCGCTTGCAGCGGCAAATCGGCATAGCCCGGCGCGCCAAGGCGGTTATAGACCAAAAGCGTCGCCGCCAGCACCGCGATGATCAGCAAAACCGCTGGCAGCGCCGAGCCCTTGCCGCCCTTCGGGGCCGCGTTTTGCAAGGCGCGGTCGGCGTCCAGCAGGCGGCGCGACACCTCGACCCGCAGCCGCTCGGCTTCGGCGGCCGAGATCACATTGCGGCCAAGGTCGCGGTCAACTTCTGCCAGCTGATCGGTATAGACCTTTAGCGCTGCACCATCATCGGCCTGCGCATCGCCCCGCCGCAAGGCTTGCAACAGCGTCGCCGCAATGCCCGCCGTGATCGCAGCCGCTGCCGCCCAGAATTGCCAATTGTCCATGCCACGCTCCTTCAGTCTTGCCCTGATGTAGGCGGTTTGGCCGCTTGGCAAAAGGGGAGATTCCGCCGCAGGCGTCATTCTGCGACGGATGTCGTAATTTTCCCGATTGTGCCGCTGGCATGTCGGGGTAAAAGCGGCAATCAAGAGATAAGCGCGCAAGCAAACCATAGGGGGCCGCCCATGAAACGTTATTCAGTTTTCGCCATCGCCAAAGAAGCCATGACGCATCACATGGGCTGGGAGCGGGCTTGGGCCTCGCCGCTGCCGAAAAAGTCTTATGATGTCATCATCATCGGCGCGGGTGGCCACGGGCTTGCGACGGCCTATTACTTGGGCAAGAATTACGGCATCACCAATGTGGCGGTGATCGAAAAGGGCTGGCTGGGCGGCGGCAACACCGGGCGCAACACCACGATCATCCGCTCGAACTACCTGCAAGACAGCTCTGCTGCGATCTACGAAAAAGCGCGCTCGCTTTACGAGACGATGTCGCAGGATCTGAACTATAACGTGATGTTCAGCCCGCGCGGGCTTTTGATGCTGGCACAGACCCATCACGAAATTCGCGGCTATCAGCGCACAGCCCATGCCAATGCCCTGCAAGGTGTCGCCACCGAATGGATCGGGCCGCAGCGGGTCAAGGAATTGGTGCCGATCATCAATATCGACGGGCCGCGCTATCCGGTGCTGGGCGCGCTTTATCAGGCCCGCGGCGGCACCGCGCGTCACGATGCCGTGGCTTGGGGCTATGCACGGGCCTGCTCGGCAATGGGGATGGACATCATCCAGCAATGCGAAGTCACCGGCGTCACCTCGGAAGCTGGCAATGTCACCGGCGTGAACACCACCAAGGGCTTTATCGGCTGCAAAAAACTCGGCGTTGTGGTGGCGGGGCATTCGGGCCAAGTCGCTGATATGGCAGGCTTCCGCCTGCCCGTTGAAGCGGTGGCGCTGCAAGCTCTGGTCTCCGAGCCGATCAAACCCTGCATGGATGTGGTGGTGATGGCCAATACCGTGCACGGCTATATGAGCCAGTCTGACAAGGGCGAGATGGTGATCGGCGGCGGCACCGACGGCTTCAACAACTTCACCCAGCGCGGCTCGTTCCACCATATCGAAGAAACCCTGCGCGCGCTGATCGAAACCTTCCCGATGATCTCGCGGCTGAAAATGCTGCGGCAATGGGGCGGCATCGTCGATATGACCGGCGACCGCTCGCCGATCATATCGAAAACCCCTCTGGGGAATTGCTTTATCAACTGCGGCTGGGGCACCGGCGGCTTCAAGGCGATCCCCGGATCCGGCTGGGCAATGGCCGAGCTGGTCGCCAAAGGCGAGCCGGGCCCCCTGGCCGAGGCCTTCAATATGTGGCGCTTCAAAGAAGGCCAGTTCATCGACGAATCCGTCGCCGCAGGGGTGGCGCATTGATGGGCTTTCATCTTGGCTTAAATATCCCGGGGGAGGCTGCTTTAGCAGCCTGGGGGCAGCGCCCCCTTGCTCTTAACACTTGCGAGGCAACGACATGCTGATCCTTGAATGCCCCTATTGCGGCGTCAAAGCCGAAGAAACCGAACTCTCGCCCGGCTACGAGGCGCATCTGAAGCGCTTTGGTCCGGGGTCTTCGGACGAAGAGTTCGAGGCCTATATGTTTGCGCGCAAAAACCCCAAGGGCGTGCATTTTGAACGCTGGCGTCACACCTATGGCTGCGGCAAGTGGTTTTTGGCCGCGCGCGACACCGCCACATTGGAAGTGTTTGGCACCTATGCCGCACAATCCTCGGCCCCACCGGCCGAGCTGCAAGATAAGATCAAGGCCAAACGGCCGGAGTGGAAGGGCTACAAATGAGCACTCGGCTTCACAAGGGCGGGCGGTTGATTGACCGCTCTGCGGCAACCGAATTTTCCTTTAACGGCAAGCGCATGCGCGGCTATGCGGGCGACAGCCTTGCCTCGGCGCTGCTGGCCAATAACCAGATGCTGGTGGGGCGGTCGTTCAAATACCACCGCCCGCGCGGGGTCGTGGCCGCAGGGCCAGAAGAGCCAAATGGCTTGGTCGGTCTGGGGCGCGATGGGCGGTTTGAACCCAATCAGCGCGTCACCACCACCGAGCTTTTCGAAGGCCTAGAGGCTGCCAGCCAAAACCATTGGCCAAGCCTTGAATATGATGTGGGCGTGGTGAACAACGCGTTGGCGCGGTTCTTGCCGGGCGGGTTTTACTATAAAACCTTCATGTATCCGCGCGCCGCGTGGAAGCATCTGTTCGAGCCGATCATTCGCGCCTCGGCAGGGCTTGGCCGCGCGCCAACCCAGCGCGACGCTGACCGCTACGAGCAGGCCTATGCCTTTTGCGACCTGCTGGTTGTGGGCGGCGGCATTGCCGGTTTGCAGGCAGCGCTGATTGCTGGGCAGGCCGGCGCACGGGTGATCGTGCTGGAACAAACCCCGCATTGGGGTGGGCGCGCACCTGTTGATGGCGACCAGATCGAAGGCGCTGCGGCAGATCTGTGGATCAACGCCACCGTGGCCGCACTAGAGGCGATGGAGAATGTCACCCTGCGGCTGCGCTGCGCCGGTGTCGGGGTCTATGACCACGGCTATGTCTTGGCCGATGAGAAGGTCGCAGACCATACCCCCGGCGACGGGCGGCCAAAGCACCGCTTGTGGCGCATTCGCGCGGCGCAAATCGTCACCGCGACGGGGGCGATTGAACGGCCGCTGTCCTTTGCGGGCAATGATATTCCCGGCGTAATGCTGGCGGGGTCTTTGCGCGAGTATGTGGTGAACTTTGCCGTCTCGGCAGGCGACCGCACCGTGGTTGTGACCAATAACGACGACGCGTATCGCACCGCGATTGCCTTGGTGGAAGCCGGTCTTGTGGTGCCCTGCATCGTGGATGCGCGCAGCACGGTCTCTGGGGCTTTGGCAGAAAAAGCCCGCGCTTTGGGCATTCGGGTGGCCACGGGCACCGCGATTGCCAAGGTCAAGGGCGGCAAGCGGGTCACCGGCGTGCAGCTTTGCGCGCAGGCGGGCGAGGGCGCCGTTCTGGAAGAGATCCTTTGTGACGCCGTGGCGATGTCGGGCGGCTGGTCTCCGGTCGTGCATTTGTGGAGCCATTGTGGCGGCAAGCTGGTCTGGGACAAGGTCAATCAGCACTTCCGCCCGGATGTGATGCGTCCGCCAACCGGAGCAGACGGGCTTGCCATGGTCGTGGCGGTGGGCGCTGCCAATGGTGCTATGACGACTGCCGAAGCCTTGGCCGATGCCGCACGCGGCGCGGCTGCGGCCTGTGCCGCCGTTGGCATGCAGGCCGAGGCCAAGGCCGCAAGCGCCGATGCGGTGATCGAACAGGCGATGGAGCCGGTCTGGATCATGCCGCAGGGCGCGGGCCATGCGCTTAAGGCCAAGATGTGGCTGGATTATCAGAACGACGTCAAAGTCTCGGATGTGCAACTGGCGGTGCGCGAAGGCTATGAAAGCGTTGAACACACCAAGCGCTACACCACTTTGGGCATGGCGACGGATCAGGGTAAACTGAGCAATATCAATGGGCTGGCCGTTCTTGCTGATGCTTTGAATGAAGAGATTCCGCGCGTCGGCACCACCACCTTCCGCCCGCCCTATGTGCCCGTGACTTTGGGCGCTTTGGCGGGGGAATCGCGCGGCGAGATCTTTCAGCCTTTGCGCAAAACCCCGATGCATGCCTGGCACGAAGCCAATCACGCCTATATGGAGCCGGTCGGTCTGTGGCGCAGGCCCTATTGCTTCCCGCGTGCAGGCGAGAACCACGAGCAGGCGGTGCACCGCGAGGTCAACAACACCCGCACGGCACTGGGGCTTTTGGATGCCTCGACGCTTGGTAAGATCATCGTCAAAGGCCCCGATGCGGGCCGCTTTATGGATATGCTTTACACCGGCGTGATGAGCACGCTGCCGGTGGGCAAATGCCGCTATGGTCTGATGTGCAACGAGCAGGGCTTTTTGTCAGACGACGGCGTTGTGGCGCGGATTGACGAAGAAACCTGGCTTTGCCACACCACCTCGGGCGGGGCAGATCGCATCCATGCTTGGATGGAAGATTGGCTGCAATGCGAATGGTGGGATTGGAAGGTTTACACCGCCAATATCACCGAGCAATTGGCGCAAGTGGCCGTAGTTGGCCCCAATGCCCGCAAGCTGCTGGAAAAACTGGGCGGGATGGATGTCTCGAAAGAGGCGTTGCCGTTTATGGTTTGGGCGGACGGCAGCTTGGGTGGCTTTCCTGTACGGGTGTACCGGATCAGCTTTTCGGGCGAGCTGTCTTATGAAATCGCGGTTCCCGCCAGCATGGG
>CAJXWJ010000092.1 GCA_913062925.1 uncultured Pseudorhodobacter sp. | reverse complement strand
AAGGATCGGGTGGCTATAGGCGTCTTCCAACACCCAAGCGCGGCCTTGGGCGCGATGGATCTGCGGCAAGCGACTGCCATCATAGGCAAAGCCCCAGGCCGGTGGCAGATTGCACAGCTCGGGTGGGTTATCGCCTGCGCGCAGCAGCAGGCCTTGGCTGTCAAACAGCTGCCACCGACTTGCGCCGGTTTGCAGCCGATTGCCGCTGTCGGGATAGTGGCAGGTGTCAAAGCCCGCGCGCGCGCCCGCGATCAGATAGCGCAGCGGCGTGTCAAAGCGGTTGGTGACATGATGGCCGTTGGGCTCGCCCTGTCGCCAAGTGATTGCATCGCCTTGGGTCAGATCGGTCAGGCCGTTGTCGTCATGTAAAGTGGCGGTGCCGTCCAATACGAATAAAAATTCATCTTCTGCCTCGTGCCAATGCCGGTTGGACGACCAAGCCCCCTTGGCCAAGGTTTCGACGTAGGCGCCAAACTGGCGCAGGCCCCCCGCCACCGAAAGATGCTGGGTTTCCAGCCCATCGGCGCGGCTGACGGGCGCAAGATCGGGGTGAACGATCATCTGGGCCCCGCATAGCTGCTGCCGTCTTTATAGCTGAAATCGGCGCAGCCCTCGGCCATCGTCACCACCAGATCGACGTCGCTATAGGTGACGACCTCGCGCGGGGCTTTGCTGCCGATGACCAGAAAGCTGGCAGGGGAGGTGCTGCGGTTGAGAAAGTGATGCCCATCGGGCGTATTGGCGGCAAAAGCGGCGCAATCGCCGGTGCGCATCAGCGTCTCGCCACCGTCTTCTACCAGCACGCATTCGCCGGCGGTGATCATCACAAACTCGTCCTCGACCAGATGCCAGTGGCGCAGCGACGACAAAGCCCCCGGTTGCAGCGTCACCAGATTGACGCCAAATTGCGTCAGCCCGCCCGCCTCGGCCAAGCGCAGGCTTGCGCGGCCCGCCATCAGATCCGCATAGGGAACGGGGTAGATTGATCCGGTTTTTAGCGGCACTTTTGTCAGGTCAAGCTTGGGCATGGGGCACCTTTTACACAGCAGGCAGGGGGCAGATCTGGCCAATATGAATTAAGAGTCAGCATCTGCCGCGTCGGTTGGAACGTAAGGAGCTGGCCGCGCTCGATCATGCGCCATCCCTTGACTCTGTCGGGCTTTGGCCTGCAAGCGGCGTCTGGCCTAGCGTCCATTTGATATGATCTTCAGAGCTTTCTATAAAGTGGATGCGCCAGCCGTCTTTGGTTTGATGCAGATGGAAATGCGTCTCAAACGGCGCGATCAAGCGTCGCGCCTTGGCCATGATATGGGTCAGGCATCGAAGCTGCATCTCGCCTGTTTGGCTGAGATCAAAACCCAAGATCTGTCGGTAGATATCGGTGACGCCATTGGCGCTGATCACCGAAACATAAGCGTCAAAATCCTGTTGCAAGGCGTCTTCGCTTTGCAACAGGTAACTTTGCCCCGAAGGTGTGCTGATCTTAAGCGGTAAGTCCATCAGGCTGCGATAGGCCGTAAAGTCGCCAGCGATCAGGGCGTTGGTCAGCGCGTCGGCGATCTGATCAAACTCCCTGACCGGCATGGCTAGATCCGCTCGATGATGGTGGCCGCGCCCATGCCGCTGGCGATGCACAGCGTGGCAAGGCCAAGAGTCTTGTCGCTGCGCTCCAGCTCATCCAACAGGGTGCCAATGATGATCGCCCCTGTCGCCCCCAAAGGGTGACCCATGGCGATCGCACCGCCGTTGACGTTGACCAGCGCAGGGTCGACGTCAAAGGCCTGCTGAAACCGCAGCACCACGGCGGCAAAAGCCTCGTTCACCTCGAAAAGGTCGATGTCCTTGATGCTTAGGCCGCTGTCACGCAGGATCTTTTCTGTCGCAGGCACGGGTCCTGTCAGCATGATGGTGGGGTCCGAGCCGATTTTCGCTGTCGCCCGAATGCGGGCGCGGGGCTTAAGGCCGTGGGCGCGGCCAAATTCAGCATTGCCAATCAGCAAAGCCGCAGCGCCGTCGACGATGCCCGAGGAATTGCCCGCGTGGTGAATGTGGTTGATCCGCTCGAGATGCGGGTATTTCATCAGCGCCACCTTATCAAAACCGGGCATGCTTTCGCCAATGTCTTTGAAGGCGGGCTTGAGCGCGCCAAGCGTCTGCATATCGGTCTTGGGGCGCATATATTCGTCATGGGCCAAGATCGGCAGGCCGTTTTGATCGCTGATTTCAATGATGGATTTGGCAAAGCGGTTGTCGGCCCAAGCCGCTGCCGCACGGGCTTGCGATTGCACCGCCAAAGCGTCGGCTTGGTCGCGGGTAAAGCCGTATTGGGTGGCGATGATATCGGCCGAGATGCCTTGCGGCACGAAATAGGTCTTCATCGCCAGCGTTGGGTCGACCGCAATCGCCGCCCCATCCGAGCCCATGGCGACACGGCCCATCATCTCGACCCCGCCGGCGATATAGGCGCGGCCGGCGCCGCCTTGGATCTGATTGGCCGCCAGATTGACCGCCTCCATCCCCGAGGCGCAAAAGCGGTTGATCGCAAGGCCTGGGATCGATTCATCTAGATCAGACAGCAAGACCGCCGAGCGGGCAAGACAGCCGCCCTGTTCGCCCACCTGGGTGACATTGCCCCAGATCACATCTTCGACGGCATGGCCTTCCAGCCCGTTGCGGTCTTTCAGCGCGTTCAGGATCTTGGCCGAAAGCGCCACCGAGGTGAGTTCATGCAAAGAGCCGTCTGCGCGGCCTTTGCCACGTGGCGAGCGGACGGCGTCGTAGATATAGGCATCGGTCATGACGGGCTCCTATGCGCGATCGGAAGGATTGCCGGGCATCAGATCATAGGGATGCTTCCAGCCGGGGGTGGCGGCGATTCGGTCAAGCCAAGCTGCGATGGCAGGCCAGTCGGCGCGGTTAAAGCCAAAGGGTTCGGGGTAGTAAAGATAGCCCGCGCAGGACAGATCGGCGATGGTCATCGCCTCGCCCGCGACCCAAGTGCGCTGGGTCAGGTGATCGTTCAGCACCGCGTAGGCGGCTTTCAGGCGGCCTTGCTGAAAGGTGATCACCGCTTCGGGGCGTTTGTCGGCGGGCAGGAAGTTCATCAAAAACCGAGTGTTGCCGATCATGGTCGAGAATTTGTGGTTGTCCCAAAACAGCCAGCGCAGCACCTCGCGGCGCTCGGCTGCGGATTTGCCACCAAGCTTGCCGGTTTTGGAGGAGATGTAATCGAGGATCACGCCGGATTGCGTCAGTGTGGTTTCGCCATCCAGCAGCACCGGCACCTCGCCCATTTCATTGATCGCCCGGAATTCCGGCGTGCGCGCGCCGCCGTTGAAGAAATCGACATAGATCGGTTCCCAGTCCATATCGGCGAAGGTCAGGGCAAGGGCGCATTTGTAAGCATTGCCGGATTCGCCAAAGCAGTAGAGTTTTGCGGTCATGAACGGTGGTCCTTTGAGACTGCGGTCGGAGCGAGGGTTTCACACCCTCGCGCTCCCGTGGGATATTTTTAGACAGATGAAACGGTTATTTACGGCTTTCGAGTTCGGCATTGAACAGGCGCAGGCGGTGGGTGAGATTGTCGTGATGGATGACGCTGCTGTAGTTTTCAAACAGAAAGGACAGCGCCTCGCCCTCGTCCAGACCGGCCTCGCGCGCGAAGGTTTTCAGGCGGCGGTAGCCGTCTTCGGTCATGGCGACCGGAAAGCGACGGGTGAGGCGAAAGCGTTTTGGCATGGCGGTCCTCTCTGAATTTAGGGCAGCTTAGAACGCCGCTTCGGGCAAAGCCATCACTGGATCGGCGCCGCTTTCGATGCGGGCGAGATGCAGCGCAGTGGCGGGCAGTTGGCGGGTCATATAATAGCGCGCTGTGATCAGCTTGGCATTGTGGAACTCGGGGTCTGTGGTGGCCGCAAGCGCGGCTTTGGCGATTTTGGCCCACATCAGGCCCAAACAGGTATGGCCCATCATCAGCATGAAATCATAGGATCCTGCCAGCGCGGCATTGGGATTTTTTGCCGCTTGGGACATGAAGAACATTGCGGCGGCCTGCACGTCTTTGGAGGCTTTTTTCAGCGGTTCAAGATAGGGCGTCATCTGCGGGTCATCGGCGTTTTGCTTGAGGAAGGTTTTGATCAGATCAAAGAAGGCCATGACATGCTTGCCGCCGTCTTGCGCCAATTTGCGGCCAACCAGATCCAGCGCTTGCACGCCGTTTGCGCCTTCGTAGATTTGGGCGATGCGGGCGTCGCGGACAAATTGCGACATCGGGTTATCCTCGATATAGCCGTGGCCGCCCCAGATTTGCTGGGCCTGCACCGCCGTCTCGAAGCCGCGGTCGGTGAGAAAGCCTTTCAGCACCGGGATCAGCAGTGACACCAGGCCTTCGGCATCGGCGTCCTTGTTGCGCACCGAGGCGTCGATCATCTGAGCGGACCAGAAGGTGAAAGCGCGCGCGCCTTCGACAAAGGATTTCTGATCCATCAGGCTGCGGCGAATATCGGGGTGAACGATCAGCGCATCGGCTGGGCCTGTGGGGTTTTGCGCCCCTGTCACGGCGCGCCCTTGCAGGCGGTCGCGGGCATAGGCTGCGGCATTTTGATAGGCGGCTTCGGCCACGGCATAGCCTTGCAGGCCGACGCCAAGGCGGGCTTCGTTCATCATGGTGAACATCGCGCGCATGCCTTTGTGCAGATCGCCCAGCAGGTAGCCGGTGGCGCCGTCATAGTTCATCACGCAGGTGGCATTGCCGTGGATGCCCATTTTCTCTTCGATCTTACCGACCGAGACGGCGTTGCGCGCGCCCAAGCCGCCATCGGCACCGACCAGCAGCTTTGGCACGATAAACAGCGAAATCCCCTTGGTGCCTTCGCCGCCGCCCGGGGCTTTGGCCAGCACAAGGTGGATGATGTTTTCGGCCAGATCGTGATCGCCGGCCGAGATAAAGATCTTGGTGCCGGTGATCTTATAGCTGCCGTCGTCTTGTGGTTCGGCGCGGGTGCGCATCAGGCCAAGATCGGTGCCGCAATGCGGTTCGGTCAGGTTCATCGTGCCTGTCCAATCGCAAGAGATCAGCTTGGGCAGATAGGTTTGCTTTTGTGCCGCTGTGCCGTGGGTGTGGATCGCCGAATAGGCGCCATGGGTCAGGCCTTGGTACATGTTAAAGGCCATATTGGCCGAAACGAAAATCTCGCCCACCGCGGTGCCCATCAGATAGGGCAGGCCTTGGCCGCCATAGGCAGGGTCGCAGTCAAGCGCTGTCCAGCCGCCGTCTTTCATCGCGGCAAAGGCGGCTTTAAAGCCTTTGGGCGTGCGCACGACACCGTTTTCCAGCGCGCAGCCCTCGCGGTCGCCGCTGGCGTTCAGCGGGGCGAGCAGATCGCTGGCAACCTTACCCGCCTCTTCCAAAACGGCGGCGGTGAAGGCTTCGTCCAGATCCGCGTAGCCTGCGATTTCGCTGGCGCTGACGTTCAGCACCTGATGCAGCAGGAATTGCATGTCTTTGACGGGGGCTGTGTAGCTGGGCATGGGCTGTCCTATTCTGCGGTTGTGCGGAAGGCGGCAAGAGTGGCTGCGACGCCGCGCATTTCGGTTTCAAGGTCATGAATGGCAAGGCTGAGTTCGGCGGCCTGCGCCTTCATCTGGGCGATACGGTCTTGCGCCAGTTGATAGGTGCGTTGCAGTTGCCCCTGATTGCTGCCGTTGTGATCATACATATCCAGCAATTGCCGGATGTCTTCGAGGCTGAAGCCAAAGCGTTTGCCGCGCA
>CAJXWJ010000091.1 GCA_913062925.1 uncultured Pseudorhodobacter sp. | reverse complement strand
AGCCCACCAGCGTCGAAAAGCTGGCGCCAAACAGATTCATCGGCGCATAGCCGACCGAGTTCATCGAAATCAACAGCGAGGTCTGATCCGCGCCCGAAGACAAGCCGTTGTGAATGCTGGCTGAAAGCACGGTCTGGTTCAGCGCGCTGACCGTCACAGTACCCGAGGTGAGCGTTATGCTGCTGTCGCGCAGCTGCGCCACAGCATTGCCCTCTAGCGCATTCGAGGCCAGAACAAGGCTATAGGCGGCATCGGTGCCCGCCCCGTTCAGCGCATTGCCACCCGAGCTTTTGGTGACAATATCGCCCGTCGCCGTCAAAGACCCGCTTTGCAGCGCAGAAACCAGCGTCACACCGCTGTCATAGACCCGCAGATAGCGCAGGCTGGCTTGCGCGCCGCCAATCGCCTCGTTGCGCACAATCATCCCACCAAAGCCCATCGAGTCGGAATTCGATGCGTTGTAGCCGGTTGGGATCAGCTGCGAGGTGGGCTCAAGCTTCCACAGATCGGCATTGGTGAAATCAATATCGTCAATCGCGGTTTCCAACTGCCACAGAGCGGCATTGCTGAAATCGGTGGTGGTCAGATCCACCGGATCATTGCCGCCAAGATAGCTATAGATCGCCCCCGCAGCCCCCAAAGAGCCGCCGCTGGCCAGCCAAACCGGCAGCAAGGCCACCCGATCGCCCTTGTGCAGATTTTGCGTAGGGCTGGCGGTTGCGGCCAGATGATTGGCATTGGAACCAGTGAAAACCTGCGCGCCGTCGGTGCGATAAGCGGCTTGGTTGACATAGCTCCCGCTCTCGCCAAGAAAGCGGTACATCGCATTCGCCGTGCCAAGTGCATTGGCCTGCGACAGCGGATTTGGCGCCCAAGTTGGCAGCAAAGTGACAATATCACCAAAATCCAGCGTCTGTGCCGAAGCCTGCACCGCCGTCAGCGTGGCCAGGCTATCACCGGTAAAAAGCCCGTTGCCATCGGTGCGGTAATCGGCGGGCGCAAACAGGCCTGCAAGACTGTTGATCATCGAAGCGCCATTGTCGTTTGCCGACAGCGACGAGGAATAGACCCGCGAATTTGCCATAAAATCAGAGGCATCGTCGGCACTTACGGTAATCCCCGCCCCTGCGCTGATCTGTGCTGCCGTGGCCAGAAGACCCTCGATCCGCGCCGTGGTGCTTGTGGCCGACCGGTTCGAAGCCAAGACAGTTGCGACCGAAAAGCTGTTGGTATCCACGCCCGGCAGGCTCGAGCGGTTTTGCGAGACATTCGAGACAGTGGCGTTGACCGCAGAGGTTTGCTTGGCCAACACCCGCAGCGCCGCGATGGTTGCAACGTCGCTGGCAAGCACGCCGGCCTCGACATCAAAACCTGATTTCGACAGGCCAAGACTAAAGCCCAAAAGCGTACCAAAGGTCTGAGCAAAGATGCTGGCAACATCCCAACCGATAAAGTTTTGCGCAATCGAGGTGCCAAACGTGCCGCCCGAACCGCCCGATTGCATCATCGAGGCCGCAACCTGGCTATCGACAAAGTTATCGGCCAGCGCCGAGATCACAATATCGCCCTGCGCTGAAAGATAGCTGCGGCTGACAACCGCCGAAACACCACCCGTCAGCACATTCACACTCAGCGTCGACAGGGCGGCCAAAGATCCCCCTGCCCCGCCCGTGGTATAGGCCGCAAGCGAGGCCAGAAGCCCCGCGTCCAACTGCTGCAAGGCGGTGGTTTCGCCGGCCAAATGGCGGCTATCGCTGGCCGAAACGGTCAGATTTGCAAGCGCGCTCAGGCTGCTGTCGGTCACCGTCGCATTGACCAGACCCGAGACTTCGATGATCGCACTGGCCCCCGTCAGCGTCAGCCC
Source organism: uncultured Pseudorhodobacter sp. (assembly GCA_913062925.1). Lineage (GTDB taxonomy): Bacteria > Pseudomonadota > Alphaproteobacteria > Rhodobacterales > Rhodobacteraceae > Cypionkella. The sequence continues at coordinate 4,092 of CAJXWJ010000091.1, read as the reverse complement.
CACCGGCAATTGGAACCAAGACGTGCCGATAAAGCGCGAAGTTGCGGCAAAATGCGCGGTATTTGTCGCCTGCACAGTCAGGCTTTGCGATGCGTTCAGCGTCGTAAGGCTGACATCGGAAATCACATCCGCGCTCGAACTGGTCACCGTGATCAGCGCAGCCGAGGTCAGAACCGAAGCATCCGCTGCCGAAATCGAGATATTACGGCCGATTACATTGGCATTGTTCAGCCAGACGCCCACTGATTTGCCCAGTGCCCCCACGACCGACACCTCAGCCGAACCGTAGTATTTATGCGCCACATCCGCGTTCAAAGCGCCGCCGCCCATAGCAGAAATCGCCACCGAGCCCTGCTGCCCGCTAACGCCAACGCTGGCCACAATCTTGCTCTGATCCGCCGGCAGCACGCCCACATCCGTCACCACCGCAGCCGATTTTACCACCGTCAGCGTCGAGGACAGCGAATCCGAAAACACCGGCAAAATGCCCGCCAAAAAGTCTTCGATGCTCAGACCCGAAAGATGCGCGCTGGCCGTGGTCAGCTCGGTGGCCGACAGATCAATCGCCGCAAGCGGGCCCAGATCTGGGCCACTGGCCAACAGGCTGACCCGCGCGCCAAGACTAACCTCGGAGCGGCTGGTAACGGCCATATTCAGATCAAAAAACATCCGATTATTGGCCAAAACCGAGACGTCCGAGCCAACCGAGGCCTGCGCCTGTATCGTCAAAGCGTCAACGACCACATCGCTTGCAAAGCTGATCACAGCCGTTTGCGCCACCGCTGCATTGCCCGTCAGACCCGAATAATTGCTCCAATCAACCGCCCCCGAGGTTGCAGCATTGGCCAACAAAGACACAGTTCCGGTTGCAAAAATGCTGTGGTTAACCGCAATCTGCGCCGCAGCCTGCGCCGAAGCCGAACCGCCGGATGCCGCCAAGACATCCACCGCATTGGCCGTCACCGTCACATTGCCCAGGCGCGTGGCCGCATCGCCAAGCGCCGCATCCAGAACGACCGTTTCCGCGCTTAACACAAGATTGCCACTATATCCGGCGGCAAAGCTTGTCAGCGTCAGCGTATCGGTTCCAGCGCCGGCATCGAATGAAACGGTAAAATCTGCGGCTGGCTTAAAATCCGCAGCAAAAGAGATCGTAATCGTGTCATTGCCAGAACCGGTCACGAAATTTACACCCTGCGCGGCAGTCATCGCAAAATCCTGCGCGCCGTTGGTGTCCGTGACTTTATACATCAGTTGTGAAGGATCAACGCTGTCGGCATAAAGCTCGATGTTCACCGAGACCGCAGCCGTATCATTATATCCCAAGACTGAATTCAGCAAAACCGTCATCGGATCTGCCGACAACAGAACCCGAGGCTCCAGCGCTTCTAGCGACCAGCGTTTTTGCTGACTTCCCGAAAATCCATTCAGAGTCTTTTGTGGCTTAAAAGCCGCACGGCGTTGTCTGCGATTAAGAGCGCTAAAACCAGTTGCTTCGGTGTCTTTGAAACGGAATGGAAACGACATAGGTCTTCCTCTTAAAAATGAGAGGCCAAACCAACACTGCCTCGTTTCCCCGGAAAATCGCAAACAAGGTCAAAACAGGCAGCATTGACTTTGTAGGTTCACAAGTCCTCAACACCTGAATCGATGTTAATGTATTTAGGTATCTTAATCTACCATGTAATCAAAATTATTAATTTGGAGAGGGAGCCGGCGCTATTCTAACCTGCGGCAAAACCACAACCATGATATCTACGCGCCGATCTGCTAAAAAGTCGCCGCCAGCTTGATCAGAAACAGATTCAGAAAGGCCTTTTCCAGCAACGCGCATCCGGTTTTGCATTAAACCTTTATCTAAAAGAATACGCTGAACCGCTGCGGCCCTTGCAACATCCAGTGAGGTCACTTCCGCTTCATCGGTTGCAATATGCCCGACTATATCAACATTCAAATCGCCATAGGCCTTCATGAAATGCGAAAGATCAGTAATTACCTTATCGCTGCCCGCAACTGGCTTTGCTGATCCCTTTTCAAAGAAAACAAAATAAGCCGTTGGAATATCCCTGCCGCTAACTTGTGCAGCAGGGAAATTGCCGCAACCCATCAGGGCAAAAAGACACAGAATGGAAAGTGCTTTACGCAGAGGGCCAATTGGGGGCATCGAAAGAATCATTATATTAACCTTATTGCTTTACTTCGTCGTGAATTGTGCCGTCAGGATCAATCGTCCTGCGCAGCGTGTTGGTTTCATAAACCTTGGTGCCATCGGGCAAAGTATTGCTTCCAGCGTAGGTATGAACGTCGCCAGAATTGGCTTCAGTATAGGACGAATCCGCGCTTCTTGAAGCGTAAGTACTTGTATTACCAGCAGTTACCCCAGTGGACTCTACAGTAGGGGCTGGCTCTGGCTGTCGTGCAGGAACGACTGCTTCTGGCTGTCGTGCAGGAACGACTGCTACCTTGCTCTCAAGAACCACCACAACAGGGAGGCAAATCGAAAAGTTGCGCATCGCCACAGGCGTCAAATCAAGACAGCGGACAGGTGCCGTTGAATTCATGTCTTTATCAGACACCTGCGGCTTTGAATATTTATAAGCCGTATCAGCATCAATATAGCTGCCATAGGTTTCACAACCAGCAACCGTATTCACAATTTCATGCTTAAGATCTGAGCATTTTACCGGCGCAGGCACCATAATCTTCAAGGTGCGCATATCTTCAGCGCTCAATGTTTTTGCCGAAGGCAGCATCTTGATATTAGACGCCCCTGGTGTTGGCGGCGTACAAGCGCTTATTCCCACTAAACTGCATGCCATCAAAACTGACCAGATCGTTTTATTCATCGCCATCTACCTTGTGTTTTTTCAAAGCCTGCATCATCAGTTTTGTGCAAAGAACCCTGGAGACATTTCATTGGCCAAACGCGCGCGTAAGGCATCGGTTTGAGAGAGGACGTTGCCATGGTCCAAAATCAGATCGAAGGGCAGCAAATCTTCGCCAAGCCCATAAGGGCTTTGTTGTAAAAGCCCAATTCCGCTGACACTTCCTGCCAAAGCCAAAGTGGCCTCAGTTTCGGCGCGAACATCAATCGCCTGCTGCGCAATTTCGGCAGCATTTATAGCCGCAGTTTGTTGGGCCGCCAACCACCAGTAATTCGCAACCATTCCTAATTGATTAGTAACAGCCGAAGGCGATGCTTCTAAAAAGGCGTTGAAATCCGCGGCATTTTGAACCGATGTTGGAATGAAATCTACGATATCATTAAAAACTGGCCGCGGAATCTCATATCCTGATTGCGGTGATAAAAGGATCATCGCCTCTCGCACCATTTCTTGTGCGGACAGGCCTGCTCGCATCACTTCTGATTGCGGCAACGCGGCTTGGATATTTGGCTGCGTTAAAATAACGGGGTCCGCGCAGACACTTTGGCCCGCCAGTGCGCCCAAACCCACAATCGCCGCGCTTTTTAAAGAATGCATCATATCCCCTCACCCGCCTTTTTCATTTCACAAGTATCTGACAGCCGCGCGCCGCAAACAGGGTCTTTACCGAAGCCGGCATCGTCTCGGCGCCAACAACCAGGCAGGATTTGGAAACATGATCGGCGGCCAATTTTGGCGCGCTTATTTTAGCTGCACTGCGCTGCTGTGCCTGCACCGGCTTTGGCGCGTTACCAACAAAAGAGGCCGCAATGGATTTGCCCGTCGCACTTGGCGAGGCCACGCCAAGCCGCTGAAACGGGCCGGACAGGTAGGCATCATCGCGCATCACTTCGACGGCAAGCCGCGTCATAAAGGCGGAATCTTCGGGCGACATATGCTGCGCCGCGCCAAGCAGGGTCTGAATCCAATTGCGCCGCTGACAGCTGTCATCGGTCTCGGACCGCCCCATGCCCAGCGAAAGCCCGGCAATCGCGCCGGAACCGCCCGTCGTCACCCCCGTACAAGGGCCACCGGCAAATCCCGAGATCGACGGCGCGTTCGGCGGCATCTTATAGCTGGACCCGCTGCCCGTGATCGAATTCACCACAACCTGCGCAACCGGATTGCTTTGGTTTGACGCCGTCTGGCTTGCATTTGCAGCCGAGCC
>CAJXWJ010000090.1 GCA_913062925.1 uncultured Pseudorhodobacter sp. | reverse complement strand
TATGATCCTTTTGATCTGATGCGGCCCAGTCTGGAGATCGCCGAAATCTTCACCGAGGAGCAGGTGGTGATCGGGCTGCGTTTGGCCGGTTTTGCAGGACTTTGGCCGATGGCGCAGACCGAGGCGGAGGAGATGCTTGCCGAAAAGCTGCAAGCCGCGCATTGCGCCAGCCAGGCCGCCTTGCGCGCGGTCATGGTGGGGGCGGGGGCTTGCGATATTGCAATGGCGGCCTTGGCACCGTTGCGGCAGCGGACGCGGGCCAATGCCCAGCGGTTGACGCAAGCGGTGGCAGAGCTTTAATCTTCTGTATGCATTGTGGCGCTGTCGTCGGCTTCGTCGCGGTTTTCTAAGGCGTTCAGCCGCGCAAGGCGCTTGACAAAGCGCGGGGCCCGCACCCGTTGCAGCACTGAATTGCAGATCATCCGCTCGTGGCCACTGCGGCCGGCCTGTTCAGAGAGGGACAGCAGATTTTTCAGATAGGGCAGATAGTTGCGCCGCACACGCCAGAGCTTGGAAAAGCTTTCTGTGGTCAGTTTGGCGGCCATTGCCTGTTCGATCAGCGGCGGTAAGATCTCGGTGGCCGCGAAATGCGGCTCGAGCGCCTCGCCCATGTTGCGCGCTGATAGCCGGGTGATATAGGGCGCGCGAAACAGCGCGGCTTGCATCGCATCTGGAACAATCACGGGGTCGTGGATCACCGTGGCATGAGCGCAGCCTTCCAGCATGTCGGGGGCATAGCCATAGCGCGAGGTGAAATCCAACCGGCTGGCAAGGCGGGAGCGATTGTCCCAGCGGGTTTGCGACGGGTCAAGCGTGGCGCGCGGGTTCAGCGCCAGCACCTGTGCGCCTGGTGCGGCCACCGAATAGGCGCAGGCCGCATAGCCGCCCATGCCCGCGCCATAAAACAGCACGCGGTCGAAATCTTCGAAAAACGCATCGTCCACTTGTCGGTCAAAAAACGCATAGATCGCTGGATCGCGAAACCAAGTCTCGCCATCGGCAATCAGGGTCAAAAGCGACCAGCCATTGGCCTTGGCTTGATCGAACGCCAAGGGCAGTTGCGCCGGTCTGGCCAAAACACTGCTTAGGCTTTCAAAGGTCACCAGCAAGGTGGTGCCCTCATCCAGAAAGACCCCGAAATGATTGGCGCCAAGCTGGTGAAAATAGCCAGACTCGGCTGTCATCTTTTCCAGTTTGGCCGCCCAAAGTCCGCGCGGGTCGATTAGCGGGTCGGTTTCAGCTTCGGTATCCGTCATCATATAACCTTTTCCCCAAACCTTGGCGGGGTCACATTTACAAGCACATCTTAACGGTCCTTAGTGTCGTGGCGCTCTGCGGCAGGAGCAAGGAATAAACATGGCCGATTATCTGGCGCTTTAAAAACAATGCGGGCCGATTGTTTCAATTCAACCCAAGGGAGAGGCTCTGGTATAGCGCAACAGCGGGGCGGCTTGGGCAAAACTTAGGGTTTTTGAGGGCGGTGTCAGCAACAGCCTGCCAAAAAGCCCACGCCAGGCCTCGTCTTGCATCAGGGTTTCGAATCGGGCTTTGCGCCAAGCCAGTCCAGACTGATGCAGCTGCGCCAGTTGCGGGTCGGCGCGCAATTCGGCGCGCAGGTCTTGGCTGTCAAGCTGGGTGATGCTGCGGTCTTCGATCTCGCAAAAGTTGCGCTCGACCCAATAGGACATATCAAAGCCCGATGCCGCGCGGTTGGCGCGGCCGCGGTCGGCCTTGATGATGTAGTTCTGCATCGAGCCCAACGCATAATGATTCAGCTGCACCAGCTGATAGTTGTCGCGGCTGTAATCAGAAAAGATCCGCCCCATCGCCATGCTGGCCGGCAGATCGCGGCCCGAGCCGTCATACCAGCGCGCGGCGGCAAGACGCTCGGGGTCTGGATTGCGCGGGCGATGCACGCCCAGTTTGCGGTAGGTGCCATCGTTTTTGAACAGGGTCTTGAACATCTGCGCCCGCCAAGGCCAAGCAAAGCTGGCTGGGGCTGCATGCGTAAAGCTTGTCGTCACCGGGCTATCGTTAATCTCGATCACGCCGGCGTTGCCAAACAGCCGCCATGTCAGCGCAATCGCAGTGGCCTGCGGCAGCGCCGCCAGCAGCGCGGGCAGGCGGCGGTCTCCGGTGTGGATATTGACGAATTCATCGATATCGCTAAACAAAATCCAATCAGCCGCCTGCCGCAGCGGGTGCCTATCTGCGGATTTGAGCATCGACCATTGCGGGCCTTCGTCATGCGGGCCATCGTTGCGGACATGTGTCAGCCAGCCCATATCGGATAAGCGGTCCAGCATCAGATCGGTGCCATCGCTGCAATCGTTGGAATAGACCAGAAAATCGCTAAAACCGCAGGCGCGGTGATGGGCCAGCCAGTCCAGCAGAAAGGCGGCTTCGTTTTTCACACCAAGAATACACAGCGCGCGCATGGGGGGATTTATCACTCATCAGGGCAACTACAGCACTATTTGCGCGCAGAACGCCTGTGAAGGAAAGCAGAATATCGACCTGTGCTTAGGTCGTAGGGCCTGCATGGGCGCTTGACCCTTGCCACAGCCGGGGCCAGCATAGCGCAAAACGGGGGGGATGTTATGGGATTGCCTGCATCAATTGACGAGGTCGAAGCGCTGCTGGCCGCCGAAGGCTATGTCGCAGCACGCGCCTTGGCGGTGGTGGTGTTCTTGTCGCTTAAACTTGGCAAGCCATTGTTTTTGGAAGGCGAGGCAGGCGTTGGCAAGACCGAGATCGCCAAGGTGATCGCGGCGGCCTTGGGGCGGCGGTTGATCCGGCTGCAATGCTACGAGGGGTTGGACGCGGCTTCGGCGGTGGCGGAATGGAACTTTGCCGCGCAGATGATCGCCATCCGCTCAGGCGAGGCGGTGGGGCGCGAGGGGCTATTTTCCGAAGACTATCTGATCGAGCGGCCCCTGTTGGCCGCGATGCGCCCGCAGGCAGGTGGCCCGCCGGTGTTGCTGATTGACGAGCTGGACCGCACCGACGAACCTTTCGAGGCGTTTTTGCTAGAGGCCCTATCGGATTTTCAGGTCACCATCCCCGAGCTTGGCACCATCAAAGCCCCTGCGCCGCCGATTGTGATCCTGACCTCGAACCGCACCCGCGAGGTGCATGACGCGCTGAAACGTCGCTGCCTTTATCATTGGGTCGATTATCCGGGCTTCGAGCGCGAACTGCAAATCCTGCACAGCAAAGTGCCCGAGGCCCCCGAAGCGCTTAGCCGCGAGGTGGTGGCCTTTGTCCAGCGCCTGCGCGAAGAAGATCTGTTCAAAAAGCCCGGCGTGGCCGAAACCATTGATTGGGCGAAATGCCTGCTGGCGCTGGATGTGATCGCACTTTCCCCCGAGGTGATTGCCGATACTTTGGGCGCGGTGCTGAAATACCAAGACGATATCCAAAAGCTGTCAAGCCTAGAGGCGGGCAAGATCTTGGACGAGATCCGGCGGGGGCTGGTGTGAGGCTTGACCATCTGCGCATCCTCGAGCCGCATCCGGGGATCTTGGCGTTTTACGATGGGCGCGTGGCGGGCCACCGCTTTGCCGAAGGTGCGAATTGGGTCGATGAGGGCGCTTTGTCGCTGGGCATCGCGTCTTATGCGCTGATCGCGGGGCAGCAGGCGATTGTCTATGACACCCATGTCTCGCTGCCACATGGCGCCTTTATCCGCGAGACCCTGCGCGCGCGCGGGGTCACGCAGATCAGGGTGGTGCTGTCGCATTGGCATCTGGATCACGTTGCGGGCACCGAGGCTTTTGCCGGCTGCGAGGTGATCGCCAACCGCCGCACCGCAGCCCATCTTGCCGCACATAGCACAGGCATCGAAGACGGCAGCTTTCACGGCCTGCCTGCGATTTGCCCCTTGGTGCTACCGGATCAGGTCTTTGACAGCGCGCTGAGCCTTGATCTGGGCGGGCAGCGGGTCGAGCTGATCTGCGCCAATATCCATTCCGATGATGCCACTGTGATCTGGTTGCCCGAGCGCGGGATTTTGCTTGCGGGCGACACGGTGGAAGATTGCGTCACCTATGTCGGTGCGCCGCAGGATTTTGCGCTGCATCTGGCCGATCTTGACCGGCTGGCGGCTTTGGGTGCGCGGCATATCTTGCCCAACCATGGCGCGCCCGACAGACTTGCGGCGGGGGGCTATGACGCGCGGCTGTGGCAGGCGACCGCCGCCTATATCACCTTGTTGCAGCAGGGCGCGCCCGCCGATCTGCGGGCGGCGATTGCAGATCATTTGGCCGATGGCAGTCTGAGCTACTTTGCCCCCTATGCCGCCGTGCATGCGCAAAACCTTGAACGGGTGAGGGCGGCGCTTGGCTGATCTGGCGGTGCATCAAGACGGCAAGCTGTCGCAAAACATCGCGCATTTCGCCCGTGCTTTGCGTCGGGCAGGTCTGCCGATTGGCCCCTCACGGGTGATCGAGGCGGTGCGCGCGGTCGCGCTGGCAGGCTTTAGCACGCGGATGGATTTTTATTGGACCCTACAGGCGGTTTTTGTCAGCCGCCCCGAAGAGCGCGAGGTGTTTGACCAGATCTTTCGGCTTTACTGGCGCGATCCGCAGTTTTTGGAACATATGATGTCCTTCATGATCCCGCAGATCAAAGGCGCGCAAGAAGACCGCGCCGCGGTGGCAGCCGAGCGCCGCGCGGCCGAAGCCTTGCTGGACGGCAAAGCGCCAGCCCCGCCAGAGCTGCCCGAAGCACAAGATCAGGGCCAAGAGCTGGAGATCGACGCAAGCGCCACCGTCTCGGCTGAAGAACGCTTGAAAACCCTGGATTTCGAGCTGATGTCGCTGGCCGAGATGGCCGAGGCCAAGCGGATGCTGGCGCGGCTGTCGCTGCCGGTGCAGCCGCTGAAAACGCGGCGCATGGCGGTGGGGGCGGGCGCTGGGGCGCGGATTGACCCGCGTGCAACGATGCGCGCCGCACTGCGCACGGGCGGCGAGGTGATGGCGCTGCACCCGCGCGCACCCAAACAGCGCTGGCCGAATTTGGTGGTGATCTGCGATATCTCGGGCAGCATGGCGCAATATAGCCGCATGGTGCTGCATTTTCTGCATGCCGTGGCCAATCAGCGCGGCCAAGGCTGGGCCAAGGTGCATGCCTTTACCTTTGGCACCCGCCTGACCAATATCAGCCGCCATTTGCAGCACCGCGACGTCGATGCAGCCCTTAAGGCCGCAGGGGCCGAGGCGCAGGATTGGTCGGGCGGCACCCGCATTGGCAGCTCGATTGCCGCGTTCAACCGCGATTGGTCGCGCAGGGTCTTGGGGCAGGGGGCTGTGGTTTTGCTGATCACCGATGGGCTGGACCGCGACGAGACCGGCGTGCTGGAGGCCGCGATGGCGCGGCTGCATCTTTCAACGCGGCGGCTGATCTGGCTGAACCCCTTGCTGCGCTGGGATGGCTTTGCCCCGCGCGCCGCTGGCGTGATGGCGATGCTGCCGCATGTCGACAGCTTTCGCGCCGGCCATTCGGTGGCTTCGCTGCAAGCGCTGGGCGAGGTGATCTCAAAGGCCAGTGACGTCGGCGAAAAAGCGCGCTTGATGCAGATGCTGACGCGCGGCTAGCCGATAACCACGCTATAAGAGCGCGATGATATCGCATAGCGGCGCAGGTTTGGGCCAGATAGCGCGATGGAGCCCGCAGCGATCGGGCTTTGCTTGGCGACTTTTTGAAAAGGGTGATTTGATGAAACGACTTTGGGGCTCTACCGCGGTGCTGTCGATGGCTTTGGCGGGCGTGCAGCCTTGGCCTTTGCTGGCGCAGACGCTGGACGCGCAGGGCGCGCTTATCGCCTCGGATGGCACAGTGGTCTGCGCGCCGGAGGGCGACAAGGCCTGCGATCTGACCGACCCCGCGTTGTTGCAGCTTTTGGCCGAGACCGAAGCCCGCATCGCCGCAGCGGCACAGGCGGCAGCAGATGCGCAGGCTCAGGCCGATGCAGCGGCAGCACAGGCTGCGGCGGATGAGCAGGCTCAGGCAGACGCAGCGGCAGCTCAGGCTGCGGCAGACGCTCAGGCGGCAGCAGACGCACAGGCTCAGGCGGATGCAGCGGCAGCGCAGGCTGCGGTAGATGCACAGGCGGCAGCAGATGCGCAGGCTCAAGCCGATGCAGCGGCAGCACAGGCTGCGGCGGATGCGCAGGCTCAGGCGGATGCGGCGGCAGCGCAGGCTGGAATGGATGCGCAGGCGGCACAAAGCGATGTGCCCGTGGCCCCCACCCCCGAAGAGATCGCCGCGCAAGAGGCCGCTTTGGCCCAAGCTCAGGCCGAGCTTGCCCCGCAGGCCG
>CAJXWJ010000089.1 GCA_913062925.1 uncultured Pseudorhodobacter sp. | reverse complement strand
CCAAAGCCCTCGCCTAAAAGCTCAGTGTTAACGCGTAAATTTGTACTGGAAATGCCATGCTCAAACGTGCCCTCATCACCGGCGTGACCGGCCAAGACGGCTCCTACCTTGCTGAATTTTTGCTTGAGAAGGGCTACGAGGTGCATGGCATCAAGCGGCGTGCCTCTTCTTTGAACACCCAGCGCGTGGATCATATTTATGAGGATCCGCATGTCGATAACGCCCGCTTCAAGCTGCATTACGGTGATCTGACGGACACCTCGAACCTCACACGCATTCTGTCCGAAGTGCAGCCTGACGAGGTTTATAACCTTGGCGCGCAGTCTCATGTCGCGGTCAGCTTTGAGGCGCCTGAGTATACTGCCGATGTCGATGGCATGGGCACTTTGCGCTTGCTGGAGGCGATCCGCTTTTTGGGGCTGGAAAAGAAGACCCGCTTTTACCAAGCCTCGACCTCCGAGCTTTACGGTCTGGTCCAAGAAACCCCGCAGCGCGAGACGACGCCGTTTTATCCACGCTCGCCCTATGCGGTGGCCAAGCTTTATTCCTATTGGATCACGGTGAACTACCGCGAGGCTTATGGGCTTTATGCCTGCAACGGCATTCTCTTTAACCACGAAAGCCCACGCCGCGGCGAGACCTTTGTGACCCGCAAGATCACCCGCGGGCTTGCCAATATCGCCCAAGGGCTGGAGCCATGTCTGTTCATGGGCAACATCGACTCGCTGCGCGATTGGGGCCATGCCAAGGATTATGTCCGCATGCAGTGGATGATGCTGCAACAAGACGCTGCCGAAGATTTCGTCATCGCCACCGGCAAGCAATATTCAGTGCGCGCGTTTATCACCTGGTCTGCGGCGGAATTGGGCCTGACGCTGGACTTCACCGGCAGTGGCGTCGACGAGATTGCCACCGTCACCGCAATCAGCGGCGATAAGGCCCCCGCCTTGGCGATTGGCGATGTGGTGATGCGGATTGATCCGCGCTATTTCCGGCCCGCCGAGGTGGAAACGCTGCTGGGGGATCCCAGCAAAGCCAAGACCAAACTGGGCTGGGAGCCGCAGATCACCGCGCAAGAGATGTGCGCCGAGATGGTGGCGCATGATCTGCGGGCGGCAAAACGCCATGCCCTGCTTAAACTGCACGGGCTGGATTTGCCCGTCGCCCTTGAGGGCTGAGCCATGCGCAAGATTTACCTTGCGGGCCATCGCGGCATGGTTGGCGGTGCGATCCTGCGCCAGTTGCAGGCGCAGGGCGAGACCAATATCGTCACCCGCAGCCATGCCGAGCTGGACCTGACCGATCAATCCGCCGTGCGTGCGTTCATGCAGGCCGAGCGCCCCGATGTGGTGATTTTGGCGGCGGCGAAGGTTGGCGGCATTCATGCCAACAACGCCTATCCCGCCGATTTCATCTATGAGAACCTGATGATCGAGGCCAATGTCATCCATCAGGCCTTTGCTGCGGGTGTGACGCAGCTGTTGCAGCTGGGCTCGTCCTGCATCTATCCGCGCGATGTGCCGCAGCCGATGGCGGAAGCAGCGCTTTTGACCGGCGTGCTCGAGCCCACCAACGAGCCCTATGCCATTGCCAAGATCGCCGGCATCAAGCTTTGCGAAAGCTACAACCGCCAGCATGGTGTTGATTATCGCTCGGTGATGCCGACCAATCTTTACGGGCCGGGCGACAATTTTCATCCGGAAAACAGCCATGTGCTGCCCGCCCTGATCCGCCGCTTTCACGAGGCCGCGCGCGCGGGCCAAGACGAGGTGGTGATCTGGGGCAGTGGGGCGCCACGGCGCGAGTTTCTGCATGTGGATGACATGGCAGCGGCATCGCTGTTCGTGCTGGCCCTGCCAAAGGCGGATTACAGCGCCAATACCCAAGCCATGCTCAGCCATATTAACGTCGGCTGCGGCAGCGATATCTCGATTTTAGAACTGGCGCAGATGGTGGCGCAAGTGACCGGCTTTCAGGGCCGCATCGCGACCGACCCCAGCAAACCCGACGGCACGCCGCGCAAGCTGATGGATGTCTCGCGTCTGGCCCAGATGGGCTGGCGCGCCAGCATCTCGCTGCAAGACGGCTTGGCCGAGACCTATCGCTGGTTCCTGACCCATTCTGACAGTTTTAGACGGTAACATAATATGACCCAAGACATTCATCCGGTTCTTTTGTGCGGCGGCTCTGGCACCCGGCTTTGGCCGCTGTCGCGCAAGTCCTATCCAAAGCAATTCGTCAAACTGGTGGGCGAGGAAAGCCTGTTCCAATCCTCGGCGCTGCGCCTTTCGGGCGCGGGCTTTGCGCCGCCGTCGATTGTCACAGCGGGCGACTTTCGCTTTGTGGTGATCGAACAGCTGGCGGCTTTGGAAATAGCCCCAGCCGATATCTTGATCGAACCCTTGGCGCGCAACACCGCCGCTGCGATCTGTGCGGCAGCGCTTGCACTTGATGCGCGCGCCGCTGGCGCCTTGATGCTGGTCGCCCCCTCGGATCACGTGATCCCTGATGCGGCAGCTTTCCGCGCCGCCGTGCAGGCCGCCACCCCGGCCGCCCTGGCGGGCCAGCTTGTCACCTTCGGCATCCGCCCCGACCGCGCCGAGACCGGCTATGGCTGGCTAGAGCTGTCGGAAAAACCGACGCCGGATTTTGCGCCGGTGCCACAGGCCCTGCGCTCTTTTGTCGAAAAGCCTGACCTTGCCCGCGCGCAAGCGCTGTTGGAAGGCGGCTTGCATCTGTGGAACGCAGGGATTTTCCTGTTCACCACCCAGACCATCCTTGCAGCCTTTGCCGAACATGCGCCCGAGGTGCTGGCAGCAAGCCGTGCGGCCTTTGAGGCGGCAGAACAGGATCTGTCCTTCACCCGCCTTGCGGCCAAGCCTTGGCAAACCTTGGACGATATCTCGATCGATTATGCGGTGATGGAGCGGGCGCAGAACCTGACCGTGGTGCCCTATAATGGCGCTTGGTCTGACCTTGGCGATTGGCAGGCGGTTTGGCGCGAAAGCACCCCAGACCACGCGGGCGTTGCCCTAAGCGGGGCCGCCACAGCACTAGACTGCCAAGACAGCCTGCTGCAAGCCACGGATCCTGCACAACAAGTGGTCGGCATTGGTCTGAACGATATCATCGTCGTCGCCATGCCCGACGCGGTGCTGGTGGCGCATAAATCCCGCGCGCAAGACGTCAAACAGGCCGTGGCAGCCCTCAAGGCCAAAGGCGCGCCGCAAGCCGAAACGCTGCCGCGCGACTACCGCCCTTGGGGCTGGTACGAAAGCCTGGCCCTTGGCCCGCGGTTTCAAGTCAAGCGCATCGTGGTGCATCCGGGTGCAGCCCTCAGCTTGCAAAGCCACCACCACCGCGCCGAACATTGGATCGTGGTCGAAGGCACCGCCAAGGTCACGGTTGATGAGACCGTCAAGCTGATCTCGGAAAACCAATCCGTCTACATCCCGCTTGGTGCCGTCCACCGCATGGAAAACCCCGGAAAGCTGCCGCTGACCCTGATCGAGGTGCAAACCGGCAGCTATCTGGGCGAGGACGACATCATCCGCTATGAAGATGTCTATGCCCGTGGCCAAGGCGCGAAGGGTTAAACCGCAACCTCATACCCCAAGCCCATGGCGCGCGCCCTTTCGACAACTTTGGCCGCCACCGCCAGATCTTGCAGCGCCACGCCTGTGCCATCAAACAGCGTCACCGCATTTTCAGACGGCCGCCCCGCGTGGCGGCCGATCAGCACATCGCCCAGCGTGGTGATCGCCTGCGGTTGCAGCAGGCCTGCGGCCACCGCGTGTTGTGCCTCGCCTATCGTCACGGATTGCGCCACCTCGTCGGTAAAGACCGCAGCGCGCGCAAGCAAGCTTGCCTCGACCTCTTGTTTGCCCTTGGTGTCGGTGCCCATGCAGGCCAGATGCGTGCCTGCGCGCACATGGGCGTTCAGCACCGAGGCCGCAGGGGCCGAGGTGATGGTGATGATGACATCGGCCTCGGCCCCCAATTGCTCCAGCGTCACCGCTTGAAACGGCAGGCCCAGATCGGCGGCAATCGCTGCAAGGTTTGTCAACATTTCGGGGTGCAGGTTCCACGCCACCACCTTTTCAAACTGGCGCACCCTTGCGGCGGCGCGCAGTTGAAACCCCGCCTGATGGCCTGCGCCAACCATGCCCAGCACCCGCGCGTCGCGCCGCGCCAGCCGGTCGATCGACAGCGCCGAGGCTGCCGCCGTGCGCAGCGCTGTCAGCAGATTGCCCCCCACCATAGCTTGCGGCCGACCCGTTTCGGGGTCGAACAGAAAGATCGAGGATTGGTGGTTGATCATCCCGCGCGCGGCATTGCCGGGGAAATAACCGCCCGCCTTGACGCCCAGCTGCCCGCCCAGCCGATCCAGCCCCGATTTAAAGCCATATTGCCGGCCCTCCCCCAAAGCCTCGCGCACCACGGGAAAGTTATAGGCCTGCGCCGTTGCCATGGCTTTGAAGCAGGCCTCTACCGCGTCAAAGGCGTCTTGCGGCGACAACAGGTCGGCGATCAGGGCTTCGGGGATGATCAACATAGCGTGGTTCCTTTCAACAGCTTTAATAGGCCTTGCCGCGTGCCGAAACCGGCCAGACCACCTCGACCCGGCCATTGCGCAGGCCGACATACCAGTCATGGACGTTGCAGGTCGGGTCGCAATGCCCCGGCACCAGCCGCAGCTTGTCGTTCACCTTCAGCACGCCGGCCAAATCTTCGACCACGCCGTGTTCATCGCTGCATTTGATGTATTTTACATCGGTGCGGCCAAAGACCACCGGCAGGCCCGAGTCCACCGATTGCACTTTAAGCCCTGCATCGACAATGGCCTTATCGGCCTTGGCATGGCTCATCACCGAGGTCAGCAGGAACAGCGCATTCTCCCATTCTCCCTGATCAATGCGCTGGCCGTCCTTATCCAGAATGCGGCCATAATCGGCATCCATAAAGGCGTAAGACCCGGCCTGCAGTTCGTTGTAAACGCCCGAGTTTCCTTCAAAGTAATAGCTGCCGGTGCCCGCGCCGCCAACGATATCACAGTCAAGCCCCACCGCCTGAAGCCCCTGAACCGCCGCGCGCACCTGTTCAATTGCGATCGTGGTCTTGGCCATGCGGTCGGCGTAAAGATCCAAGTGCTGCATGGCGCCCTGATAGGCCTGAATGCCTGCAAATTTCAGCCCAGCGGCGGCGTCAATCGCGGTGGCAATCGTCACCACAGCTTCGGTCGTGGTCACGCCGCAGCGGCCCGCGCCGCAGTCGATCTCGACCAAGCATTCAATCGTGGTGCCATGGCGGGTTGCGGCCTCGGACAGGTCTTTGACATTGTCCAGATCGTCAACGCAGACGATGGTGCGCGCGCCCAGTTTTGGCAGACGCGCCAGCCGGTCGATCTTGGCCAAATCGCGCACTTGGTTCGAGACCAGCACATCCTTGATACCGCCACGCGCAAAGACCTCGGCCTCGCTGACCTTTTGACAGCAGACGCCACAAGAGCCGCCCAGCCGCTCTTGCAGCAGCGCCACATCGACGGATTTGTGCATCTTGCCATGCACGCGGTGGCGCACGCCCATCTGTTTGGCAGCATTGCCCATCTTGATGATGTTACGCTCTAGCGCGTCCAGATCCAGCACAAGGCAAGGCGTCTGGATATCGGCTTCGGCCATGCCCGGCAGCGCGGGAATGTCATAGCCGACCTCAAGCCCGTCAAAGGTGAAAGCTTTGTTCATGGTATCCTCCTAGCCCTGCATCCAAGGCAATTTATTCAGATCGACGTTGCCGCCGGTGACGATCAGGCCAATCTTTTGGCCCTGAAACAGCTGCGGGTTTTTCAAGATCGCAGCCAAGGGCACGGCGCTTGAGGCCTCGACGATGATCTTCATCCGCTTCCAGATCAGCTTCATCGCCTCGACAATCTCGTCTTCGGAAACCGTCAGAATATCGCTGACATGGCTTTGCACGAAATGCCATGTCAGATCTTTCAGCGGCACCTTCAGCCCGTCGGCCACGGTTTCGGGCGCATCATCGGCGATGATATGCCCGGCCTTAAAGCTGCGATAGGCGTCGTCGGCCTGCTCGGGTTCGGCGGCATAGATCTTGATCTGCGGCGCGATGGTCGAAAGCGTCAGGCAGGTGCCCGAAACCATGCCGCCACCGCCGATTGGCGCGATCACCGAAGTAAGCCCCGCGACCTGCGCATTCAGCTCGCGCGAGGTGGTGGCTTGGCCTGCAATCACCCGTGGGTCGTTATAGGGATGCACAAACTCGGCCCCAGTTTCCGCCAGCACCTCGGCAAAAACCGCCTCGCGGCTAGAGGTTGA
>CAJXWJ010000088.1 GCA_913062925.1 uncultured Pseudorhodobacter sp. | reverse complement strand
AAAGATATCCGCCTTGATACGCCAGACTGTCAGGCCAAGCGCGCGCATTCTCTGTTCATTATGCATAACCCCCGTAAGTGACCGCCCCAGACCGGATCGCAGGATAAGAACCGACGCTGCGTAAACCGCGCCAAGCACCGCGAGACAGAACAGCGCAAAGCTACGGCTGTCATTCAGATCGACACCGATAAAGCTTAGATCCAGTCGGGAGATACCGCCCAACCCATCATCGCCGCCAAAGAGCGGCGTCTCAAACACGTAGGAATAAGCCATCTGACCGAAGGCCAGCGTCGCCATGATGAAATAGATCCCATGGCTGCGCGAGCAGATCGCCCCAATGACCCAGGCGACGGCACCCGTCACGGCGATGGCACTGGCCATGGCCACGGGCGGGGCGATGCCCGCCTTAGTCGACAAAAGCGCGTAGGCATATGCCCCTGCTCCCATCAGCGCACCGTGGCATAGCGAGACCATGCCGCCAAAGCCTGCAACGATATCAAGCGCAAGGACCAACATAGCGAGGATCAGGATCTCGGTCAGGATCTCGAGCCCAAAATATTCTGCGGTGAAGGCCTGAAACAGGGCTCCGGCAGCCAAAACAACCAGAGCGGTGTAACGCAGGGCGTTGTGACGAAACATCCAACTATCCTTTCGCCGGAAACAGGCCCACCGGCTTGATCACAAGGACCGAAGCCAACAGGGCATAGATGAGGACAGAGGCCAGTTGCGGGGCAAGCACCGCGCCAAAGGTCTGCACGAAACCGTAGATGAGCGACCCGGCTATGGCGCCTTTGAGCGAGCCTAGCCCGCCGATCACAATGACGATCAACGTCGGGATCAGGATTTGCAAACCCATATCGGGCGTAACGCTCAAGAGCGGTGCGGCAACAGCCCCGGCAAGACCGGCCAAAGCACAGCCGACACAGAACACGGTAAAGAAAAGACGTTCGACGTTGATCCCAAGGCAGGCGGCCATCGCGTCGTTGTCAACGCCGGCGCGGATCATTGCACCAATCTGCGTGCTGCGCAGAACAAAGGCCAGTACGGCAAAGATCGCAAGGCCAAGCGTAATAATGAACAGCCGATAGGTCGGATATTCGATGCCAAGGAATGCAAGGCGGCCTTCAAGAAGTGCAGGCACCTCGATCCCAAGCGCTAGATCGCCCCAGAAGATGCGCGTAAGATCGAGCATGACAAAGATCAGGCCGAACGTGACCAGCACCTGCGCCATAGGCCCCGATTTGCGCATCCGTTTGATCAGCCCAGAATAGAGCAGCACACCCACCCCAGCCACGGCGACGGGAGCCAGAAAAAACCCAACCCAATAGCCGCCGACAGCGGCAAGCGAGGCGGCGAAATAGGCACCAAGTGCATAAAGTGATCCATGCGCAAGGTTGACGAAATGCATCAGCCCGAAGATGACCGTCAGGCCAATGGAAAGCAGGAAAAGCAACATGGACAGTTGCAGCGCGTTCAGCGCCTGAAGCGTCCAGAAACCAAGATCGTGTGCCATGAGAGGTCCTCCTTGGATGAAATGCCCGGCCACGCACAGGCGGCCGGGCAGGTTGCATCAGTTGGCGATGGGTGGCATCACGCAGCCATTGGCGGGGTCAGTCTCGGCGGGAAGCTGGGCAAGGACCTTTTGGGTCAGGCCATTTTCGCCCGCCACGGTCTCGTAGACATAGATCGGCTGCACAACGTTGTTGGTCGCGGGATCAATCGACAGCGTGCCGCGCGGACCTTCAAAGCTGACCTGACGCAGCGCATTGGCAAGCGTCTCACGATCCGATGCGCCAGTCTTGGTCGCTTCGATCAAAGCACGCGCCGCGTCATAGCCCTGCACTGCGTATTCCGAAGGAACGCGGCCGGTCGCGGCCGTGAAAGCCTCGGCGAAGACGCGGTTCGCATCGGTGTCGATGGTCGGCACATAATGCAGCGCCGTGATCACGCCTTCGGCAGCTGGGCCTTCGGCGTTCACATAAAGCGCCGAGGTCAGGAAGCCTGAACCATAGAGGGGAAGATCGGCTTTCAGACCAAAGCTGTCATATTGCTTGACGAAGGAAATCGCCTCACCGCCCGCATAGAACACATAGACTGCGTCTGCGCCGCTTGCCTTGGCTTGCGCAAGATACGGGCCGAAATCCTGGGTCTTCTGAAACGGAGTGAATTCCTGCCCGACAACTTCGCCACCTGCTGCGATGAAGCTTGCGGTGAACGCGTCGATCATCTGACGACCTGCGGCATAGTCCGGCGCCAGCGTGAAGACCTTGCCGATACCTTGTTCGTGCATCCAAGTCCCCATCGGGCGATTGATCTGACTGTTTGAGAAGGACATGCGCGTGATGTAGGGCGAACAGTCAGCGCCTGTGGCCTCATCATTGCCCGCATTGGCCACGATCAGCGGTACGCCCGCCCCATGCACCATGTCGCGCACAGCGCCCAGCACACCAGAGCTGACAATACCAGCAATCAAATCGACATTGTCCTGCAAAATCAGCTTCTTGGCCTTGCCAAGAGCAACCGGCGGCTTCACCTCGGTGTCTTCTCGGACGATTTCGAAGGTTGCTTTTGTTTCACTGCCAAATTGTTCGATGGCAAGGTTGAAGCCCGCCTCGATATCATTGCCCAACGCAGCATAGACGCCCGAGAACGGCAGCAGCAGGCCGACTTTGATATCTTCGGCAGCAGCAGGCAAAGCGAAGCCGGTGGCAAGCCCAAGGGCCGCCAGCATTGTACGTTTCATTTTGAAATCTCCTCCAGTTGGTTAAACGACCCCTCCTCAGGGCTTATCCAAGATCGCCCCCACCAACCGGCACGGTCATGCCGGTGATATAGGACGCATCGTCCGACGCCAGAAACAGGATTGGGCCTGCCTGTTCGTCGAGCGTTCCGTAACGTTTCATGAATGAGGACTGAATCGTCTGATCGACGATGGTTTGGTACCAGTCCGCGCGTTGTTCTTGTTCTGCGTTCGGGTTGCGCGGTGTGACGCGCGGTGGCGCTTCGGTGCCACCTGGGGCTGTCGCTACAACCCGAATGCCGCGCTCGGCGACTTCCCAGGCGAGGCTTGCGGTGATCGCGTTCACGCCGCCTTTGGCCGCTGCATAGGGCACCCGGTTCAGTCCGCGCGTGGCAATAGACGAGACATTAACGATCACGCCTGCGCCTTGTGACAGCATCTGCGCGATTGCGGCACGGCAGCAGTATAGCGTCGGGAACAGTGACCGGCGCACTTCGGCGTCGATCTGCTTTGGCTCATAGTGTTCGAAGGGTTTGGCCCAGATCGTGCCACCCACGTTGTTGATGAGAATGTCGATCCGGCCCCAAAGCTCGATCGCCTTCTGCATCGCCTTTTCGCAACCCGCCCAAGTTTCGAGATTGACCGAGATCGCATCGGCCACGCCCCCCGCTGCGCGGATCGCCTTGACCACGTCCTTGCGGGCAGGAGAGCGATCTACGATCAGCACGCGGGCCCCTTCAGCCGCGGCGCGCTCGGCTATGCACCGACCAATCCCTTGCGCCGCACCGGTCACAACCATGACCTTACCGTCGAAACGCTGTTTCATGCTGCTGCAACCTCGGCTTCCGTCGGATTGAACTTCTCGAAGTAGAAGTTGGCCGGCTCGACCCCGATCTTGCCGAAATGCGCGCGCACTGCGTCGACCATCGGCGGTGGGCCGCAAAGGTAGACGTCGCAATCACCGGCGTTCAGATCTTCAGCAGTCAGGTGATCCGTGACAAAGCCCTTGCGGGCGTGGTCGTCCTCGGCGGCTGCTAGGATCGTGATGACCGAGACATTTTCGATCTTTTCAGCGAGGGCTGTCACCCGGCCCAGTTCCACCAGATCAGCGGCACGGGTCACGGCATAATAAAGCACGATGGGCTGGTCTGCCCCCTGCACGGCCACCTGCTCAAGCATCGACAGGAACGGCGCCAGCCCGGTCCCACCTGCAAGCCAAAGCTGCGGGCGCTCAATGGGGCGCAGATAGAAGGCCCCCATAGGGCCCGTCGCGGTCAGGGCGTCGCCGGGCTGTGCGCGCTCGCCCAGATAGGTGCTCATGACACCGCCCGGTAGGTTTCGGATCAGGAAGCTGGCCTCTTGCGCCCCTGGCGCCGAGGAGAACGAGTAAGACCGATGCTTTCCCGCACCAGGGACCGTAAGGTTCACATATTGCCCCGGCAGAAAGTTGATCGGCTTCGCCAGCTTTACGCGCAGACCGAACGAGGTTTCGGACAGGCGGTCAACGCCCTGCACCTTGGCCTCGACAGCCTCTGGCGCGGTCTTGCAAATGGCCGACGAGGCCGGAATCCGCACGATGCAATCGCTTTCCGGGATCATCTGACACGCAAGCGCAAAGCCCTGTTCGGCCTCTTTGTCGCTCATCGACTCGTCCATGTAGAATTCCAGCTCGTACTCGCCCTTTTCGACAAAGCACTTGCAGGTACCGCAGACACCATCGCGGCAATCCATCGGCAGGTTGATCTTTTGGCGGAAGGCGGCATCAGTCACCTTCTCGTCGTCTTCACACTGGATGACGCGGGTGACGCCATCTTCGAAATTCAGGGCAACGTTATAGGTCGTCATGGCATGCTCCTCCCTTGGCCGCGCACCTGCCAAGAGGTGCGCGGAGGTTCATTCTGGTCCGAAGTACGGAGTCAGACGTGATAGACGTCGATCACATGGTGAATATGGTCATTTTTCAGCACCACCTTCTTGTCGGTGATCAGCGGCCTCCCGCCGCTGGTGTCGACCGTGTAGAATGATGTGCCCCAGTGCTGGTCCGTTTGGTGGTAGCGATAGCTCAGCGTCTGCCAGTTAAAGCGCAGTTTGATCTGCGTGCCGTCCCGGCTCAGCACTTCGATCCCGGACAGATAGTGGTTGGTGCGTGGCTCGGGCAGCGATGTGGCCGATGACCTGTCGGTCTTGATCCGGAACACACGATCCTCGATGCCTTGCTTATTGGGATAATACATCAACGACATCTCATTCAGCGGGTCTTCCGTTAGCGTATCGTAGTCATCCCAAGCGGGCATCCAGAACGGACAGTCTTTGTGATAAAAGGCCAGCCAGGTATCCCAGTCGCGGTCATCCAAGGCGCGTGCCTCGGCATGCAGGAATGCTTGGATTTGATCAAAGGTCATCGCCGTTGCGCTACGTTCAAGCGTTTGCGTATTCATCTCTATTCCCCCTCATTCGGCCGCGACAGACGCACCAGGTGCGGTCTTGCGCTCTTTGGCAATGGCGTCGCCCATGCGTTCGGACCAGTTGGTGTGCTGGATGACGAACAGGCCTTCATCCTCGGTGCGAGCGCCTGACAGGATCGGGTTGATGCCCAAAGCCTTGGCGTCTTGATCCGGGCCTTGGATCCACTGGGTTGCGCCACGGGTCAGGTCATTCCACTTGGCGTGGGCCGCCCCGGCATAGCCGCGCTGGGTTGCCCGGAATTCCTCGGTATCATCCGGTGTGGCCATGCCGGAGGCGTTGAAGAAATCCTCGTACTGGCGGATGCGGCGGGTGCGTGCCTCTTGGCTTTCGCCCTTGGGTGCGATGCAGTAGATCGTGACTTCGGTCTGATCGACGCTGATGGGACGGAAAACACGGATCTGGCTGCTGAACTGGTCCATCAGAAAGACGTTGGGGTAAAGGCAGAGGTTGCGCAGAACGCCCACCATCCAATCGGCTTTGGTCTTGCCGTATTGTTCCGTCCACTCTTCCCGACGATGGTAGTTCGGGCGGTTGGTCGGATCGGCCCATTCGGTCCAAAGCAGGATATGGCCGTTGTCATAGGCGTGAAAACCGCCGCGCTGCTTGGCCCATTTGCTGGCATCGGTTGCCTTGATATTGTCTTCCTTGCCATCGTCGGTGCGGTGAGCGGTCGTCGCGACATAGTTCCAATGCACCGCCGACACATGGTAGCCATCCGCGCCGTTCTCGGCTTGGAGCTTCCAGTTGCCGTCATAGGTGTAGGTCGAGGAGCCGCGCAGCACCTCCAACCCTTCGTCGGCCTGATCGACGATCATATCGATCATTTTGCGCGCCTCACCCAGATAGTCTTCCAGCGGCTTCACATCAGCGCTCAGCGACCCGAACAGGAAGCCGCGATAGTTTTCAAAGCGCGCGACCTTTGTGAGGTCGTGGCTGCCATCCTGATTGAACTGCTCGGGGTAACCTGCGCCCTTGGCGTCCTTCACCTTCAGCAGCTTGCCGGCTATGCACGCTCTGACCGTCGGTCAGGGCTTCAATAACCACATCGATCGTGTCTCCGGTATCGAGCAGCCTAACAGCAAAGTCTTGAAGCACGGCGTCGTTCCCACCTCGGCCTCGACCTAACAGCCTCCCGACGAAGCCAGGCTTCTCTTTGTCCGCTTGGATAACGGCAAATTTAA
>CAJXWJ010000087.1 GCA_913062925.1 uncultured Pseudorhodobacter sp. | reverse complement strand
CAGGATGCGCTTTTCCCCACGACCGGAATAGGTCTTGGCCTGCCTAAGGATGGCAAGGGCGGCTACGGGGTTATTGCCGTCACGGCTTTTGTCACTGAACCTAATTAAGGAGCCGCACATGCGCTGGTTTACATCTTCGCTGCGTCGCTTCCGTGAGGATCAAAGCGGCACCCTGATTGCAGAAGCCGTGATTGTCTTGCCGATGATGCTTTGGGCCTATCTGGCGATGTTTGTGTATTGGGATGCCTACCGCTCGATCAATTCCGCACAAAAAGCGGCCTATACCATTTCGGACCTGATCTCGCGCGAGATGAACACCGTGCCTTTGACGCCTGCCTATATCACGGGCATGCGCGATCTCATGCAATATCTGATAGATGACACCCAAGCCGTCAGCATCCGCGTCAGTTCAGTGACCTATTCAAAGACCCGCACCCGGCTTGAAGTGGATTGGTCGATCTCACCCGACGGGGCCTTGTCCGCCCTGACAACAAACACCTTGGCAACGGTTCAAAGCCGCATTCCAGCGATGTCAGATGGCGACCACGCCATCATCGTTGAAACGCAGGTGCAATATCATCCGGCCTTTGAGGTTGGTCTCAGCGATCAGGTGTTGGAACAGTTCATCGTCACCCGCCCCCGCTTTACCCCAAAGATCTGTATGACGGGGTTTAGCTGCACTTGATCGTTTTTTTCAGATCACGAGTGCCAGTTAATGCGATCAGAGCGCCCAAAATCAGCTGACCCGATTACATAAGAACAGATTGTGCGATCACGCACAGCGGCTTGCCGATTTTTATCCAAGCTTTCGCCATTGCCGCTGTGGTCTTGCAGACCTATCTCTGGATCAACCTGCACTGCCGAACCAAGGAGGCTGCCATGTCCCTGCGTCCCGTTACCCGTACATCGCTTGCTCAACCCCATGTCGAGGGCGCTGGCGTGCATCTGCACCGTGCCTTTGGCTTTGGCGATCCAAGCCGGCTGGACCCTTTCTTGATGTTTGACGATTTTCGCGGTGACGCGCCGCGCGACTATATGGCGGGCTTTCCTTGGCACCCGCACCGCGGCATTGAAACCATCACCTATGTGCTGGCCGGTGCGGTAGATCACGGCGACAGCCTTGGCAACCGTGGCACCCTGAAGGGCGGCGATGTGCAATGGATGACCGCAGGCTCGGGGATTTTGCATCAGGAAATGCCCAAGGGCAACGCGCAGGGGCAGATGCACGGCTTTCAGCTTTGGGCCAATCTGCCGCGCGAGCTGAAGATGACAAAGCCACGCTACCAAGACGTCAAGGGCCATGACATCCCCGAGCTGCTGGAAGACGACGGCACCGTGGTCAAGGTGATCGTGGGCTCGTTCTGGGGCAAGACCGGGCCGGTAGACGGCATCGCCGCCGATCCGCAATACCTTGATATCTTCGTGCCGCCCGAGAAAAAGCGCAGCTTTAAAATCGACACCCGCCGCCAAGCCTTTGCCTATGTCTTTGAAGGCGCTGGCCGCTTTGCCGATGCAGCGGCCCCGCGCGGCGTGCTGATGGAAAAGGAATATAAGGGCCAAGAGCTGAACATCCGCGATATGTCGGGCAATCGCAGTCTTGTCGAATTTGGCAAGGGCGACGAGATTACCGTGCAGGCTGGGCCAGATGGCATCCGGTTCTTGCTGATCTCGGGCGCGCCTATTCAGGAACCCGTGGCATGGCATGGCCCCATCGTGATGAACACCCAAGCCGAGTTGCAGCAGGCGATGACCGAGTTGCGCAATGGCACCTTTATCAAACCCGCGCATTGACGCAAAGGCCGCGCGCGGTATGGTGCCAGCCATGACATCCATCTTGCGCGCGCTTTTCCTGCTTTGCCTGACCGCCTGCACGCAGTTTCCCAGCGTGGACGCGGCGGCTGCACCTGATTTGGCAGGCCCTGCGCTTTTGCCAACACGAGATTTGGCGGTAGACCCGCTCGATCCACTGGCCGAAGACCCGCTGGCCGCAAGCAGCGCCGCTTTGCGCGCCCGCGCCGCAGCCCTGCGAAGCAGGTGACAACCGCGCGCCGCGTTGCCTTTGGCCCCGCCTTGGGCTAACAAACTCCAAATTCAAAACCACGGAGTTTCCCCATGTCGGCTGCCCCCCTGCGCATTGGTCTTGCTGGCCTTGGCACTGTCGGCATTGGTGTTGTCAAAATCGTGCAAGATCACGCCGATCTGATCGCGCGCCGCACCGGCCGCGCGGTGGTGATCACCGCCGTTTCGGCGCGTGACCGCACGAAGACCCGCGATGCGGATCTGTCGGGCTATGCTTGGGAAACCGATCCGGTGGCCTTGGCCCAGCGCGAGGATGTCGATGTCTTTGTCGAGGTGATGGGCGGCCATGAAGGCCCCGCGAAACTCGCCACCGAAGCCGCGATTGCGGCGGGCAAGGATGTGGTCTCGGCCAATAAGGCGCTCTTGGCCCACCACGGCCAAGCCCTTGCGCTTGCGGCCGAATCCGCAGGCCGCGTCATCCGCTTTGAGGCCGCGGTTGCAGGCGGCATACCGGTGATCAAGGCGCTGACCGAAGGGCTTGCGGGCAATCAGATCAAGCGCGTCATGGGGGTGATGAACGGGTCGTGCAATTATATCCTGACGCGGATGCAGAACGACGGCATGACCTACCAACAGGTTTTTGACGCAGCCCAAGCGCTTGGCTACCTCGAGGCGGATCCGAATTTGGACGTTGGCGGCATTGACGCGGGCCATAAGCTTGCGTTGCTGGCCTCGATCGCCTTTGGCACCAAGGTCAGCTTTGACGCGGTCGAGCTGGAAGGCATCGGCAAAATCTCGATCGACGACATTCATCTGGCCGCCGATATGGGCTACCGCATCAAGCTTTTGGGCGTGGCGCAGATGACCGGGCGCGGCTTGGAACAGCGCATGACCCCCTGCCTTGTGCCCGCCGACAGCCCGCTGGGCCAATTGCAAGGCGGCACAAATATGGTGGTGCTGGAAGGCGATAGCGTCGGCCAGATCGTGCTGCGCGGTCCGGGTGCCGGCACGGGCCCCACCGCAAGCGCGGTGATGGCCGATGTGCTGGACATCGCGCGCGGCGCGCGGATGCCGACCTTTGGCCAGCCTGCGGCCACGCTGGCCGACCCGATTGCGGCGGTCTCGACCACGCCTGCCAGCTATTATCTGCGCATGACGCTGCTGGACAAACCCGGCGCGCTGGCGAAAATCGCCACCTGTCTGGGCGAGGCTGGCGTCTCGATTGACCAGATGCGCCAATATGGCCACGAGGGCACGCTTGCCCCCGTGCTGATCGTCACCCACAAGGCCACCCGCGCCGATATCGACCACGCCATGTCGCGCTTTGACGCCACGGGCGTGATGGCGGCGGCCCCCGTGGCGATCCGTATCGAAGAGGTCTGATCGCCCATAACCCCGCGCTGACGCCTGCAAAACCTGCCCCAAAGCTTGCGGCAAAACTTTCGCAAATGCGTTAGCGCCACCATCCTTGCCCGCCTTTGCGCCGCCCGCTAAGGGGGGTCAAACGCCCCGTGCAAAGGATGCCCCAATGGCCGATGCTTCCGAATTTCAAGACCGCCTGCTCTCGCTCGGCCTTGCCCGTGTGTCCGAAGCAGCCGCCCTTGCCTCTGCCAAACTGATCGGGCGCGGCGATGAAAAAGCTGCCGATCAGGCGGCGGTCAATGCCATGCGCGACCAGCTGAACCTTCTGGATATCGCGGGCGTCGTGGTCATCGGTGAGGGCGAGCGCGACGAGGCGCCGATGCTTTTTATCGGCGAAGAGGTCGGCACCGGCCGCGGCCCCGCCGTTGACATCGCCCTTGACCCGCTGGAAGGCACCACCCTGACCGCGAAAGACATGCCCAACGCCCTGACCGTGATCGCTATGGCACCGCGCGGCACCCTGCTGCATGCGCCCGACGTCTATATGGACAAGCTTGCCATCGGCCCCGGCTATGCCCCCGACACCGTCACCTTCGAGATGACCCCCGCCCAACGCGTCCGCGCGCTGGCCCGCGCCAAGGGCGTGGCCGCAGACGAGATCACCGTCTGCATCCTTGAACGCCCCCGCCACGAAGACCTGATCGCCGAGGTGCGCTCGACAGGTGCCGCGATTCGTCTGATCACCGACGGCGATGTGGCGGGCGTGATCCATTGCGCCGAAAGCGAAATCACCGGCATCGACATGTATATGGGCTCGGGTGGCGCGCCCGAAGGCGTGCTGGCGGCTTCGGCGCTAAAGTGCATGGGCGGGCAGATCTATGGCCGGCTGTTGTTTCGCAACGATGACGAACGCGCCCGCGCAGCCAAGGCAGGCATCACCGATCTGAACCGCATTTACACCCGCGACGATATGGTCACCGCCGATGTGATCTTTGCCGCAACCGGCGTCACCCAAGGCTCGATCCTGCAAGGCATCAAAACTGAACCCGGCTGGGTGACCACCGAAACCTTGCTGATGCGGTCAAAAACCGGATCGGTGCGGCGGATGAGCTATCGCAGCCCGATGAAAGCGTGATTCCCGCTTGCTCCGGCTCTTGTGCTGGGGCAAGCCTAGGCCATGACCCAAAGCGCCTTTCTGAATGTCGACTGCTCGCTGACCAACCGCCGCTGGATTGGCCCCAGCAACGAGGTTGAACGCCTTGCCGTGGCGATGGCCCAAGCCACCAAACTGCCGCTGCCACTTTGCAACACGCTGGTGGCGCGCGGTGTGGCGCCGCAGGATGCCGAAGCCTTTCTTGCGCCGCAGCTGCGCGACCTGCTGCCCGACCCCTTGCGGATGAAAGACACAGGCCGGGCGGCGGCCCGGTTTCTGCAGGCGGTCAAATCCCGCCAACGCATTGCGATCTTTGCCGATTATGATGTCGATGGCGGATCTTCGGCAGCCCTGCTGATCGTCTGGCTGCGCGCCATGGGGATTGCGGCAACGCTTTATATTCCCGACCGCATCGACGAAGGCTATGGCCCGAATGTGCCTGCGATGGCGGCTTTGGGGGCGGCGCATGATCTGATCCTCTGCGTCGATTGCGGCACGCTTAGCCACGACCCCATTGCGGCGGCGGGCTGCGATGTCATCGTGCTTGACCACCATTTGGGCGGCGAAACCCTGCCCCCCGCCTATGCGGTGGTGAACCCAAATCGGCAGGATGAAGACGGCGATCTGGCGCATCTTTGCGCCGCTGCCGTGGTGTTTTTGATGCTGGTCGAGGCAAACCGGCAGCTGCGCGGCCAAGGTGTCACCGGCCCCGATCTGATGGCGATGCTGGATCTGGTGGCGCTGGCGACCGTCGCCGATGTCGCCCCCCTGATCGGCGTCAACCGCGCGCTGGTGCGGCAGGGGCTTAAGGTGATGGCGCGACGCGAAAGGGTCGGTCTGCGCGCGCTTGCCGATATCGCGCGAATGGACCAAGCCCCAACCGCCTATGCGCTGGGCTTTTTGCTGGGGCCGCGCGTCAATGCAGGCGGTCGCATCGGCCAAGCCGATCTGGGCGCGCGGCTTTTGTCCACCGATTCTGCCTCCGAAGCCACGGCCTTGGCCGAAAGGCTGGATGTTTTGAACACCGAGCGCCGCGCCATCGAGGCCGCCGTGCGCGAAGAGGCGCTGGCCCAAGCCGAGGCGCGCGGCACCCAAGGCCCGCTGGTCTGGGCCGCGGGCGACGGCTGGCACCCCGGCGTTGTCGGCATTGTCGCCGCCCGACTAAAAGAGGCCACCCACCGCCCCGCCGTGGTGATCGGCTTTGACGGGGTCGAGGGCAAAGGCTCGGCCCGTTCGGTCACCGGCGTCGATCTGGGCGCCGCAATCCAGCGCATCGCCGCCGAAGGCCTGCTGATCAAAGGCGGCGGTCACAAGATGGCCGCAGGTCTATCGCTGCACCGCGACAAGCTGGAAGACGCCATGGCCCGCCTGTCAGAATTGCTTGGAAAACAAGGCGCTGGCGCCGGTGGGCGCGAGGATTTGCGCATCGATTGCCTGCTGATGCCCACCGCCGCCACCCCTGCCTTTGTCGAACAGCTCGAGTCCGCAGGCCCCTTTGGCACCGCCGCCCCCGCACCGCGCTTTGTCTTTACCGACACCGCCGTCACCACCCGCCGCGTCGGCAGCTCGCATCTGAAAATCAGCTTTGGCGACGGCATGGGCGCAAAAATCGACGGCATCGCCTTTGGCGCCTTTGACACCCCACTGGGCGCAGCGCTTGAAAACGCAGGCCATCAGCGCTTTCATCTGGCAGGCCGGCTCGAGCTGAACACATGGGGCGGGCGCAGCAAAGTGCAATTGCGTCTGGAAGATGCTGCAAAGGCGTAACTTTCCTCTTGCGAGTCAGTCAAGCTGCCCTTAATAACCCCTCTCAGTGGCCCGTTCGTCTATCGGTTAGGACATCTGGTTTTCAACCAGGCAAGAGGG
>CAJXWJ010000086.1 GCA_913062925.1 uncultured Pseudorhodobacter sp. | reverse complement strand
GTGCAACCTGTCACGATCTGCTGACCTATTGGCGGCAGGTGGATGGGTTTTTCTTAGCGTGAAGCGGGCGACAGGCTGCCGCCCGCTTTTGGGGTTTTGAGGAGAGCGCGCGCGCCTAGCCGACAAGCGCCCCGCTAAGGCCACGGTCCAGCAGCGCGATGGTTTCTTCGACGCCATAAAGCGCGATAAAGCCGCCAAAGCGCGGGCCGTCGCTGGCGCCCAAAAGCACCTCGTACAGGGCTTTGAACCAATCGCGCAGCGGTTCAAAGCCGTGATCTTTGCCGACAGCAAAGACCATGGATTGCAGCGCCTCGTCGTCCAAACCGCCGTCCCAAACCGCCAGACGCGCACGCAGATCTTCCATTGCAGTGCGTTCCTGATCGCTTGGCAGGCGGAAGCTGCGCGTGGGCGCAATCCGGTCGGCGAAATAGCGCACCGCAAAGCCCGCTGCCGCATCCAGATCAGGATTGGCCTCGGGCGAGGCATCGGGGGCATAGCGCTTGATAAAGCCCCAAAGCCCCTTGGCGTCTTGCGCCGCCGAGACGCTGGCAAGGTTCAGCAACATCGAGAAAGGCACCACCATTTTCGACGCAGGCGGGTTGCCTTGGTGAATATGCCAAACTGGGTTATTCACCTGCTGATCAATATCTTGGGTCGGATAGGCGCGCAGCTGTTGGTGATATTCATCCATCGCCCGCGGGATCACATCAAAATGCATCCGCTTGGCGGTCTTGGGCTTTTGATACATGAAATACGACAGGCTTTCGGCCGAGGCATAGGTCAGCCATTCGTCGATGGTCAGGCCATTGCCCTTGGACTTCGAGATTTTCTGCCCCTGATCGTCCAAGAACAGCTCATAGCTCATGTGGTTGGGCTTTTTGCCGCCCAGCACTTCGCAAATGCCGTCATAGATCGGCGTGTTGGTCGAGTGGTCCTTGCCATACATCTCGAAATCAACGTCCAGCGCCGCCCAGCGGGCGCCAAAGTCGGGCTTCCACTGCAATTTCACATTGCCGCCGGTGACCGGCAGGGTCCATTCGCGGCCATCTTCGTCGTCAAAGGTGATGGTGTGATTGACCGCATCGACATGCTTCATCGGCACATACATCACGCGGCCGGTCTCGGGGTGGATCGGCAAAAAGCAGGAATAGGTCTGCTGACGCTCTTCACGCAAGGAGGCCAGCATGATCTTCATGATCGCATCATAGCGTTCGGTGGCCAGCCGCAGCGTGTCGTCGAACTTGCCCGATTTATAGAATTCAGTGGCCGAGATGAATTCATACTCAAAGCCAAAGGTATCCAGAAACCGCCGCAACATGGCGTTATTATGCGCGCCAAAGCTGTCATAAAGCCCATAGGGGTCGGGCACAGTGGTCAGCGGCTGCTGCATGTGGTTGCGCAGCATCTCTTGCTGCGGCACGTTTTCGGGCACTTTGCGCATGCCATCAACATCATCGGAAAAACAGATCAGCCGTGTCGGAATATCCGAGATCGCCTCAAAGGCGCGGCGGATCATCGTGGTGCGGGCAACCTCGCCAAAGGTGCCGATATGCGGCAAACCCGAGGGGCCATAGCCGGTTTCAAACAGCACATAGCCCTTTTCAGGCGCCTTTTTTTCATAGCGTTTCAGCAGCGCGCGCGCTTCTTCAAAGGGCCAAGCCTTGGATTTCATTCCAGCATCGCGCAAAGCAGTCATCGCGTCGTCTCCTTCTGGCGCAAACCCTATATTCGCGCCGACCCCTTCCTCTATTGCTCAAGCGGGCTTAGGTCAATATTCTGCGCTGCAACAACAGGAGTGCTCTCGTGCAAGATACCCCCGCCTCGCTTTCCCCCCAAGACGCGTTGGTTGCCGTGATGATCGCGGTGTCCGCCTCGGATGAGAATATGCGTACCTCGGAACTGGTCGCGATCCAGCAGACGGTGAATTATATGCCGGTGTTTGGCGGCTATGATGCCGACCGCATCGGCGTGGTGGCCAATACCGTGTTTGATTTGTTCGAGGAAGAAGACGGGCTGGACGCGCTTTTTGGTCTGATCCGCGATGCGCTGCCCGAACAGCTGCACGAAACCGCCTATGCGCTGGCC
Organism: uncultured Pseudorhodobacter sp.; assembly: GCA_913062925.1. GTDB lineage: Bacteria > Pseudomonadota > Alphaproteobacteria > Rhodobacterales > Rhodobacteraceae > Cypionkella. The sequence goes on along the minus strand of CAJXWJ010000086.1, from coordinate 4,949 downwards.
TGCGACGTCGCCGCCGCCGATGGCAACCTGCGTGAGGTCGAGCTGCGCATGCTGGAAGAGGTCCGCGAAGAGCTGAACATCGACCGCCTGCACGCCGCCGCCATCGAATGGGGCGCAAGGGTGCGGCATTTGACGCTGTAATCGGCGCAACCCGCTAGAGATACAAGCCCGCCCAGCGGTGCAGCAACTGCCCTTGCAGCCGATGCGCGCGGCCAACCCAAGCCTTATTGCCCTTGGGCTGGTCGCGCTGGGCAACCGGCACCGCCTCGCGCCGCGCCACATCGGCGGCAAAAATCGCAAACACCAATGTCTTGCCATTGGCCGCTGTCACATAACCGGCCAGATTCGAGACAAAGTTCATCGTCCCGCTTTTGGCCTGCACCCGCAGCGCAGCCTTGCTTTGCGGCTTGCCTGTCGCATCGGGCACTCCGGCCTCGCGCAACAACCCCAACAGCTTTACGCCAGTCGGATCCTGTCGCGCTTGGATCAGCACCGAGACCATCTCGGCCGCCGAAAGCCGTGTCATCGGCCCAAGTCCGGAATGATCACCAAAGCGCCCGCTCACGCCAAAGCGCGCGCGCGCCCAAGCCGTCATCGCAGCCCCCGAGGCTTCCTGCGATGTCGCAGCTGATGCGGCCAAGCCAACCGCCTCTGCCGTCAGATTGGTCGAGAATTTCAACATCCGGCGCAGCAGCTCTGGCAAGGGCGCACCCTCGCGTTGTACCAGCACCACCGCACCAGCGGGCAAATCGCGGCGCAGCTGCGGCGGGCCAAGCGCAATGCCCTGCGCCGCGGCCAGCCAAGCAAACACCTCGCCGGCATAAATCCCCGGATGGCGCACCGGTAACCAACGTCCACCCGCCTTGCCCAAAGCCCCGCGCGCCACACTCCAGTGATCCGCCGCCGCCGCTGCCTTATAGGCAAAGACCGGCAGATCCCGCTCGGCCAGTGTCATCGTCGCCATGCGCACAGGCGGGGCAACCCGCGCGCCTTCGGCCGTCATCGCCATGTCATAACCCGCGCCCGCCTGCTTCCAGACGAAATTGACGCGATTAAAATTCAACATCATTCCCGAAACCGAAGGGTTATAGCCAACATAATCGGGCTGATCGCTGGCAATCCTCTCTCGCTCTGGCAAAGCGCCAGTGTAAACAAGAAATTGCCCTGTCATCTCACGCAGCCCCGCCGCCGCAAGTGCTGCCACCAGTTCGGCCAAAGCGTCGGTGTTAAATTCCGGATCACCGCCGCCCGCCAAAATCAGATCGCCCTCCAGCCGCCCCTGTGCAAAGCTGCCGCGATACATCACCCGCGTCGCAAAGCGATGCCCCGCCCCCAGCTTCTCCAAGGCAAACAGGGCCGTCATCACTTTGGTGACCGAAGCAGGCGGCAGTTCGACCGTCTCTTCCACTGCCTCCAGCACCCGCCCCGTCGCTGCATCAGCAACGATATAGCCCAGACGCCCCCCCAGCTTCGCCGCCGTGACCAAAGCCGCAGCCGCCGCATCCGGCGTGACGGCCCCGCGCGGCCTTGGCCGCAACGACACCAGCGGCGCCTCGGCCCAAGCAGCACCCGCCGCCCCCGCCAAAAGCCCCGCCAAAACGCCGCGTCGTGTCAGCTGACCCAAACCCGCCCCTCCCGTTCATCTTGGTCAAAATATCCTCGGGGGGGCTGCGATGCAATCGCAGCTTGGGGGGCAGAAAGCCCCCCTTGCGCCGCCGGCCAAATATCCTACCGCTTCCATGCCCCGCGCGCCCGAATGGCGCTGCTCGAGGCCGCCTTCATCGGCATATTGACAAAACACCACGCCGGCGCTGCCTTGCCGCGCAAATTCTCGCCCCGCGCGATCTGGTTCACACCAAAAGCCCGCGCCGCGACGCTGGTGCGCGCAGCCAACCCAAGCCCCGGCCGCGCCAAAACCCCCACCGGCACCGCGCGCAAAATATCGCGCCAGCGGCTCCATTTGTGAAATTGCACAAGGTTATCCGCCCCCATCAGCCAAACAAAATGCACGCCGGGATAGATCGCCTGCAACCGCTCGAGCGTGTCTATCGTGGCCCGCGTGCCCAACTTCGCCTCTAGATCGGTGATCTTGACGCGTGGGTCCGTCATCAGCGCCCGGGCGCGGGCCAGTCGCGCAGCCATCGGAGCCGGCTGCCGCGCTTTCAGCGGATTTCCCGGTGTCACCAGCCACCAAACCCGGTCCAACCCCATCCGCGCCAAAGCCTGCCGCGTCAGATGCACATGCCCCTCATGTGCGGGATCAAACGACCCCCCCAAAAGGCCAATCACCATGCCCTTGCTTGCAATGGGGAAACCCGCGCGCATGGCTCAAAACCCCGCCAAAGCGGCGCGGTCAGATCCTTGCACATATCCGGCTTTGCTCACTTTGGCCTCCCGCGTTGTCACGCCAATTGACCCCATGCCTGTCGCCGATACAATGGCTTAGAACCCCCTCAGGCCGCAATTTTGCGCCACCACCAAGGCTGATCATGCAAATCACCATCACCGATGCTGACCCAGATGCCGCGCAATCCCTTGCCTGCCTGCGTGCCTATTACGATCTGCTGCTGGAAAACATCGCGGGTCTTACGCCGCAGATGCTGGCCCTGCCGCTGCCAGAGGCCGGCACATACCGCGCGCCCGAAGGGGCTTTTCTGCTCGCTTGGGCGGCAGGTGACGCCATCGGCTGCGTTTCCTTGCGCCGCCTTGACGCCACGACGGCCGAGGTCAAACGGCTCTGGGTGGCCCCCCATGCCCGTGGCCGCGGTCTTGCCCGCCGCCTGATGGCAGAAATCGAATCCCGCGCCCGCAGCATGGGCTTTGCCCAGCTGAAACTTGACAGCAATTCCAGCCTGACCCCTGCCATCGGGCTTTATCGCGCCACAGGCTGGGCAGATTGCGCGCCCTACACCAGCTTTCCAGCCGATATCTGGATGTCAAAGTCGCTGGCATAGTTGCGGCCAAGCGCCCTTATCGCTACATAGCCCGCAACCCTATTCCCACCCGCAGGAGCATCCACATGGCCTCGTATCAATATGTCTACCACATGGAAGGCGTTTCCAAGACCTATCCGGGCGGGAAGAAATGCTTTGAGAATATCCACCTGAACTTTCTGCCCGGCGTGAAAATCGGCGTCGTTGGTGTCAACGGTGCGGGCAAATCGACCCTGCTCAAAATCATGGCCGGCATGGACAAGGATTTCAAAGGCGAGGCTTGGGCCGCCAAGGGCGCCAAGGTGGGCTATCTGGCGCAAGAACCGCATCTGGACCCTGCCTTGACGGTGAAAGAAAACGTCATGCTGGGCGTGGCGGATAAAACCGCGATTCTCGAGCGCTATAACGAATTGGCGATGAACTACTCGGACGAGACCGCCGACGAGATGGCAAATCTGCAAGACCAGATCGACGCGGGCAATCTGTGGGAGCTGGAAGCCAGCGTTGGCGTCGCGATGGACGCGCTGCGCTGCCCGCCTGATGACGCCATGGTTGAAGACCTTTCGGGCGGCGAGCGTCGCCGCGTGGCGCTGTGCAAGCTGTTGCTTGAAGCCCCCGATATGCTGCTGCTGGACGAACCGACCAACCACTTGGACGCGGAATCCATCGCTTGGCTGCAAAAGCACCTGATCGCCTATAAGGGCACCATCCTGATCGTCACCCACGATCGCTATTTCCTTGATGACATCACCTCTTGGATCCTGGAATTGGACCGCGGCCGTGGCATCCCTTACGAGGGCAACTACTCGGCTTGGCTGGACCAAAAGGCCAAGCGGATGCAGCAGGAATCGCGCGAAGACAAATCCAAGCAGAAAGCGCTGGAAAAAGAACTCGAGTGGATCCGTTCGGGTGCCAAGGCGCGTCAATCCAAGGGCAAGGCCCGTATTGCGCGCTATAACGAGATGGCGGGCCAGACTGTGCTGGAACGCTCGTCCTCGGCGCAGATCATCATCCCCAACGGCGAACGTCTGGGCAATAAGGTGATCGAGGTCGTCGGGCTGAAAAAGGCCATGGGCGACAAGCTGTTGATCGAAGATCTGTCCTTCACCATTCCACCGGGGGCGATTGTCGGTGTGATCGGGCCAAATGGCGCGGGCAAATCGACGCTGTTCCGGATGATCGTCGGCCAAGAACAGCCAGACGAGGGCACCATCACCATGGGCAACACGGTGCAACTGTCGTTTGTTGATCAGTCGCGCGACGCGCTGGACCCTGCGAAAAACGTCTGGGAAGAAATCTCGGGCGGATCCGAGATCATCCAGCTGGGCGACATGCAGATGAACAGCCGGGTCTATACCGGCGCGTTCAACTTCAAAGGCACCGACCAGCAGAAAAAGGTCGGGCTGTTGTCGGGCGGCGAACGCAACCGCGTGCATATGGCGAAACTGCTGCGCTCGGGCGGCAATGTGCTGCTGCTCGACGAGCCGACCAACGATCTGGACGTCGAAACCCTGCAAGCGCTGGAAAGTGCGATCGAAGATTTCGCTGGCTGCGCGATCATCATCAGCCACGACCGCTTTTTCCTCGACCGGCTCTGCACCCATATGCTGGCCTTTGAAGGCGACGCCCATGTCGAATGGTTCGAGGGCAACTTTGAAGCCTATGAGCAAGACAAAATCCGCCGTCTGGGGCCAGATGCCTTGGAGCCAAAGCGCGCGAAGTATAAGCGGTTTAGCCGCTAAGGGGGACTGGCGTCACGCATATCGCAACCAAGGTTGAACGTATCCGAAAGTCGCGCGCGGCTTTTGATTTTGTCGTTTTTCCTTTTGGAAGAAGAGTGTGACGCCAATAACTCCAACCTGCCCCTAGGCAGTTTGGTGGCCAATTTTCGGCAAGGCTCTGCTAAGTTATTTATCAGCGATAGTTTGCGAAAACTTCAGGGTTCCCTCGTTTCCAAGGTAATCGGAAGAGCACACGTCTGAACTCCAGTCACCTCGACTTATATCGTATGCCGTC
>CAJXWJ010000085.1 GCA_913062925.1 uncultured Pseudorhodobacter sp. | reverse complement strand
TCGCGCCCAAGGCCGCGCTTGGGTGTTGGAAGACGCCTATAGCCACCCGATCCTTGGCGGCGGCCTTGGCCCCTATCTGCATTGCGTCTTGGGCGACGCGGGCGGCCTGTCGCAATTTGGTGCGCATCTGGAACGCCTGCCCGCAGGCTCGGGTTCAAGCTTTCGGCATTGGCACGAGGCCGAGGATGAAATGCTGCTGCTGCTTGCAGGCACCCCCAGCCTGATCGAAGACCAAGAGACTGTGCTTGCCCCGGGTGCGGTGCTGTGTTGGCCCGCAGGCAGCCCAATTGGCCACCGGCTGGAAAATCGCGGGCAGACCGAGGCGCTTTACCTGACACTTGGCACGCGGCTTGACCGCGATGTCATCCACTATCCCGACCATGATCTTATCACCCAAAAAGACGGCGCTTTGCGTCACTATCTTCATGCCGATGGCAGGCCTTGGGCGGCGCAAACCCCGCCCCAACCTGCTTGATGCCCTTCGTTAAAGGAACCGCGCAATGACCGATTTCACCTATGCCATGGACGCCGACGGCGTTGTCACCCTGACTTGGGATGTTGTGTCCAAGTCGATGAATGTGATGTCGACCGCCAGCTTTTTGCAGCTGTCGCAGATGGTTGATCGCGCCTTGGCCGACCCAGAGGCCCGCGGCATCATCATCACCTCGGCGAAAAAGGATTTCGCCGGCGGCATGGATCTGAACGTCATCGCCGAGATGCGCGCAGGCGGGGCCAAGGCGATTTTCGACGGCGTGATGGGGATGCACGGCGTGCTGCGCAAGATCGAACGCGCGGGGATGGACGCAAAGACCCTTAAGGGCGGCAAGCCGATTGTCGCAGCCCTGCCGGGCACAGCGCTTGGCATCGGGCTCGAGCTGCCACTGGCCTGCCACCGCATCATCGCCGCCGATAACCCCCGCGCCAAAATCGGCCTGCCCGAAATCATGGTCGGCATCTTCCCCGGCGCAGGCGGCACCACCCGGCTTGCGCGCAAATTGGGCGCGATGATGGCTGCGCCCTATCTGCTGGAAGGCAAGCTCTCTGATCCAAAAGCCGCCCGCGCCGCTGGCCTGATCGACGAAGTCGTCGCCCCCGAAGACCTGCTTACCCGCGCCAAGGCCTGGGTTCTGGCCGCAACCGACGCCGATCTGGTGAAACCATGGGACGCCAAGGGCTATAAAATGCCCGGCGGCGCGCCCTATCACCCCGCAGGCTTTATGACCTTTGTGGGCGCCTCGGCGATGGTGCTGGGCAAAACCATGGGCGTCTATCCCGCCGCCCGCGCCCTGCTTGCCGCCGTCTACGAAGGCGCGCTGGTGCCCTTTGACACCGCGCTTAAGATCGAGGCGCGCCAGTTCACCTCTGTGCTGATGAACCCCTCGTCTTCGGCGATGATCCGCAGCCTCTTCATCAACAAAGAGGCGCTGGAAAAAGGCGCGAACCGCCCCGCTGTCACCGATCAAACGGTGCAAAAACTAGGGGTGATCGGCGCAGGCATGATGGGGGCTGGCATCGCCTATGTTGCGGCCAATGCGGGCATTTCGGTGGTGCTGATCGACGCCGATCAAACCGCCGCCGACCGTGGCCGTGCGCATTCGGAAACCCTGCTCGACAAAGGCATCGCAAGGCGCAAAGTCACGCCCGAGAAAAAGGCCGAGGTGCTGGCCCGCATCACCGCCACCACCGATTACGCAGCCCTTGCCGGCTGCGATCTGATCATCGAAGCGGTGTTTGAAGACCCCAAGATCAAAGCCGAGGTCACCGCCCGCGTCGAAGCCGCCGTTGGCCCCGACTGCATCTATGCCTCCAACACCTCGACCCTGCCGATCTCGATGCTGGCCAAGGCCAGCCAGCGCCCTGATCAGTTCATCGGCATCCATTTCTTCAGCCCGGTCGACAAAATGAACCTGGTCGAGATCATCAAGGGCGCTCAAACCGGCGACCGCGCCGTGGCCAAGGCGCTGGATTTCGTCCGCGCCATCCGCAAAACCCCAATCGTGGTCAATGACGCGCGCTTTTTCTACGCCAACCGCTGCATCATCCCCTATCTGAACGAAGGCATGCGGATGCTGGCCGAAGGCGTCGAACCCGCGCTGATCGAAAACGCCGCCAAATTGGTCGGCATGCCGCTTGGCCCGCTGCAATTGGTCGATGAAACCTCGATTGATCTTGGCGTCAAAATCGCCAAAGCCACCCGCGCCGCGATGGGCGAGGCCTACCCCGACAGCGCCGTCGACGCGGTTCTGTTCTGGATGGCGGATCAAGGCCGTCTGGGCAAAAAATCCAACGCAGGCTTTTACGCCTATGACGCGGCCGGCAAACGCGAAGGCCTCTGGCAAGGTCTGTCGGCCCAGTTCCCGCATCAGCCCGACCCAGATCTTGCCACCGTGCAGCACCGCCTGCTGATGGCCCAGGTGCTCGAAGCCGTGCGCGCCCTCGAAGACGGCGTTCTTACCGACATCCGCGAAGGCGACGTCGGCGCGATCCTCGGCTGGGGCTTCGCACCTTGGTCCGGCGGCCCGTTCAGCTGGCTCGACATCCTCGGCGCCGCCCGCGCGGTCGAGATCTGCGATGGCCTCACCAACAGCTTCGGCCCCCGCTTCACCCCGCCAAAACTGCTGCGCGACATGGCCGCCTCAGGCGAAAGCTTCTACAGCCGCTTTGCCAAAGACAAAGCCGCCTGATCCTTTCATCTTGGCATAAATATCCAAAAACCACCGCCGCCCCCAAGCGCCCCGCCACAAAACCACTCCAGTCGTGGCGGGCGCGCCTAAGGTTCAAACAAGTAGCCAAAGCGCGCAATATCGGCCGCACATAACCCCGCAATCAGATCCGCATCGGCGTCCCTATAGTACCCCCGCCAATCACGCGCCCGATCCGAGGCGTTTTCCCGCGCCAAAGGCGTCAGCCGAAAGCCCAGATGCGCCTCAAAGGGCGCAAGATCCGCCTCCAGATGCTCAAGCCGCGCGTAAAGACTGGCGCGCTCTCTCCCCGCGCCATCGCGCATATAGGCGCCGTAGGGCCAAAGCCGCAGTGCGGTCTGCGTTGTCTCATGGCGCAAAAACCCGCTGAAATCCAAGGCCTTGGCCAAAGCCACTGCCGGATGCGCAAAGCTTTGCGCCTGCAACCAATGATAGTAGCTGACCATGCGGTCCCAAGGGTTGCGCACCAAAGTCAGGGTAAAGAACGCCTCGATCTCGGCCGCCGTCACCAGCCCCTCGATATCGGCGAGGGTCGCGTGTTTCCACAGCCGCCCGGCCGAGGCCACCCCCCGCAGCCGCGCCTTGCGGGCCTGCGCTTTGGGGGTGTCGCCGATCAGAATATCCTCTTTCATCGCCCGCTTTTCCAGCGCCAGCGTCAGCGCGGTGCCGCCAGTTTTCGGGATATGCACAAAGATAAAGCGCCGCCCGCGCGAGATGATCATCGCCCCAAGCCGCGCCTAGACGGCATTGGGCAGCGTGCCGCCCTCCAGATGCGCGATCAGGTTTTGCAGCGCCATCATCCCCATATCGACCCGCACTTTCTCGACCGCCGTGCCCAGATGCGGCAGCAGCGTGACGTTTTGCATCTGCATCAGCGCGGGCGAGATTTGCGGCTCGCGCTCGTATACATCCAGCCCCGCGCCTGCGATTTTGCCCGCAGCCAGATGCGCCACCAGTGCCGCCTCTTCTATCACATCGCCGCGCGCAATATTGATCAAGATCGCATGCGGCTGCATCTGCGCCAGCGTTTCGGCATTGATCAAATGCCGCGTTGCAGGCCCACCCGGCACCGCGATCACCACGAAATCGGCCTGCAAAACCTGATCCAGCGGCAGTTGCCGCGCGGGCAGCCCAGCTTCGGTTTGCGAGCGGTTGTGATAAATCACCTCCATGCCAAAGCCATAGTGGCAGCGCCGCGCAATCGCCTTGCCGATCCGCCCCATGCCGATGATGCCCACGGTCTTGCCGCTGACCATGGCGCCTAAAAACTGCGTCGGATGCCAGCCCTGCCATTGACCGGCCCGCACCGAACGCTCGCCCTCGCCTGCCCGCCGCGCGGTCATCAGCATCAGCGTCAGCGCCACATCGGCGGTGGCTTCGGTGACAGCGCCGGGCGTATTGCTCACAGCAATGCCCGCCGCCCGCGCAGCCGCGACATCGATATGGTTATAGCCCACCCCAAAATTCGCCAAAAGCTTGGCGCGCGGCGTGACATCGGCAAAGACCTGCGCCGAGAACAGATCGCCCAAGGTTGGCAGCACCACATCGTAATCGGTCAGCGCCGCGCGCAGCTCGGCATCCGACAAAGGCTGCGTGCTGGCGCGCGCGGTCACCTCAAAACGAGCGGCGGCGGCCTGCATGACTTGGTCCGGCAGCGGCCGTGTGATCAACAAACGCATCAAAACATCCTTCCGCCCAAGGGCACTTGTTGCGAGGGGGCAAGCAGCACCACCTCTCCATCTTCATCTGGCACCCCAAGCACCAGCACTTCTGACATCACCGGCCCAATCTGGCGCGGCGGAAAGTTCACCACCGCCAAAACCTGCCGCCCGATCAGCGCCTCGATCGTATAGTGTTTGGTGATCTGGGCCGAGGATCTTTTCTCGCCAATCTCGGGCCCAAAATCGACCCAAAGCCGAAAGGCGGGCTTGCGGGCTTGCGGAAAAGGCTCGGCCCGCGTGATCCGGCCCACACGAATATCGACCTTTTCAAAATCGGCGTAGCTGATCATTTGCCCAGCTCGCGGCCGCGTTCGGTGGCGGCGGCAACCGCACGGGTCAGCAGCGGGCCAAAGCCGGTCTCTGCATCCATCAGCACCGCCAGCGCCGCAGCCGTGGTGCCGCCGGGCGAGGTGACATTGATCCGCAACTGGCTGGCAGGTTCGGCCGACTGATAGGCCAATTCCCCCGCACCGCAGACCGTGGCCCGCGCCAATTGCATCGCGACATCGGCCGAAAGCCCCTGCGCCTGCCCCGCTGCCGCCATCGCTTCGATCAGATGAAACACATAGGCCGGCCCCGAGCCAGACACGCCAGTCACCGCATCAATCTGATGCTCGCCTTCCAGCTCGACCACCTGTCCCACCGCCTGCATCAAGCTGCGCGCCAGCGCCAAGCCCGCGGCCCCGGCAAATTCATTGGCGCAAATGCCAGTAATGCCGCGCCCCACCATCGCAGGCGTGTTCGGCATGGTGCGCACGATCGGCGTTTGCGCGCCCAAGGCTTCGGCAAACGTCGCAATCGAGGTGCCCGCGGCAATCGAGACAAACAGCGTCTTGCCATTGCCCAAGGCCTGCAAAGCCGGCAGCGCCGCCCCCATCATCTGCGGCTTTACCGCCAAAAGCGCCACCGCAGGCGCTGCGGGCACGCCCTTGTTCAAATGCACGCCGCTTGCTTGCAACCAGTCCGAGGGATGCGGCTCGATCACCCAAACGCTTTGCGCAGGCACACCAGCCGCCAGCCAGCCCGTCAGCAGCGCCGTCCCCATTTTGCCACAGCCAAGCAAAACCAGCCCATCGCGGGCCACCATATCAAGTGTCATCGCAAACTCCCTTTTCAGGGCAGGTTAGGCGCGCCCGTAGGCCTCTGCAATAGCCACGCGCATCGCATCTGCGGGCGATTTATCCGCCCAAGCCACCAGTTGGAACGCTGGATAGAACCGCTCGGCGGCCGTAACCGCTGCTGCGATCAGGCGATCAATCTGCTCGGACCCTGCGATCTGCCCGCCCGCAAGACATAAGCCATAGCGCCAAACCATCAGCTTTTGCTCGCTCCAATAGGTAAAGGCGCCGGTCCAAACCATGTCATTGCAACGGTTCAGCACCTCGTAAAGCGCCGCCATTTTCTCTAGCGGCGGCTCCATTTCAAAGGTGCAAATCAGCCGCAGCGTCTCGTCTTGCTCCGACCAAGCCAGCGTCAGCGAATAGGTGCGCCACTGGCCTTCAACCGCCATCGCGATCTGATCATCGGTGACGCGGTCAAACTCCCAAGCATGCTGGGCTGCCAAATTCTCGACGATGTCGATCGGGTGGATGTCATCACTGAACAGGTAGTCATCGGAAAGCGACATGCTCGACCTCACTATGGTGGCCTTGTCATGGGGATAACCACTAAAGGCAGGTCGCCTCGCAAATTGCAGCGAAGCAAGGCGTAACCCTTACTAGATATGGTGTCTGCAAAGCGAAACCCTGTAAAGCGTTTTCTGGCAAAATCTTCTGTGGACAAAATGCCTGACATGGCTCGAAGGCATGAGCTGGTCGGCATGACATGGGGCAGAACAGATTGCCACAGACTGCCCTGCGCTGGCCAAACAAGCATTAAAATTAAGACCGAGGCGAGGGCGCGGCAGGGCTTTTATCTGAGAAAACCCCAACTCAACCTTAAGAATTAAACGAAAATTATAGGAAAATTATAGGAAAATTATTTAGAAATGCCGAATTTCCAATTAGCAACAGGTATGAGCATCACGAATTGCATCAAAAAATTACATTTAAAAAACTAGTATTTATTTATCTTACAATTAGCCTACAACTAACCCTTAGGCTTAGAACAAGGTGGTGCTATGCTTGGCGAAGAAATAAATACCGTCAGATCGATTACGCATAAAGACAAGCTTTCGAAGTTTTACAGGTCACAAACGCGCTGGGAACTTTTGCTTTTGGTGCGATCGCTGCAAGACACTGAAGAAGTGGGCATTTGGAGCTATATTGAAATGCTGCAAACCCGCACCGAAAGCCACATGACCATGTATCAATTCATAAAAGATCGCATCGCGGATGGCAGTTTTATCGTCGTGGAAAGTGGCAAGAAAAGCCGAAAAGTTGTCAAACTCTCTGACGACTTAGATCAAGAGTTAACAGCCTATCTAAGCCGCCGTTATGGCCAAGACGCCGCGTCAAAATAAGATCTAGAAATACACAACATTTTCAAAAATTAACTTAAAATTTCAAGATGTTTGTCTAAATTGGGTGCATCTGTGCGCCCCATAAAAGCGGCCTGACCGTCTTCTCACGCCACCCAAAGCACTGATCTTGCTCCAAACCTAGAGAATCTCTCTGATTTAACAAAGACGCTGGAGCTAAAGTGATGACTTTAAGATGCCAGTCTTTTGCATAGGCATTTTCTTGGTAAATTTGGTTGGTATCAGATTACCTTGAACCGAGTATAGCCTCTGCCAAATATCAG
>CAJXWJ010000084.1 GCA_913062925.1 uncultured Pseudorhodobacter sp. | reverse complement strand
CATATGGCCGTGCGCATCATCGCGCGGTGCATTTCATCCACCGCTCGCCCGGCACCACGGTTGGCAATCTGCTGGCGATCTTGGGGGTGACCAAGCAATCGCTGAACCGCGTGCTGCGCAGCCTGTTTGACGATGGTCTGGTCGAGGCGCGGGTGGGCAAGAAAGACAAGCGCGAGCGCCATCTTTACCTGACCGAAAAGGGTGCCGCCTTGGAACGCAAGCTGTCTGACGCGCAGCGCGCGCGGATGCGTGCGGCTTACCGTGCCGCTGGCCCTGCCGCTGTGCAGGGGTTTCGCACCGTGCTCGAGGCGATGATGGATCCCGAGCAACGCCGCCAATATCTGACGCTGAAGGAGGGTACAGCATGAGCGATCTTGCAGCGCATCTTTTGGTGGTAGACGACGACGAACGCATTCGCGGACTGTTGCAAAAGTTCCTGATCCGCAATGGTTTTCTGGTTTCGGTCGCCCGTGATGCGGTTCAGGCGCGCAGGCTTTTGGCGGGGCTGGAATTTGATATGCTGGTGCTAGATGTGATGATGCCGGGCGAAGATGGCATCACCCTGACCCGCGATCTGCGCCGCAGGCTTTCGGTGCCGATCTTGCTGCTGACCGCCAAGGGCGAGACCTCGAACCGTATCGAGGGGCTAGAGGCGGGGGCGGATGACTATCTTGTAAAGCCCTTCGAGCCCAAAGAGCTTTTGCTGCGGATCAACGCCATTTTGCGCCGGATGCCTGCACAAACCGCCAACGGTGCGGTGCCAAAGGTGCTGCATCTGGGCCAAGTGCGCTATGACATTGATCGTGGCGAGCTGTGGCAGGGCAACGAGCTGGTGCGGCTGACCTCGACCGAAGCGGGTCTGATGCGGGTCTTTGCTGCGCAGCCCGGAGTGGCGCTGTCACGCGACCGGCTGGTTGGCGATCTGCCGCGCGAAGAGGGCGGCGGCCAAGAACGCGCGGTTGATGTGCAAATCACCCGTCTGCGTCGGAAGATTGAGGCCGACCCCAAACAGCCGCGCTATCTGCAAACCGTGCGCGGCGAAGGCTATATGCTGCAACCCGATTAAGGCGCTGCAAGGCTTTGGCTGACGCGATAGGCTTGACGGAAAGCGATGTGGGCTTGCATGCTTTGGTGCATGGCCATGACCCACAGGGCCGCAGCAAACAAAGGCCGATCATGACAACCCTGTGTTTCCGCCATAGCGCCTTTGCAGGGCATGTCACCCCCGCGGGCCATCCTGAACAGGTGGCGCGTCTGGCGGCGGTGGATGCGGGTTTGGCAGGTCTGGATTTACGGTTCGAAGACGCCCCACTTGCCGCCGATGCCGAAGTGCTGCGCTGCCATCCGCAAGCCTATCTCGACCGCCTGCGCGCGGCAGCCCCCGCCAGTGGTTTTGCGCAGGTTGATGGCGATACCTATCTGTCTGCCGGATCGCTTGATGCCGCCTTTCGGGCGGTGGGTGGCGCTTGTGCGGCGGTGGATGCGGTGGTTGCAGGCACAGCGCGCAACGCCTTTGTTGCCGCCCGCCCGCCGGGGCATCACGCGGAAACCGAAACCGCGATGGGCTTTTGTCTGTTTGGCACCGTCGCCATTGCCGCCAAGCGCGCACTTGATCATCACGGGCTGTCGCGGCTGGCGATTGTCGATTTCGATGTGCATCACGGCAATGGCAGCCAAGATCTTTTGTGGCATGAACCCCGCGCGCTGTTTTGTTCCAGCCATCAGATGCCGCTTTACCCAGGGTCCGGCAGCCCGCGTGAGGTTGGCGCGCATGGGCAAATCGTCAATCTGCCGCTGCGCGACGGCAGCGGTGGCGGGTCGATGCGCGCAGGCTATGAGGCGGTGATCTTTCCCCGCATCGCCGCCTTTCGCCCTGAATTGATCCTTGTCAGTGCCGGTTTTGACGCCCATGCCGATGACCCGCTGGCGGGGCTGGAATGGCAGGCGGAAGATTTCGCTTGGCTGACGCACCGCATTTGCGATTTGGCCGATACCTTCTGTCACGGGCGGGTGGTATCCTGTTTAGAGGGCGGCTATGATCTGCCTGCGCTGACGGCTTCGGTCGCAGCCCATGTTGGTGTTTTACAGGAGCGCAGCCGATGACCGACAAGCCCGCCGTCGCGAAAGCCGTGGCAGAGATGAGTTTTGAAGAGGCGATGGCCGCTTTGGAAACCGTGGTCACCCAGTTAGAGCGTGGCGAAGTGGCACTCGAACAAAGCATCGCGCTGTATGAACGCGGGGCTGCGCTGAAAGCCCATTGCGCCGACAAATTGAAAAACGCCGAAGAAAAAGTCGAGCTGATCCGGGCCGCCGAAGGCCGCGCTGTCAGCGCCACCGCGGTGGAGGGGATGTGAGCTTTCCGGCCCGTCTTGCTGCCGATGCCGCCCTGATCCAAGCGCGGCTTGATACGGCCTTTGCCGCCAAACCTGATCAAGCCGTGATCCATGCGATGGCCTATGCCTCGGCGGGCGGCAAACGGCTGCGCGGCTTTCTGGTGCTGGAATCGGCGCGGATGTTGGGGGTCGAGGCGTCTTGTGCCCTTCCTGCCGCCGCCGCTGTCGAAGCGATGCACGCCTATTCGCTGGTGCATGACGATCTGCCGGCGCTGGATAACGACGATCTGCGCCGTGGTCTGCCGACGCTGCACCGCAAATGGGATGAGGCCACGGCGATCCTTGCAGGCGATGCGCTGCAAACCCTTGCCTTCGAGCTGCTGACCGACCCCGCCCTTGGCGCAGCCGAGGTGCGCATCGCCTTGGTCGCGGGTCTTGCGCGTGCCGCAGGGGCCGATGGCATGGTCTACGGACAAGCGCTTGATATCGCAGCCGAAACCGCCGCTGATCCTTTGACGCTTGCGCAGATTACAGCACTTCAGGCGGGCAAAACCGGCGCGCTGATCCAGTTTTCTGCCGAAGCAGGCGCCGTGATCGCAGGGGCTGATCCCGCCCCGCTGCGCGCCTATGCCGATGCGCTGGGCCTTGCCTTTCAGATCGCAGACGACATTCTGGATGTCACCGGCGATGCCACCAAAGCCGGAAAGCGGCTGCAAAAAGATGCCCAAGCCGGCAAGGCCACCTTTGTGTCTTTGCTGGGGCTTGAAGCGGCCCGTGCGCGCGCCACTTCCCTTGTGGCCGAGGCCTGCGACAGCCTTGCGCCCTATGGCGCGCCTGCCCGAAACCTGATCGACTGTGCCCGTTTCGTGATCGCGCGGGAAAGCTGAGGAAATATGCCGAACCGTCCCGTGACCCCCACGCTTGACCGCGTGAAGCTGCCCGCCGATATGAAGGGCTTTTCGGACCGCGAGCTGCGGCTTTTGGCCGATGATCTGCGGGCGGAAACCATCTCGGCGGTCTCTGTCACCGGCGGGCATCTGGGCGCTGGGCTGGGCGTGGTCGAACTGACGGTTGCGCTGCATGCGGTGTTCAACACCCCGCGTGATAAAATCATCTGGGATGTCGGGCATCAATGCTATCCGCATAAAATCCTGACCGGTCGCCGCGAGCGGATCCGCACGCTGCGCACCGAAGGCGGGCTCTCGGGCTTTACCAAACGCAGCGAATCTGCCTTTGATCCCTTTGGCGCGGCGCATAGCTCGACCTCGATTTCGGCCGCACTTGGCTTTACGATGGCCGCCCATCTGGGCGGTGATCCGGGCGATGCGGTGGCGGTGATCGGCGACGGGTCGATGTCGGCTGGCATGGCCTTCGAGGCGATGAACAACGCGGGCCATCTGAAAAAGCGCATGTTCGTGATCCTGAACGACAACGAGATGTCGATTGCGCCGCCTGTGGGGGCTTTGTCGGCCTATCTCAGCCGCATCTATGCGGGCGAGCCGTTTCATGATCTGAAATCGGCGGCCAAGGGCATGGTGTCTTTGCTGCCCGAACCCTTTCAAGAAGGTGCGCGCCGCGCCAAGGAAATGCTTAAAGGCATGGCGGTGGGCGGCACTTTGTTCGAGGAACTGGGGTTTTCCTATATCGGGCCGATTGATGGCCACGACCTTGATCAACTGCTGCCGGTGCTGCGCACAGCCCATGCCCGCGCCACTGGCCCGACCTTGATCCATGTGCTTACCAAAAAGGGCAAGGGCTATGCCCCCGCCGAGGCCGCGCGCGATAAGGGCCATGCAACAGGCAAGTTTGATGTGCTGACGGGGGTGCAGGTCAAGGCCGCCTCGAACGCGCCAAGCTATACCAAAACCTTTGCCCAAGCTCTGATCGCCGAGGCAGAGGCCGACGATAAAATCGTCGCAATCACCGCTGCCATGCCCGATGGCACCGGGCTTGATCTGTTCGGCGCGCGCTTTCCAAAACGCACCTTTGACGTCGGCATTGCCGAACAGCACGCGGTGACCTTTTCGGCAGGCTTGGCGGCAGGCGGGATGAAGCCGTTTTGCACGATCTATTCGACGTTTTTGCAGCGCGGCTATGATCAGGTGGTGCATGATGTCGCCATTCAGCGCTTGCCGGTGCGCTTTGCCATCGACCGCGCGGGGCTGGTGGGGGCTGATGGTGCCACCCATGCGGGCAGCTTTGATGTGGCGTTTTTGGCCAATCTGCCCGGCATGGTGGTGATGGCCGCCGCCGATGAGGCCGAGTTGATGCATATGGTCGCTACTGCCGCCGCGCATAACGATGGGCCGATCGCCTTTCGCTATCCGCGCGGCGAAGGCACCGGCGTCGAGATGCCTGCGCGCGGCACTCCGCTGGAAATCGGCAAGGGGCGGATCATCCAGCAGGGCGCAAAGGTTGCGCTGCTGTCGTTTGGCACCCGCCTGTCCGAGGTGCAAAAGGCCGCGGAATCTCTTGCGGCCCAAGGCATTACCCCCACGATCGCCGATGCCCGTTTCGCCAAACCGCTGGACCGCGAGATGATCTTGACGCTTGCCCGCGACCATGCGGCGCTGATCACCATCGAGGAAGGCGCTGTCGGCGGCTTTGGCAGCCATGTCGCGCAGCTTTTGGCCGATGAGGGCGTGTTTGACCGCGGCCTTAAGTTCCGCTCGATGGTGCTGCCCGACATCTTTATTGATCAGGCCAGCCCCGAGGCGATGTATCAGGTCGCAGGCATGGACGCCGCCCAGATCGAGGCGAAAGTCCGCGCGCTGATCCTAGAATAGGTCGTGCCAAAGCGTGCCATCATGGCAGCGCAGCTTATTGCTGGTGCTGTCATAGTAAATGTCGCCCGCCGCAGGACTTGCAGGCGCCGCTGAAGGTTCAAGCCGCAGCACGCTTGCAATATGCACCGCGCGGGCAGGGGCATAGGTGCCAAAGCCCGCATGCCCCGTCGCCTTGTCGATCACCAGCGCAGCCAACCAATCGCTGCCATTGGCGCTGACCTTGATTGCGAAATCATCGCTGCCGCTCAGCCCCATTTCGGCGCGCCCTGCCCAGCCGCTTTGATAAAGCAGGCTTGCGGTGTCGCTGGCGCTTGCCTTGTTGATCTTGATCTGATGGCCCGCGCCGTCATGGGTGAACAGGCTGGCGTCACTGGCCACCACCAAACGGTTGGTGGTATCGGCGCTGGCATTGATGCCAAAGCTGGCCGGCGTGCCAAGGCTTGCGGGCACGGCCAGCCACTGCGCGCCGTCACAATAGACCAAGGCCGCTGCCGTCAGATCCCAAGCCCGCCAGCCTGATTGCGGTGCCACGAACTGCCAAGCGGGGTCTGCCCAAACCGCCAGCTTGCCCGCCTGTCCGGCCCAATCGCCGACAGGGGCTGCGCCCAAAGCCCAAACTTGCCCGTCAGCGGGCAGCGCGGGCGGGGTCACGGCATTTGCGTCTTGCAGCACCAATTGCACCACCGCATCCAACTGCCGCAGCGCCTCGTTATGGGTGACATGTTTTTGCGCCTGCGAGGGCGCGATATAGGGCAGGGCAAGGCGAGGGGTTTGATCCATTTTGGCGCTCCGGCATGGGCTGTTTGGATCAAAAGCATCGCGGGGGGATGTCAAAAATCGGTTATCGCTGCCGCCGCGCCGTTCACATCGTTTTAACCTTGCGGCAAAACCACGACCTCGACCCGCCGGTTCAGCGCGCGACCGGCTGCGGTGGCGTCATCGGCGCGTGGCGTGGCCGGACCAACCCCGTCGAAATCGATCTGCTCTGGCTTTAGATCAAACTTTGTCAGCAGCAGCGCCTGTACGCTGGCCGCACGTTGTTTTGAAAGCTCGATATTGGCAGAAAGCGGCCCCGTGGCATCGGTATGGCCGATCAAAGTCACCCGCCGCTTGGGGTCTGCCCGCAACCAAGCCGCCAAATCGCGCAGGCTGGCGTAATCGCCCGGCGCAAGGCTGGCCGAGCCTGCGGGGAAATCCAGATCCTCGAGCACCACCTTTTGCGCCGCCGTCAAGGCAAGCGCCAGATCGCTTTGGGCCTCAACCGGCGGCGCGGCCGCACTGCCCGCAAGGGTCAGTTGCACAAAGCCCGCCTCTGCCCCGCGCGAGACCAAAAGACTGGCATAGTCCAGCCCCGCCTGACCCTGCCGCTGCGCCAAAAGATAGCGGAAATCGCCCAGATCAATATGCAGGGCAGGTTCGGACAGAGTTTTGATATTAAAGCGAAAATCGAAACCACCACAGGCCTGATCGCTGCACTCAAAGATCGGTTGATAGCCGGCTTGCACGATCTGCCGCGCCAAATCCTGCATCAGATCCTCGGTCACGGGGCGCGCAATCGCAAGCCGCCACGCCACTTGCCGCAGCTGCCCCACCCCCTGCACCATCGCGGCTTTGCCATCGACAAAGGCGCCAGAGGCAAGCGCGAAGCTGCCGATCTCGTGGCTTTCGTCGGTCTGTTCGGCGGGGGCTGGAAAGGTCAAAACCAGATCGGGTGCCGCCCAAAGCGGGCGCACCACTGCGCCCAACAGCGCCAAGCCAAGGAAAACAGCTTTCTCTAACCGCACACTCACCTGCTCGGTCCCCTAAGGGGTTATTTCCGACGATAGTGATACTGTCCCACAAGCCCCAAACCAAGAGAAGTATAAAGCGCGCGCGCAGCTGCATTGGCCTCGGTCACCACCAAGGAAAAGCTGTGCGCGCCATTATCTTGTGCCCATTGCACTGCGGCCCGCAAGATATTGTTGGCGGAACCCTGCCGACGCTGGGCGGGGGTGACTTCAAGCGCGTGCAGCATCGCGGTGCCCTCATGCAGGGCGACAAACCCCACGCCTGCCGCGCGGTCATTGGCGCGGCCCAAAATCGCCACCTTGGGTGCCTTTGCCCGCGCCATCACCGCCACGCGCGCAGGGCCAATGCCGCCCTCTTGCCACAGGGTTTCGGCAATCGCCATTGGCGGCCAATGCGGAAAGGTGGTCATGTAATCCGGCGGTGGCAGCGCCAGATCTGTGATCTTGGCCGCATAGCCGACAACCGGATCGA
>CAJXWJ010000083.1 GCA_913062925.1 uncultured Pseudorhodobacter sp. | reverse complement strand
TGCGGCTGCGGCCCCCGAGGCCGCCGTTGTGGCCGCCGTTGAACCGGCAGCGCTTAAGATCGACTTGGTGCGCGTTGCGGCGGATGGGGCGACCACCATTGCGGGCATGGCGGCTGCGGGCGATGAGATCAGCTTTTTAATGGCCGAGGCGGCGCTGGCGGTGACGACAGCCGATGCCAGCGGCAATTTTGTTGGCCTGTTTGACATTGCACCTGCGCCAGAGCCACGGGTTATGCGGGTGGTGGCCAAGACTTCAGAGGGCGTCACGCGTGAGGTCGAGCTGGTGATCGCGCCCTTTGCCGCCCCCGAGGCTTTGGTGGCCACGGCGGAGGCGTCTGTCACCGATGCGGCCGAACCCTTGGCAGCGCAGGCTCCCGCCGCTTTGTTGATTGCGCCCGAAGGCGTCAAGGTGGTGCAACCCTCAGCCGCAGCCGCAGCCGCAGCCGCAGCCGAGCCCGCAGCTGTCGGCGGGGTCACGCTTGACACCATCACCTATGGCGCAGATGGCGCGGTGCAATTGGGCGGCACCGGCGCGGCGGGCAGTGGCTTGCGAGTGTATTTGGATCAGGCCGTCGTGGCCGAGACGGCGGTGGGTGCAGATGCCAGCTGGCAGGCGGTGCTGACCGATGTGGCGGCGGGGGTCTATACGCTGCGCGTCGATCAATTGAGCGCAGATGGCAAGGTCACCGCGCGCTTTGAAACGCCATTCAAGCGCGAAACGCTTGAGGCTTTGGCCGCCGTTGCAGCCGCAGCTGCGCCCGAGCCCAGTTCCGAGGTCGCGGCCTTGGCTGAACCGGCAGCGGTTGCCCCTGCCGCGCCCGCATCCGCAGAACCGGCTTCTGCGGCGACAGAATCCGCGGCGATTGCCCCTGCCACACCCGCACCCGCACCCGCAGCTGCGGTGACCGAGGTGCAGGCGCCTGTCGCCGCCGCCGAGCAGCCCGCGGTGGCAGAGGCTGCGCCGGTTGCCGCCGCCGCACCAGCTGCGCCCACAGCCGAAACCCCCGTCTCCACAACGCCAAGCGTTACCATCACCGTGCAGCCCGGCTTTACGCTTTGGGGCATTGCCAAGCAGGAGTTTGGCGATGGCGTGATGTATGTGCAGGTGTTTAACGCCAACAAAGACCGCATCAAAAACCCTGATCTGATCTATCCAGGGCAGGTGTTCACTATCCCGACGCTGCCCTGACGCGCGGGTTTCGTGACAAGTTTTGCACAACAGCCAGAGGCCATCCTTCGGGGTGGCCTCTTTCGTCCCAAGGCCCGCTTTTGCCAAAGCCCTGTTCAAGCTGGATTGAACTGTCCGGTTTAAGCGCTTAGATCGGCTGCAAGCACAGGGGCAGGCCCCAAGCGGTGAAGGAAGAACGATGCGCAAGGTGACAACAGGGGCCCTGTCAAGCGACAAGGGCGAAGAGCATGGCACGGGGTTTCAGACCATGCGGCGCGTGGCGCCCTATCTTTGGCCCGAGGGCGAAACTTGGGTAAAGCGCCGCGTCGTCGCGGCCTTGGTGTTTTTGCTTTTGGCCAAGCTGGTGGCGATCACCATGCCGTTTATCTATAAGCAGGCGGTCGATGTCTTGGTCGGCAAAACCCCGTCCGAGGCGACGATTCTGGGCATGGGGGCGGTTGGATTGACCGTGGCTTACGGGCTTGCGCGCTTTGGCTCGGTGGCGATGGGCGAGCTGCGCGATGTGGTCTTTGTGCGGGTGGGGCAACGCGCGCTGCGCAAGCTGGCGCTGGAAACCTTTACCCATATTCACCGCCTGTCGATGCGCTATCACATCACCCGCAAGACCGGCGGTCTAAGCCGTGTGATCGAGCGCGGGGTCAAGGGCGTCGATTTCTTGCTGCGCTTTATGCTGCTGTCGATTGGGCCTTTGATCCTGGAACTGTCGCTGGTCTCGATCATCTTTGCGCTGTATTTTGGTTGGCAATATATGGTGGTCGTGGTCACCACGATCACGATCTATGTCACCTATACCTTCAAAGTCACCGAATGGCGGGTGCAGATCCGCCGGCAGATGAACGACCAAGACACCGATGCCAATCAAAAGGCCATCGACAGTCTTTTGAACTTTGAAACCGTCAAATATTTCAACGCCGAGGCCCGTGAGGCCGAGCGTTATGACAAAGCCATGGCCGCCTATGAGGTTCTGGCCGTGCGCACAGGGCAAAGCCTGTCGGTCTTGAACGCGGGCCAATCTTTCCTGATCACCTGCGGTTTGATTGCTGTGATGGTGATGTCGGCGATGGGCGTGCGGGCTGGCAGCTTGACCGTGGGCGATTTCGTTATGGTCAACGCCTATATGATCCAAATCACCATGCCGCTGAATTTTCTGGGCACGGTTTACCGCGAAATCCGTCAGGCATTGGTGGATATGGCGGCGATGTTTCATCTGCTGGAACAACCTGCCGAGGTGAAAGACAAACCCGATGCGCCGGCTTTGGTGGTCACGGGCGGCTTGGTTGAATTTGACAACGTGCGCTTTGATTACGACCCCTCGCGCCCGATCCTGAAGGGCGTCAGCTTTCGGGTGGAGCCGGGGCAGCGCATTGCTTTGGTCGGGCCTTCGGGCTCGGGCAAATCGACGATTGGGCGGCTGTTGTTCCGGTTTTATGATGTCACTGGTGGTGCGATCAAAATCGACGGCCAAGATCTGCGCGATGTCACCCAAACCAGCCTGCACGGGCTGATCGGGGTGGTGCCGCAGGACACGGTTTTGTTCAACGACACCATCCATTACAACATCGCCTATGGCCGTGCGGGGGCATCCGAGGCCGATATCATTGCTGCTGCCAAAGCCGCCAAGATCCATGATTTTGTGATGTCTTTGCCCGAGGGCTATCAAACCTCGGTTGGCGAGCGCGGGCTGAAGCTGTCGGGCGGCGAAAAGCAGCGTGTGGGCATTGCGCGCACCTTGCTGAAGAACCCGCCGATCTTGGTGTTGGACGAGGCGACAAGCGCGCTGGACACCCAGACCGAGCAGAGCATTCAGGAAAGCTTGCTTGCGATGGGCGAGGGGCGCTCGGTCATCACGATTGCGCATAGGCTGTCGACGATTGCCGACGCCGATATGATCTTGGTGCTAGAGGCCGGCGAAGTCAGCGAGCGCGGCACGCATGAAGAGCTTTTGGCGCGCGAAGGCAAATATGCCGCGATGTGGGCGCGCCAAACCGCCGAGGAAGAAGAGCAGGCCGCAGCCTAAAGTCCTGCGCTTGGCTGGCGCGGGGCTTGGCAAGTTGCAGGCTTCGCGTGTAAGACTGAAGCCAAAGGGTAAAGGCGCGGTTTTGGCCGCGCTGCAAAGGAGACGCAGGCGTGAGCAATCCCGATAGTTTTATCGACGAAGTCACCGAAGAAGTCCGTCGCGACAAGCTGTTTGCGATGTTTCGCAAATATGGCTGGATCGGCGCTTTGGCCGTTGTGGCGATTGTCGGCGGCACCGCCTATAACGAATGGAGCAAGGCGCAGACGGCCGCGCGGGCGCAAAGCTTTGGCGATGCGCTGGAGGCAGCCCTTGCCCAGCCGACACCGGCAGAGCGCGCCACGGCCCTGACCGCTTTGGCAAGTGATGGCGGCCAAGTAGCCCCCAAGGCGCTGCTGGCAGCGGCGCAAAGCGATAAGCCCAAAGCCTTGGCCGATTTGCAGGCACTTGCCGCCGATGCCAGCCAGCCGCAGCTTTACCGCGATCTGGCCAGCCTGCGCGCAGTGATGCTGGCAGGGGCAGATCAGCCGCTGGCCGAGCGCCGTGTGGTCTTGCAAGATTTGGCCGTGCCCGGTCGCGCCTTTCGCACCCTTGCCAATGAGCAGCTTGCCTATCTGCTTGTCGAAGAAGGCAAGACCGACGCGGCCATCACAGCCTTTGGCGATCTGATGCAAGATCAGGATGCGCCCAGCAGTCTGCGCACGCGTGCGGCGCAGATGATCACGGCTTTGGGGGGCACGCCGCCCGAGGCCAAGGCCGCAGCCGCAGGCTGATCGACAGGTTAATGGGTTTTTCGGGGGGCTGAGACTATGACAGGTGCAAAAATCGGAGTTTCGGCAATTGTGCTTTGTCTTGGGCTGAGTGCCTGCGAGCGCGATGTGATCTTGCAAGGCGAACGCTTTGATCTGCGCACGCCGCTGCAAGCCTCGCTTGTGGTCGAGGGCCAGCCCGCACCAACCGCTCCCGCTGGCGTCGAAAATCGCGCGGTGCCGATTGCTGTGCCTGCGGCGCGCAGCTTTGCCGATTGGACCCATCGCGGCGGCTCGACCCAGCATACGGCGGGCAATGGCCAGCTGTCTGTGGTGCCGCAAAAGATCTGGAGTGTCAGCATCGGTGCGGGAAATACGCAGCGCGCAAGGATCACGGCCTCGCCGGTGGTGTCCGGCGGGCAGGTGTTTGTGATGGATGCGGGTGGCAAGGTCTCGGCTGTGTCGATGGCGGGTGCGGTGCTTTGGCAAGCCGATCTTGCGGCCGCGCGCGGTGGGAAGGCTGTCACCGGCGGTGGTCTTGCCGTCGAGGGTACAAGGCTGTTTGCCACCACAGGCGCAGGCGAATTGGTGGCGCTGAACGCAAGCTCTGGCGCGATCTTGTGGCGGCAGGCCTTTGCTGCCCCCACCAGCGGCGCGCCAACGGTTTCGGGCAGCACCGTTTACGCCATGGGCGCAGATGGCGGCGCTTTGGCGGTTTCGGTCGACACCGGCCGGATCTTGTGGAGCGTCGAGGGCACGGGGCTCTCGGCGGGGATGATCGGCTCGGCTTCACCCGCGATTTCAGGCGGCGATGTGATCCTGCCCTTCGCAAGCGGCGAGATCAAAGCGGTTGACGCCAAAACGGGCAGTGCAAAATGGATTGCCGCGGTTGCAGGCCAAAGGCTGGGCCGCGCCTATGCAGCGCTTGGCGATGTCACCGGCGATCCGGTGGTCATCGGTGGTGTGATCTATGCAGGTACCGCCGCAGGTCGTACCATTGCCGCAGATGCTGCCACTGGCACGCGCAAATGGCTCGCCACCGAAGGCGCACTGAACCCGCCCTTGGTGGTGGCAGGCTCGGTCTTTGTGGTCAGCGATGACGCGCGGCTGGTGCGGCTTGATGCGGCCAGCGGCGATCTGATCTGGGCCAGCGAGATGCCCTATTTCGTCAAAGACAAACCCAAAAAGCTCAAGCGCATCTATGCCCATTACGGCCCCGTGCTGGCAGGTGGGCATATCGCTGTCGCCTCCTCTGACGGGCAGTTGCGGCTGTTTGATCCGGCCTCTGGCGCAGTGGTCAGCAGTGTAGACATCGCGGGCGGCGCTGCCTCGGCACCCGCACTTGCCGGTGGGATGCTGTTCGTTGTTGGTGGCAATGGGCAACTTCACGCTTTCCGTTAGCGCTTGGGCCGTGTAAGGAGAGCGCTTCTTATGTCTGGACCCATGCAATGAGCTTTACCCTTGCCATCGTCGGCCGCCCCAATGTGGGCAAATCGACGCTCTTCAACCGCCTTGTCGGGCGCAAACTGGCGTTGGTCGATGACCAGCCCGGCGTGACGCGCGATCTGCGCGAGGGCGATGCCAAGCTGTTCGACATGCGCTTTACCGTGATCGACACCGCCGGTCTGGAGGAAATCACCGATGACAGCTTGCAAGGCCGGATGCGGCGCTTGACTGAACGCGCCGTCGATATGGCCGATGTCAGCCTGTTTGTGATCGACGGCCGTGTCGGTGTCACCCCTTCGGACGAGACCTTCGCCGATATCCTGCGCAAAAAAGGCGCGCGGGTTATTCTGGCGGTGAACAAGGCCGAAGGCAAAGCCGGCGACGCGGGCGCGCTTGAAGGCTGGTCTTTGGGTCTGGGCGAGCCGCTGCGGATCTCTGCCGAACATGGCGAGGGCATGGATGATCTTTACCGCCTGCTCAAACCGCTCGAGGGCGAGTTCGCCGAGCGCGAGGCCGAAAACACCCCCGAGATCGACGTCGATCTGACCGAGGAAGAGGCCGAGCTTGAACAAGACGAAGAAAGCTTCCGCCCCACCGCGAAAAAGCCGCTGCAAATCGCGGTGATCGGCCGCCCCAATGCTGGCAAATCAACGCTGATCAATAAGATCCTTGGCTTTGACCGCCTGCTGACCGGCCCCGAAGCTGGCATCACCCGTGATGCGATCTCGGTGCGCGCCGATTGGCTGGGCACGCCGATCAAGATTTTTGACACCGCTGGCATGCGCAAACGCGCCCGTATCAACGAAAAGCTGGAAAAGCTCTCGGTCTCTGACGGCATCCGCGCGGTGCGCTTTGCCGAGGTGGTGGTGGTGCTGCTCGATGTCGATATCCCCTTCGAGGTGCAAGACCTGCGCATCGCCGATTTCGCAGAAACCGAAGGCCGCGCCGTGGTGGTGGCAGTCAACAAATGGGATCTGGAAGACGAAAAGCAGGAAAAGCTGGCCGAGCTGAAAGAGATGTTCACCCGCCTGCTGCCACAGTTGCGCGGCGCGCCGATGATCACGGTCTCGGGCAAAACCGGCCGCGGCCTTGACCGTCTGCACGAGGCGATCCTCAAGGCCCATGCGGTCTGGAACCGCCGCATCCCCACCGCGCGCCTGAACACTTGGCTGGGGGCCATGGTCGAATCGCACCCGCCACCGGCACCGGGCGGCAAGCGCATCAAGCTGCGCTACATGACCCAAGTCAAACAGCGCCCACCGGGCTATATCGTGATGTGCAGCCACCCCGACGAGATGGCCGAAAGCTACAAACGCTATCTGGTCAACGGCCTGCGCGAGCATTTCGATATGCCGGGCACGCCCATTCGGGTGACCTTCCGCGGCCAGGGCGACAAAAACCCCTTCCGCAACCCCAAGTTCCACACCCCAAGTCGCTTGCGCAAACACAAAGAAAAGAACACCGGACAATAAAACAACGCCGCAGATACTCTCTGCGGCGTTCTTTCATCTTGGTTCAAATATCCAATTCTACGGCCGATCTCAGCCGCGCTGGCTACAGATCTTGCCAGCGGCTCAGAGGTTTGCCGCGGTTTTGAAACCGTGTCAGCGCCGTCATCAAGCTGCCAAAAATCAGGCCGGCAAGCACCGCAAGATTAACCACCAGCAAAACTGGCATCGCTTGACCGCGCCACACCCAAAGATACATAATGCCGCCCCAGACCAGCGCAAAAAACAGACCAAAGCTGAGAATGCTGGCCAAAACCCCCTGATAGGGCACTGGCCGGATCCGCAGGCCCAAAAGCGCCGCAAGCCACAGCAAGGGCGGGTTGGCGCTGCCCGGCTTTACCCCAGCCTTGGCCATCTCGGCCTGGGCTGCGGCATAGCGGCGGTCAAAGTCAGACTGCGCCACGGCGTTATTCCAAATCGCCAGCGGTACTGATCCGGGTCTTGCCGCCCAAATAGCGGTGCAGCACCGCGGGCAAATCCACCGAGCCATCGGCGTTCTGACCATTCTCGACCACCGCAATCAGACAGCGCCCAATCGCCAGCCCCGATCCGTTCAGCGTGGCCACAAACTCGGGCTTGCCACCTGCTGCCTTAAAGCGGGCGTTCATCCGGCGGGCTTGGAACTGGCCGCAGGTCGAGACCGAGGAGATCTCGCGGTAGCGGTTTTGCCCTGGCAACCAAGCCTCGATGTCATGGGTCTTTTGCGAACCAAAGCCCATGTCACCGGTGCAAAGCACAATGGTGCGATAGGGGATTTCCA
>CAJXWJ010000082.1 GCA_913062925.1 uncultured Pseudorhodobacter sp. | reverse complement strand
GCCTTTGGTGAGCGGGTCATCGACATAAACGCGCGCAGATCGGATCCGGCCTGAATCGGCAGCCCCCAGAAAGATGTTTCTCGCAAGGGCGGCCGCAGATCGTGCAGCAAGGGCCCAAGGTCTCGGGCATTGTAAGGTGCAGCAATCACCGAGCGCCCCCCCTGCCCTGCCCCTTCGACCTCACTGTAAGTGTCAGGGATAAGGCTGCCGCATTCAAAAGAAAGACCCGCTTCGGTTTCAAGAAATTCAATCGCACGCGGAGCAAAGGTCAAGAATGCCTCGACCCGTTCTGCGTCGAAAGCGCTACCAAGCAAGGTTTTTAGATACTGGCGTGGCGCGTCGATGGGTTCGGCAATACCAAGGCGTTGCGCCGCCGGATTGCCCGGAGCCCAAATCCAGCCCCCTGCCCAAGCAGTGGTTCCACCGTAAACCGTCGCCTTTTCCGCGACAATGACCCGCAACCCCTTCGCTGCCCCCGTGACCGCGGCACAAAGCCCGGCTGCACCCGAACCAATCACCAAAAGATCACAATCAGTCTTCATGCCAAGGCCGGCGCGTTCGGTCTTGGCTTTACCGCAATCGCAAGCACCGCATCGACGACGCGCTGGCGCAGACGCTGCTGCCCCGCAGAGGTGTGCAACTCTGCGCCAAAGGAATGCGAGAAGGTTTCGCGGTTCGATACGTTGTAAAAACTCATCGACGAAATCATCCAGTGCAGCTCCACCGGATCAACGTGATCATAAAATATCCCCGCCGCTTTGCCCGCGTCGCATAACTCTGCCAGCTTTGAGATGATTGAGCTGTTCAGTTCTGGAATGATCAAGGACTGCTTCATGTATGCGGCATGATGGATGTTTTCGATCATCACCAAGCGAATGAAATCTGGCAACGACCGGTGCGAATCAAAGGTGGCTTTTATAAGCTCGGTCAGTGCCGCAATCGGATCGAGTCCGGTCAAATCAAGCGCACGCTCATTGGCCCGAAGCCGAGCATAAACCCCTTCAAGAGCTGCCCGATACAGCCCTTCCTTATCAGAAAAATAGTAATAAATCATACGCTTAGATACAGAAGTTTTGGCTGCAATCTCGTCAATGCGTGCGCCCGACAATCCACGATCAGCAAACTCCGCCGTTGCCACGCGCAAGATATCGGCCTTCACCGCCTCAGGGTCTTGTTTCCATGTGCTTTTTCGTGCCGGCGCTTGCTCAGTCATGAGGTGAGTCTCCTGTCTTCCCCTCTTAATATCATGAATTTAACAGATTGGTACATTTTAGTTTGACAAATTAACCAAATGGGACATTCTAGTGAAATCGCCGCTGGGGAGAGAAAACCGCGGTCAATCAATTGGGAGGACGACAATGATCCGTAAACTACTTGGCGCGACACTTGCGCTTGGCCTGACAACTCTGCCTGCGCTGGCCGAATATCCCGAGAAGGAAATTCAGGGCATTATCCAATGGGGAGCAGGCGGCTCTACCGACACGGTCATGCGCGCAGTTACGCCACATGCTGAAAAAGCTTTGGGCGGCAGCATCGTGATGCAAAACGTCACCGGCGGCGTTGGTGCGATTGCCTTGAACCAAGTGGTGAATGGCGATGCCGACGGCTATCAGATCTTGTTTGGCGCGGAAAACCCGCTGCTTTACAAAGTGATGGGCCTTGGCGACAAAGACTATAACGACTTTACCCCCATCAACGTGCTGGCGCGCGGCGTTCCAATTCTGGTGGCCCGCCCTGACGCGCCGTTCAATACCTATCCCGAAATGATCGCCTATATTAACGCGCATCCTCGGGACGTAAAGTTCGGCTCGACGGGTCCTGGCGGTCTGCCTTCGGTTGTTACCGCGATGATCAACCAAAAGACCCCGATCGACGTTACTTTCGTGCCTTATGATGGCGATGGCCCGGCATTGACCGCGCTGCAAGGCGGCGCGATTGATGTGATGCCAGCCGTTTTGGGCGCCGCGATTGAAGGCATCAAGGGCGGCACGATGAAAACCATCGCGCTGTTTGACGTCGAGGCCAGCGAAGCGCTGCCCGAAGCACCGACCATCGTCTCGACCAATCCAGAATTTGGCGCGCTGCTGCCATGGGGTCCGTTCTTTGGCGTCTTTGTGAAAAAAGGCACTCCAGATGACGTCGTGGCCAAGCTGACTGCGGCCTACGGCGAAGGCGCCAAAGCCGATGACTTTAAGGCGCTGATGGATGGTCGCGGCTTCAAGATGATGAACATCTCGGGCGCAGAGGCACAGGCGTTTCTGGCCAAATGGCAGTCGACGACAGCTTGGCTGGTGCAAGACGCAGGCCTGACCAAGGCATCGCCAGCAGACTTTGGCATTCCAAAGCCCTAAGTTTGGCTTCACAAACAGCGCCGTCCAGTTTTCCCAAAGCTGGGCGGCGTTTTTATGTCCAAAGACCTTGGAAAAAGGGAATGTCATGCAGTCCAACACACCTCGCAGGCCCGGCGAATTGGGTTTCAACCTTTTTATCATCGCGGCAAGTCTGTTTTTACTCTATCATGCCTATGGCATCGCGGGGTTTGATGCTCTGTCCTCCGCCGGTGCGGTCCCGATGGTGACAACCGGCCTTATGACGCTTTGTGGTGTGATCATTTTGCGGCAAAACCTGCGCAAACCCGGCAAAACTGCCGAGACGATCAGCCGCGATATCTTGCCGCTGCCGGTCATCGTCACCATCGCCGCGATCACGGCCTATGCGGTTTTGCTGAAACCTTTGGGCTTTGTCCCGACCTCCTTTTTGTTTCTGCTCGGCCTGATCAAGCTGTTCTCGGCCCGCAGCTGGGGTTTTTCAATCTCTGCTGCCGCAGGCTCGGTTGCGCTGATTTACATCATCTTCCGGCTGGTTTTCAGCGTGCTGATGCCCGCAGGCATCGTGCCGGAGGGCGAGATTTTGGCCGCCATCGGCCACTTGTTCGGAGCGGCAAAATGATCGAGATCTTGCAGAACGTTCTGATCCCTTTTCTGGATCTAAAGCTGTTGTCGCTGGTCGCACTTGGCACCTTTTCGGGCATCTATATTGGCGCGATCCCGGGGCTTTCGGTGACCATGGCGGTGTCGATCCTGATCTCCTTCACCTTTTCTTGGGATGTCTATCCGGCGATCAGCCTGATGATTGGCATCTATATGGGCGGGGTTTATGGCGGCTCGCGCACGGCGATTTTGCTGAACATCCCCGGCGCACCCTCGGCGATTGCCACAGCCCTTGACGGGTTTCCGATGGCCCAGCGCGGCGAGGCGGGCGAGGCGATTGGCATCACCACGGTGATGAGCTTTTTCGGCGGCTTGATCGGGATCACGGTTTTGGCGCTGGCAGCGCCTTCGGTCTCGGCCTTTGCCATCAAATTTCAGCCTCGCGACTATATGCTTTTGGCGGTGCTGGGGATTTTGCTGGTGGGCTCGCTGTCAGGTGACAGCTTGGTGAAGGGGATCTTTGCCGGCGCGATGGGGTTGATGATCGGCTCGATCGGCTTGGACCCTTTGACGATGGATCAGCGCTTTACCTTTGGATCGACCGCGATGATGGGCGGGATTTCGTTTATTGCGGTGATGATCGGGATGTTTGGCGTCTCGGAGGCCTTGATCCAGCTGCATTCGATGAAAACGCCGGGGGTCAAGCAGGTGATCAACCGCATTGTGCCGTCGTTCGGCACCATTCGCAAATATCTACCGCTGTCGCTGCAATCCTCGGCGATTGGGGTGATCATCGGGGCATTGCCCGGAACCGGGGGCGATATTGCGGCGCTGATGGCTTATGATCATGCGCGGCGGGTGACAAAAGACCCCGAGGTGCCCTTTGGCCAAGGCGCGCGCGAAGGTCTGGTGGCGCCTGAAACCGCCAATAACGCCGCCGTGGGGGGTGCGTTTATTCCGATGATGACGCTGGGCATTCCCGGCGACAGCGTCACCGCCATCATGATTGGCGCGCTGTTCATCCACGGGCTGCACCCCGGCCCGATGCTGATGGTGGAACAGCCGCATATGTTTTGGTTCATCGTTGGCTGCTTGATGCTGGCCAATATCTTCATGCTGATCTTTGGCCTGACCGGTATCAAGCTGTTTGTCAAAGTCGTCGAGATGCCGCGCACCGTGCTGATCCCGCTGATTTTGCTGCTGTCGATTGTGGGCGCCTATGCGGTGAACAATTCTTTGACAGATGTCTATTGGATGCTGGGATTTGGCGTCTTGGGCTATTTCATGCGGCTTTACGGGTTCAGTCTTGGGCCGGTGATCCTTGGCGTTATTTTGTCGCGTTTGCTGGATGACAATTGGCGGCGCGCGATCATCTCGGATCAGGAAAGCCTGCCGCGTCTGCTGCACGGCATTGTCACCAGCCCGCTGTCGCTAACGCTGTTCTTGGCAGTGATCGTGATCTTTTTGTCGAAAACCCCACTGTGGTCGATGCTGATGCGAAAGAAGACATCATGATTAAACTTGGTCTGATCGGGGACAATATCGCCAAGTCGCAAAGCCCACGTTTGCACCGCTTGGCAGGTCTGCAAAATGGCGCCAAGGTCAGCTATGATAGGCTGGTGCCGGCAGAAAGTGGCAAGGATTTTGACATGCTTTTTGCCGAAGTCGCGCAGGGCGGCTTTCGCGGCGTCAATATCACCTATCCCTATAAGGAACGCGCCGCGCAAAAGGTGCAGATCGACGATCCACTGGTGCGCGCGATTGGCGCGGTGAACACGGTGATTTTTGATGCCGGTGGCCCGCATGGGTTTAACACTGACTATTCAGGCTTTATTGCCGCTTATCGCCATATTCGCGGCAATACCGCACCAGGGGTTGCGCTGATGATTGGCGCAGGTGGTGTCGGCAAGGCGGTGGCTTATGGCTTGGCCGCGATGGGGATCACCGAGATCCGCATCGCCGAGCGCGATCTGCCCAAAGCCGAGGCGCTGGCCGAGGCGCTGCGGGCGGCAAAGCCCGCTTTGCGGGTGGTGACAGGACCGGATGCGGCAGCTTTGGCGCAAGGGGCCGAGGGGCTGATCAATTGCACGCCGGTTGGCATGGTGGGCTACGGCGGCACCCCCTTGCCGCGCGCAAGCATGACAGGCGCGCTTTGGGCGTTTGATGCCGTCTATACCCCCGTGGACACGCAGTTTTTGAACGATGCCGCCGCCCAAGGCCTGCAAATCATCTCGGGCTACGAGCTGTTCATTGGCCAAGGCGTCGATGCCTGGCGGCTTTTTACCGATCTGCCGCTGAATGACGACCGTCTGCGTGCCGATCTTTTGCAACCGGAATAATGTGATGAAAACCTCGATCGCCACCGTCTCGATTTCAGGAAATTTCCGCGAAAAGCTTGAGGCCATCGCCAAGGCGGGCTTTGCTGGCATCGAGATTTTCGAGCAGGACTTTATCGCATCCGATTACGCGCCGCGCGAGATTGGCGCTTTGGTGCGCGACCACGGGCTTGAGATCACGCTGTTTCAACCCTTTCGCGATTTCGAGGGGCTGCCCGAACCCTACCGCAGCCGCGCCTTTGCCCGGGCTGCGCGCAAATTCGATCTGATGGCGGATCTTGGGGCCGAGCTGATGCTGGTCTGTTCAACCCTGCATCCCGCTGCCATGGGGGGCATCGACCGCGCTGCGGCCGATTTCCACGCCTTGGGCGAGATGGCCGCCGCAAGGGGCCTGCGTCTGGGCTATGAGGCGCTGGCTTGGGGGCGCCATGTCAACGATCACCGCGACGCTTGGGAGGTGGTGCGCCGTGCCGATCATGCCCATGTCGGCCTGATCTTGGACAGCTTTCACACCTTGGCGCGCAAGATCGACCCTGAAACCATTCGCCGCATTCCCGGCGATAAGATCTTTTTTGTGCAGCTTGCCGATGCGCCTGCGATCGAGATGGATCTGCTGTATTGGTCGCGGCATTTTCGCAATATGCCGGGCGAGGGCGATCTGGCGGTGACCGCGTTTTTGCAGGCGGTGCTTGCGACGGGCTATGCAGGCCCGCTCAGCCTCGAGATCTTTAACGATCAGTTTCGCGCAGGTCTGCCGCGTTTGGTGGCGCGCGACGGCTATCGCAGCTTGGTCGATCTGATGGATCGGGCGCGGCGGGCCGAGCCTGCGCTTGCGGTCGATCTGCCCGATTTCCCACCACCTGCCGCGGTGCAGGCGGTTGAATTTATTGAAATTGTCACCTCGACGGACCAGCAGGCCGAGCTTGCGGGGTTTCTCGCGACCTTGGGCTTTACCCAGACCGCGCAGCATATCTCCAAGGCGGTGACGCGCTGGCAGCAGGGTGCGATCAATCTGCTGATCAACACCGAAGACACCGGCTTTGCGCATTCCTCTTATGTGGCCCATGGCACCACGGTTTCGGAAATCGCGCTGCGCGTGCCCGATGCGCTTGCCGCAAAAGCCCGCGCGCAGGCCTTGGGCATCGCGCCGCACCTTGAACCCGCAGCCCCCAATGAGCTAACCATTCCAGCCATTCGCGGTGTCGGCGGCAGCCTGCTGCGCTTTGTCGATGCAAAAGCCCCACTGAACCAACTGTGGCAACAGGATTTCACGACAACTCGCCCGATTTCCAAAGCCGCAGGGCTGACCCAGATCGACCACATTGCCCAGACCATGGCCTATGACGAGATGCTCAGTTGGTCGCTATTCTACCACGCTCTGTTTGACGCGCGCAAAGCGCCGATGGTCGATGTCGTGGACCCTGACGGTCTGGTGCGCAGCCAAGCGGTGGAAACTGGCGCGCTCAAAATCACCCTGAACGGAGCCGAGGCGCGGCGCACCCTGGCTGGGCGCTTTGTCGAAGACAGCTTTGGATCCGCGGTGCAGCATATTGCCTTTGGCAGTGATGACATCTTTGCCACCGCCTCGGCGCTGGCCGCCAATGGGTTTCAGGCCCTATCAATTGGCGCGAATTATTACGACGATGTCGAGGCCCGCTTTGGACTTGCGCCCGAGCTGACAGAGCGGTTGCGCGCAGCTAATGTGCTTTATGACGAAGACGCAGGCGGCCAATTCTTTCAGCTTTATTCGCAAACCCGCCCCGAAGGCCTGTTTGTCGAGATCGTGCAGCGGCAGGGCAATTACACCGGCTATGGCGCCGCCAATGCGCCGTTTCGGATAGCAGCGCAAAAACGCGCGACGCGCCCCGCCGGAATGCCACGATTTTAATGATGCTGCCCGACGGCACCAGACCAAAACGGCGCATCCGGCGTGATCTTGGTGTGCCCAAGGCGCAAGACGACGATGCCCCTCACCCCTAAGTTTTCCCGGGGCTTAGGCGCTGCCATCTGCCGCAAGCTTTGGTAAGGCAGGGTTAAAGCGAAAGCGCCAGTTTACGGCCTTCGTGAAAGGCATAGGCGGCCAGCCGTGGCGCGGTGCAATCGCCGATGCGGTGGGTGGTCTTGCCGGAAAAACTGGCTGGAAACGGATCAAAGGCGCGGTTGGTTGTCGCCATCACCAGCGCCGAGGTCGGCAGCGTTTCAAGCGCTTCGGTCAGCATATTGCGCAGGGTGACGCCATTGCCATGCCATTCGGCGATACAATGTTCGGTCAGCATCCGAACCCCCAGCTGCGCCAAGCGCCGCCGCACCGCCCCATCTGCCGCGGTGCGGGCGATCTCTTTGCCGACAAAGGCTTCGGGGGTGACCAAGATCACCTGCTTGCCCTGCTCGGCCAAGGCCCAGGCCGTGCCGACGCCGCGCCAATTCGACCCTTCGTCATAAACCACCACCGAATCGCCCATCCGCGCCTCGCGCCTCAGCACCGCTTCGGGCGACCAAACCCCACCCAGATCAAGGCCGGGAAGCCGCGCAAGA
>CAJXWJ010000081.1 GCA_913062925.1 uncultured Pseudorhodobacter sp. | reverse complement strand
TGGCGGAAGCGGTGGGATTCGAACCCACGGTACGGTTCCCCGCACGCTAGTTTTCAAGACTAGAGCCTTAAACCACTCGGCCACACTTCCTGCGCTGGTGTGCTTATCATTCCTGTCGCCAAGTTCAAGCGGCGATGCGTGTGGTTTGGGTAAATGCTTTACGCTTCGGGGGCGTTTGGGTTGGGCGCAGGGTCGTGCAGGCGGTAGCCTCGGCCTCGGATTGTCACAATCCTGTCGGCGGCACCTAAAGGGGCGAAATGGCGGCGCAGTCGTTTGATATAGACATCGACGACATTGGTCAGAGGGTCTTCACTGGCGCCCCAGACATGCTGCAAAATCCGCGATCGGCTAAGAACTTTGCCTTTTTCCTGCATCAGAAACTCGAGCAGCGCATATTCCAGCGAGGTCATCAAAAGTTGGGTGCCATTCAGGGTGACGATTAGGGCTTCGGTGTCAAAGTGCAGATCGCCGGCTTGTAAGGCCCGAGGCTGGCGTGGCGGTGTCATCTCGCCGCGCCGCGCCAAGGCTTGCAGCCGCGCGGTCAATTCGTCGAAGGCAAAGGGTTTGGTCAGGTAGTCATCGGCTCCCAGACCAAAGCCTTTGACCAGATCGGCCGTGGTCGCCATTGCGGTCAGCATCAGGATTTTGCTGCGCACCCCGGCCTCGCGCAGCTTTTGGCATATCTCGCGGCCATTCATGCCTGGCAGCATCAAATCAAGGATAATCGCATCATAGCTTTGGCCGAGGGCGGCGTCATAGCCTGCCAGACCGTCCCGCTCCCAGACCAGCAGATGGCCTTCTTCGCGCAGGCCGCGCAGCAAGAAATGCGCAATCCGCTCTTCGTCCTCGATCAGCAGCAGTTTCATCGGGCTGCGGGCTCCTCGATCAGGGGAAAACAGGCCAAAAGCTTGGCGCCACCGGCGGTGCTGCGCTGCACGGCGATGGTGCCGCCATGTGCCGCGGTGATCGAGCGGGCGATGGCAAGGCCAAGGCCTGTGCCGGTGCGGCCGGTTTGGCGGCGCTCCGAGCCTTTGACAAAGCGCTCAAAAATCCGCGGCCAATCTTGCTCGGCAATCCCCGGGCCATCGTCGCAAACCGAAAGCAGGGCCTGACCGTCTTGGCGGGCGACCGCGACCTTTATTGCGACGCTGCCGGGGGCGTGTTCCAAGGCATTGCCAATCAAGATCCGCACCAGCTGCGCAAGCCGGCCCCGATCGCCGTGGATCAAGATCTCGCCTTGGCCAAGATCCACAGCAATGCTAGCCTCGCGTTGCAGCGAGAGGCTTTGCATCTGCTCGACCCCCAGGGCGACGGCATGGGCAAGATTGACCTGCTCGGCACGAAAGTCCAGCACACCGGCCATCTCGCGCGCGATCAGGAACAGGTCGCTGACGGTGGTTGTCAGCTCTTCAGTGATCGAGACGATGGTGCGAAGTGCGGCGGCTTGCGCGGCAGGGCGGGCCGATTTGCTGCGCAGCGCCACCTCGGCCTCGCCCCGAATGGCGCTGACGGGGGTGCGCAATTCATGGCCGATGTCGGCAAAGAACTGCCGGCGCAGCGTGTCGCTTTCGCGCAGCTCTGCAAGTGCGGCCGTAAGTGCCGCTGTGCGCTCGGCCACCCGCTGCTCAAGCTCCTGTTTGGCCGCCTCCAGTGCGTCTTGCTTTACCTGAATTTGCTGCGCCATTGTGGTAAAGCTTTGCGCCACCGCGGAAAACTCATCACGACCGGGCAGGGTGATCTGATAGGCCAGATCATTATTGGCAATGGCCTTCGCCCCCATGTCCAGCGCGCGCAAGCCAATCTGCAACCGCCGCAGCAAGGTCAGGAAAATCGCCGCCGACAAGAAAATTGCGATCAGCATTGCAGCCCAGGCCGTGGCCTGTGCAAAGCTTTGCATCCTGCGAATCTCGCTTTGAGCTTGGCCCAACTCGGCGCGCTGCGCGGTGGTGGCGGCTTGGATCAGGGTTGCGATTTTGACATCGACCTGACCTTGCAACACTGCCACTGCCTTTTCTCGACCCGCAGCGATTTCGCCGCGACGGATCATCTGGGCGGCGCTGTCGATTTCTGTGAGGGCGGCGGTGATCTGATGGCGCAGCAGGGTCAGATCGGCCAAAGTGGCGAGGTTGGGCGCGTTTGCCGCCAAAGCTGCCTCGCGGCGCAGGGTGGCGTCAATCTGGTTCAACGAGACGGTGATGTCTTGCGCGGCTTGTCCGAAGTCAAAAGCAAAGCTGCCGTCGCCCGAGATCAGGTCGCGGCGGGCTTGCTTGAAGGTGCGAAACACCGAGGCCGAGAGCTGGAAATACCCCGAGAGGCTTTCATGCGCGAGGCTGCTGCGCAGATGATTGGCGTCATTGCGCTGGGTCGAGACGATAAGCAACAAGGCCGTGCTGATCGCCACGGCAGTCAGGGCAGCATAGGCAAGGAAAAACTTGGTACGAAACAACATGCGCCTTAATACCTAGCCCCAAATGCTTTGCAATTGGTTTCGCCCCCCCTCGCATAAACGCAAAGGGGGGGCGAGACAGGCTTAGTTGATCGGCGACAGCAGGTCTGGGTTTTCCACCAGATTGCGCACGCCATGCGCGTGATCTTCGCCAAAGACGTTATTTTGGAACCAAGCGTCAACGCTGGCGATATTCACCTTGACCACCTGCGGCCGCACGCTCCACGAGACTTGCAGTGGCGAGCCTACTTCATTGTAGCCCGGCCCGGTGGTCGAGCCTTCGTACTGCACCGGGGTGCCAGTGTTGGCGGGGATATTGATCGCCTGATGCACACCGTCCACGACATCATGCGCGGTCAGGGCGACAAAATCTGCGGCGGCAGGGTCGTTGACCAGCACATAGACTTGGGTTTCAACGCGCAGCTGTGGGTTGCTGATGGCCTCGCTCAGGCAAGCGCCAAGTGTTGGGCCGGGGGTAACTTGGGCGGTGGTGTGGACATAATGCACCTCGATGGTGTCACCCGAAACCAAGCCGCCATGGCCCTTGTCACCAACGGCTTTGCCAAAGGGGGCCAGTTCGGCTTCGGTCAGGTTGCCCGCGTATTTAAAGCCGGTGCCAAAGCCCGCGCCATCACCATTTCCGGCAAAAAGCGTGAACTCACCGCCCTGATGCTCGGCACCATCATGGAAGTGGATGTTGCACAGGTTCATCTCGGTATAGGCTGGGGCTTCGGCGAAAACGCGGTCATTGTTGCCGGCAACCGTATCAATGTTGCGCGGCGATTGCGGGCCAAAGCCCTTGCCGGCGGTGTTTTCGGCCAAGGCGGCGCGCTGGCTGGCGATCACCGTATCCGCAGCCATGCCTTCGGCAAGGGCCAGAGATGTCGTCATCAAGAGCGCGGTTGCGGAAAGAACAAAGGTTGATTTCAGTTTCATTTTTGACCTCAGTGTTGGCTTGGGTTGCTTTAATGAAACTAAGGTGGGGCTGGTTTTGCGCATTACGAGAGGCCTTAATCGACCGTTCATTCCGCGTTCATTTTCGGTTCATAAAAAGGCAAGGCTGGCGCCAAAAGCCTGTTTTGTGCAGCAGAAAAGCCGCGGTTTCAGCTTTGGGGTTAAAGAAACCGCGCCAAAAGCGCTTGGCCGCCGATGAAAAAGGCGGCCATGGTTGCAAGATAGGCAAAAAGTGCCAGCAGGGCGCTGCGCTTGGGCATCGGACGTTGTTGTTGCAAAAGCTGCTCTGATTGCAGCAGGTTCGGCCAGCTGATCATCACAAAAAACAGCAGGAAATAAGACCGTGTGATCAGGCAAAGGGCCGCTGCCAGCACCGTCATCGCAATCGAGGCCTTATGCGTCGCAGCAGGGATAAAGCTGTACACAAGGTTTTGCGTAATGCGGCCACCATCCAAAGGCCAAAGTGGCAGCAGATTGAAAAAATTCAGCGCCCCCAGAACCATCGCCAAAACCGACAGAAATTGCGCCAGCTGAAACGCGGGCAGGCTGCTGGCGTTTTGAAAGATCAACTGGGCGGTGGCATAGCAAAGCGCCATTGGCGCAAGGCAGATCGCAGGCCCCATCAGGGTGATAAAGACTGACCTGTCAACCGAGGCCGGCGCGCGGCTGGAAATCGCCACGCCGCCCAACAGCGGGATCAACCGAAACCTTGCATCAGAATGGCCGCAGACGCGAAAGGCCGCGACATGGCCGAATTCGTGGATGATTACGGCAACGATCAGCGCCATGCCAAACATGATGCCCCAAAGCACCCAAGCTGCCAGCAGTGCCAGCACCCCCAAGCCCAGCGCCTTGGCGTCAAAGCCGATAATTTGTAGCCCACCCTGCGCCACCCAGCCGCCGCGCAGGATTGCCCAAGTTCCGGCCATCAGGCACAGCGAAAGACCGAATTCAAGCAAGGGCATCTCCGATCAGGCGAGGGGCGGGGGCTTGGGTCAGAGGTTGTCTTGCTGCGGCATGCCCAGAACGTGATAGCCGCTGTCAACGTGGATAATCTCGCCGCTGGTGCATTTGCCGTAATCCGAGCAAAGATAAACCGCCGTGCCGCCGATCGATTCAAGCGTCGCGTTTGATCGCAGCGGCGCATTGGCTTCGGTATGGCGGAAGGTGGCACGCGCGCCGCCAATCGCAGCCCCTGCAAGGGTTTTCATCGGGCCGGGGCTGATGGCATTAACGCGCACCTGCTGCGGGCCCAGATCATTGGCAAGATAGCGCGTCGCCGATTCCAGCGCCGCTTTGGCCACGCCCATGACGTTGTAATTTGGCGTTACGCGGTTCGATCCGCCATAGGTCAGGGTGATCAGGCTGCCACCATCGGGCATCATCTCGGCGGCGCGGCGCGAGACGTCGATGAAGGAAAAGCACGAGATCGCCAGCGAATTGCTGAAATTCCCGCGCGAGGTATTGATAAAGCGGCCTGTCAGCTCGTTCTTATCCGAAAAGGCGATGGCGTGGATCAGAAAATCCATCGTGCCCCAGCGCGATTTCAGCGCCGCAAAACAGCCGTCAAGGCTTTCGTCATTGGTGACATCGACATCAACCAGAAAATCACTGCCGACTGATGCTGCAAGCGGTTCAACCCGCTTGCCAAAAGCATCGCCCTGATAGGAAAACGCCAGCTCTGCGCCCTCGGCCGCAAGTGCCGAGGCAATGCCCCAAGCGATGGAGCGTTCATTTGCGACACCCATGACAAGCCCGCGCTTGCCCTTCATCAAATCGGCCATTCTGGCACTCCTCTTAACGGCGCTCAGGCCGAGTATTTACTCATCAATAGGGTGGCATTGGTGCCGCCAAAGCCGAAGGAGTTCGACAAAACTGTGTCAAGATCGACGTTTTCTTGCAGCACAGTGGCAATTTCTGCCGCATGCAGCTCGGGGTCCAGCGTGGTCACATTGGCCGACGCGGTGATGAAGCGACCGTTCAGCATCAACAGCGAATAGATCGCCTCTTGCACGCCTGTAGCCCCCAGGCTGTGGCCGGTCAGCGATTTGGTCGAAGAGATCACCGGCGTGTTGCCCTCGCCAAAGACGCGGCGGATGGCTTTGACCTCGGTGACATCGCCCGCAGGGGTCGAGGTGCCATGGGCGTTGATATAGCTGACCTTGCGGCCCTGTGGCAAAGTTGACAGCGCCAGCTTCATCGACCGCTCGCCGCCCTCACCCGAAGGGGCGACCATGTCAGAGCCATCCGAGGTGGCGCCGTAGCCGGTGACTTCGCCGTAAATCTTGGCGCCGCGCGCAAGGGCGTGGTTCAATTCTTCCAGCACCACAACCCCGCCACCGCCTGCGATGACAAAGCCGTCACGCGTCGCATCAAAAGCGCGGGCGGCCAGTTCTGGGGTGTCGTTATATTTCGACGACATCGCCCCCATCGCGTCAAACAGACACGACAGCGTCCAATCTAGTTCTTCACCGCCGCCAGCAAAGACGATGTCTTGCTTGCCCATCTGGATCAGCTCGGTGCCATTGCCGATGCAATGCGCCGAGGTCGAGCAGGCCGAGGTGATCGAATAGTTTACGCCCTTGATCTTAAACGGCGTGGCAAGGCAGGCGGAATTGGTCGAAGACATGCCCTTGGTGACCATGAAAGGCCCCATGCGTTTTGGGCTGCCGGTTTCGCGCACGATGTTATGGGCTTTGAAGAACGACTTGGTCGAAGGCCCACCAGAGCCCATGATCAGACCCGTGCGTTCGTTCGAGACATCGGAAGGTTCCAGCCCCGAATCTGCCACCGCTTGCGCCATGGCGATAAAGTTATAGGCCGCACCATCGCCCATAAAGCGCAGATCGCGCTTATCGATGTGATCTTCCAGCACGATATTGGGCTGGCCGTGAATGCGCGAGCGAAAGCCGTGTTCGGCATAATCGGGCGCAAAGACGATGCCGGATTTGCCCGCGCGCAGCGAAGCTTCGACCTCGGTGACAGAGTTGCCAATCGAGGAAACGATGCCAAGACCAGTGATTACAACGCGACGCATGGCGCTCTCCCTTCGTGTTTCCTCCTATCTAAGGGTTAGGGGCACGAGGAGCAAGAGGCATGGGCTTGGCAGGCCTGCGCCCCCGAAATGGGGGGCGCTGCCACCGTGTCAGCTTTCGCTGAGGGCGACTTTCATGTCTTTGACGATATAAATTACTTCGCCATCAGCTTCGACGATGCCATCGGCGACGCCCATAGTCAGACGGCGGGTTTGCAGCGCCTTGGTGAAATTGATCCGGTAGGTCAGCATCTTGCGATCAGGACGCACCATGCCGGTCAGTTTGACCTCGCCGACGCCAAGCGCATAGCCGCGCCCCTGCCAGCCGCGCCAGCCCAAATTAAAGCCGGTCAGCTGCCACAGACCATCTAGCCCAAGGCAGCCTGGCATGATCGGATTGCCCGGAAAGTGGCAGTCAAAGAACCACAGCTCTGGCGTGATGTCGAATTCGGCCACCACATGACCCTTGCCATGCTCGCCGCCATCGCCCGAGATTTCGGTGATGCGGTCCATCATCAACATCGGCGGCGCGGGCAATTGGGCATTGCCCGGCCCAAACAATTCGCCGCGTGCGCATTTCAGAAGGTCTTCTTTGCCGAAGGATGTTGGAAATCCGCTCATGCCTCTATGCTCTCCCATAGGCTGGTGCTTTAGGCTTTGGTGTAACACTTGGCGCAAAGCGGACGCAAGCGCGCAGCGGGGATTGACGCGGCTCAGGCGCAGCGCAAGATCGCAGGCAAAGACCACAGGCGGGGCAGATGACGCAATTTCAACGGTTTTTCTGGTCCAGCGGCTTGGCCAATCTTGCCGATGGGGTGGCGACATTGGCTTGGGTTTGGGTGGCAAGCCTTTTGACGCGCGATGCGATGCTGATTGCGCTGGTGCCGATGGCGCTGCGTTTGCCTTGGGCGATTTTCGCGATTCCTGCGGGGGTGCTGGCTGACCGAATGGATCGGCGGCGGTTGGTGGTGGCGATGGACGCCTTGCGCGCGGTGGCCTTTGCGCTGGCGGCGGGGGCTTTGTGGGGGGCGGGGGCTTTGCCTGAAGCGCCTGCCGCGGGGGTGGTGTCGCTGCCGCTGTTCATGGCGCTGTGTCTGGCGGCCCTGACGGTGGGGGTGGCCGAGGTGTTTCGCGACAATGCCGCGCAAACCCTGCTGCCCGCACTGGTGCCCGATGCCGGGTTAGAGCGGGCCAATGGCCGGCTTTGGACCTTGGAGGCGGTGACCAATCAGATGCTTGGGCCAGCCTTTGGCGCCTTTCTGTTGGGAAGTGCGCTTGGTTTGCCTTTTGCGGTCAATGCCTTGGCCTATGCTGTGGCGGCGGTCTTGATGGCGCAGCTTTCGGGACAGTTTCGCCCGCATGGCGGCAAACCCGAGGCGTGGCGGCCAGCGCTTGCCGCTGCCTTTGGGTTTTTGCGCGGCCAGCCGCTGTTGCGCCTGCTGGCGGTGATCACCGGATTTTGGAACATGTTCTTTGCGATGCTGTCCTTTGCGCTGATCTTGCATGCGCAAGAAAATCTGCGGCTTTCTGCGCAGGCTTACGGCTTTGTGCTGATGGGCATGGCGGCGGGCGGGGCGCTGGCGGGGCTG
>CAJXWJ010000080.1 GCA_913062925.1 uncultured Pseudorhodobacter sp. | reverse complement strand
TTCCTAAAGACGGGCGAAGGGGAAGGCCATGCCGACGACCGAGCTCTACATTGAAGGAATGACTGGCGCCCTTGGGGTAGAGAAAATCGAGCGGGTTTTGCAGGCCCAAGACGGCGTGGCCAGCGCTTCCGTCAACCTTAGCACCGAAACCGCAGAGGTGGATTTTGCCGCCCCCGCCAGCATCGAGGCGCTGTCGCAGGTGCTGGCACGCGCGGGTTATCCGGTGCGGCGCGGCCATGTCACGCTTGCGGTCGAGGGGATGACTTGTGCCTCTTGCACGGGGCGGGTCGAGCGGATTTTGCGCGCCCAAGCCGGGGTGGCTGGGGCCACGGTCAATCTGGCCACCCGCCGCGCCGAGGTCGAGCTGTGGCAGCCGGTCGAAGCCGCCTCGCTCGCCGCAGCTGTCAGCAAGGCGGGCTTTGCCGCCGAACCCTTGGCCCAAGCCCGCGCGCATGATCCCAAGGCCGAGCTGCGCAGCCTGTGGCGCAACACGGGCCTTGCCGCCGTGCTGACGCTGCCGGTGTTTGTGGTCGAGATGGGCGGGCATCTGCTGCCCGGCTTTCACCATTGGCTGATGGGCTTTGTGGCGCTGCAACCTTTGTGGCTGGCCGAATGCCTGCTGGTGACGCTGGTGATGATCGGGCCGGGGCGGCGGTTTTACACCAAGGGCGTGCCGGCGCTTCTGCGCGCAGCCCCTGATATGAACGCGCTGGTGGCGGTGGGCACGCTGGCGGCTTGGGGCTATTCGGTGCTGGTGCTGGTCTGGCCTGCGGCGGTGCCCGAAGCCTCGCGCGCGGTCTATTTCGAGGCGGCGGCGGTGATCATCGTGCTGATCTTGCTGGGGCGCGCCCTCGAGGCGCGGGCGCGCGGCCAAGCGGGGGCTGCGATTTCGCGGCTGCTGCAATTGGCGCCACGGGTGGCACGGCGCGAAACCGCCGCTGGCTTTGAAGAGGTTGAGGTGGCAGCGCTTCAGGTCGGCGACCGCATTCAAATCCGCCCGGGCGAGCGGATCGCAGCCGATGGCGTGGTGGTCTTGGGCCATTCGGCGGTGGATGAGGCGATGCTGACGGGCGAGCCCTTGGCGCAAGAAAAGCAAGCGGGCGACGCCGTCACCGGCGGCACGGTCAACGGAACCGGCGTTCTGCTGGTCGAGCTGCGCGAGGTGGGGGCGGCCACGGTGCTTGCGCGCATCATCGCACTTGTCGAGGCCGCGCAGGGCGGCAAGCTGCCGGTGCAGGCCTTGGTCGACCGCATCACGGCGTGGTTCGTGCCGGTGGTGATGGTGCTGGCGTTGCTGACGGTGCTGGTTTGGCTGGTGTTTGGCACGCCGGCCCAAGCCTTGGTGGCGGGGGTTTCGGTGCTGATCATCGCCTGCCCCTGTGCGATGGGCTTGGCGACGCCGGTCTCGATCTTGGTGGGCACCGGGCGGGCGGCAGAACTGGGGGTTTTGTTCCGCAAAGGCGAGGCTTTGCAACGGCTTGAGGCGGTTCAGCGCGTGGCCTTTGACAAGACCGGCACGCTGACTGAAGGCAAGCCGAAGGTGGTCTCGGTTGAAGGCGAGGCGACTTTGGCGCTGGCCGCTGCCGTCGAGGCAGGATCCGAGCATCCGCTGGCCGCCGCCGTGCTGGCCGAGGCTGCGCGGTTGGGGGTGACGCCGGCTGTGGTAACAGGCTTTGCCGCCGTGCCGGGGCAGGGCGCGCGCGCACTGCTGGGCGAGGTCGAGGTGGCGGTAGGATCCGCGCGGATGATCGAGGTTCCGGCCGAGATGCAGGCGCGCGGCACCTTGGCGCAAAGCCAAGGCCAAGGTGTGCTTTACGTCGCAAAGGCTGGGCGCTGCATTGGGATGATCTGTGTTGCCGATCCGGTGAAAGCCTCGGCCAAAAAGGCGGTGGCGGCGCTGGCCGAGATGGGCATCGGGTCTGTGATGATCACCGGCGACGCAGAGGCCACGGCGCGGGCGGTGGCGGGCGAG
Source organism: uncultured Pseudorhodobacter sp. (assembly GCA_913062925.1). Lineage (GTDB taxonomy): Bacteria > Pseudomonadota > Alphaproteobacteria > Rhodobacterales > Rhodobacteraceae > Cypionkella. The sequence continues at coordinate 6,269 of CAJXWJ010000080.1, read as the reverse complement.
ATTGGCATCTTGGACATCCGTGCAGGGATTTTGCCCGCAGGCAAAGCCGCGGCCATCCTTGATCTGGGCGCGGGCACCGCTTTTGTTGGCGACGGGATCAACGACGCCCCCGCACTTGCGCAGGCCGATGTTGGCATAGCGATGGGCACGGGCACTGATGTCGCGATCGAGGCTGGCGATCTGGTGCTGATGCGCGGCGATCCGATGGGCGTGGTCGATGCCATTGCCATCAGCCGGGCTGTGATGCGCAATATCCGCCAGAACCTAAGCTGGGCCTTTGGCTATAATGCCGCACTGATCCCGGTGGCGGCAGGCGTTTTGGTGCCCTTTGGCGGCCCACAACTTTCGCCGATGCTGGGGGCAGGGGCGATGGCGCTGTCGTCGGTGTTTGTGCTTGGCAATGCGCTGCGGCTGCGCCGGTTCAAGCGGCACTAAGCAGGCGGTGCAGGGCGGCGTTATCACTGACAAGGTCTGAAAGGCGCGATTGGTCAAGGCGGGCGTAAAACCCCTCGACCGCTTCGGCCAAGACGCATTTCAACCGACAGGCCGCCGCAAGCGGGCAGGTGCTGCTGGCCTCGGCGCAATCGGTAAAGGGCAGCACGCTTTCAAAGACCCGAAACACTTGCCCCACGGTGATGTCTTGCGGCGCGCGCGCCAGCCGCAAGCCGCCGCTGCGCCCGCGCAGGGTGGTCAAAAAGCCGTTGCGCGCCAAAAGATGGATCACTTGCGCCAAATGGTTTTCAGACGCGCCACAGGCCAAGGCCACATCGCGCTTTTGCACGATCTGATCGGGGTTCGCGGCGCAATACATCAGCGTGCGCATGGCAAGATTGGTGCGGATGGTCAGACGCATGGGCGGTGATCCTTTCTACTCGACGCGCGAAATTTAGGCGCGGGTCAGGCTTTGCGCCTTGATTTGGATCAGATCGATGCGTTTTGACTTGCTGTTGGCAGCGAAACTGGCAACATAAGTCATACCTTGACGGGGTTTGGGCAGAATTTAAACCGCTTTGATTTTTAAAGGCTACTGTTTTTAAACAAAAGATTTTACACTGAATTTTCTTTGTTTGCGATAACATAAAAGCGGTTTGAAGCTACAAGCTCTGGGTCTTGGACGGAAGAAACAACGAATGGAAGCAGCCTTGACGCAAGCGACGATCACCCCGACCCAGTTGAAAGCCGATGTGCTGCGGCATCTGACCTTTACCTTGGGCAAGGATGCGGCCAATGCCAGCCCCTATGATTGGCGCATGGCGCTGTCTTTTGCGGTGCGCGACCGGATTGTTGAACCTTGGTTCGCCTCGACCCGCCAAACTTGGGCGCAAGACCGCAAACGCGTGCATTACCTGTCGATGGAATTTCTGATCGGCCGGATTTTGGAGGATGCCACCGTCAACCTTGGGTTGCGCGAGGTCGCCGAAGAGGTGATGGCGGGCTTTGGCCAAGATTTCCACGGGCTGGTGGAAGGCGAGCCGGATGCAGCGCTTGGCAACGGCGGTTTGGGGCGCTTGGCGGCCTGTTTCATGGAAAGCATGGCGACGGTCGGCTGCCCGGCCTATGGCTATGGCATCCGCTATGAACACGGGCTGTTCAAGCAAAGCTTTCAGGGGGGGCAGCAGGCCGAGATGCCCGAAGATTGGCTCAGCATGACCAACCCTTGGGAATTTGCCCGCCCCGAAAGCGCCTATGTGATCCCGTTTAAGGGCGAGGTGAAGACCGAAGCCGGACGCGAGGTTTGGCTGCCATCGGAAACCGTGCTGGCCTCGGCCTATGACACGCCGGTGATCGGCTGGCAGGGCAAATGGGCCAACACGCTGCGGCTTTGGGCGGCGAAATCGACGCAACAGTTTGATCTGGAACGCTTTAACCGGGGCGACTATGCCGCCGCCGCCGAACCCGAGGCACTGGCCCGCACCCTAAGCCGCGTGCTTTACCCCGATGACACCACCTATCAGGGCAAGGAATTGCGCCTGAAGCAGGAGTTTTTCCTGACCTCTGCCGCGCTGCAAGACATTCTGCGCCGGTTCAAAACCGTGCATTCCAACCTGCTGGATCTGCCGAAATACGTCGCCATCCAGATGAATGACACCCATCCCGCGATTGCAGGGCCCGAACTGATCCGGCTGTTGTCCGATGAAAATGGCCTGAGCTTTCAAGACGCGCTTGAGACCGCGCGCGGCTGTCTGGGCTATACCAACCACACGCTTTTGCCCGAAGCGCTTGAGCGGTGGGCGACCTTTACCTTTGGCACCACGCTGCCGCGCCATATGCAGATCGTCGAGCGCATCGACAGCTGGCACCGCAGCGCCTACCATCCGCCGCATTACATCGGCATCGTCAAACACCACGAGGTGCGGATGGGCGAGCTGGCCTTTGTGATGGCGCATAAGGTCAACGGCGTCTCGGCGCTGCATTCTGATCTGGTCAAGAAAAACCTGTTTCCTGAACTGAACGCGCTGCATCCTGACAGAATTTGCAATCAAACCAATGGGGTGACACCGCGTCGCTGGCTGAAGATGTCAAACCGCCCGCTTTCGGCGCTGATCACCAAGACCATTGGCGAAGGCTGGGAGGCCGATCTGGACCTGCTGCGCGGTCTGGAGCCGCATTGCGAAAAACCGGCGTTTTTGGCGGAATTTGACGCGGCCAAGCGCGCCAATAAGGTCGCTTTGGCCGATTGGATTAACACCGAATGCGGCGTCACCGTCTCGCCTGATGCGCTGTTTGATGTGCAGATCAAGCGCATTCATGAATACAAACGCCAGTTGCTGAACATTCTGCAAACCGTGGCGCATTATCAGCGCATTAAGGCCGACCCCAGCGCCGATTATGTGCCGCGCGTCAAGATTTTTGGCGGCAAATCCGCGCCGGGCTATGCGGTGGCCAAGGAAATCATCCATCTTATCAATGATGTGGCGCGGGTTATCAACAATGACCCCGAGGTGGGCGACCGGCTGAAAGTGATCTATCCGGCCAATTACAACGTCTCGATGGCCGAGCGCCTGATCCCGGCGGCGGATCTGTCGGAACAAATCTCGACCGCGGGGAAAGAGGCCTCTGGCACCGGCAATATGAAGTTCATGATCAATGGCGCGCCGACCATTGGCACGCTGGACGGGGCCAATGTGGAAATCCTGCAAGAGGTTGGTGCGGATAACTTTTTCCTGTTTGGCATGACCACCGCCGAGGCGATGAAGCGGCGCGAAGACCCCGAACAATCGCGCAAGGCGATCGAGGCAAGCGCAGCGCTGCCGGGCGTGTTGCAGGCGATTGCCGAAGGGGCGTTCAGCCCCGAGCAACCCGACCGCTATCACGGGCTGGTGCATCGGGTTTGGCATCACGATTATTTCCTCGTGGCGGCCGATTTCGATGCCTATGACGCCGCACAAGCCGAGGTCGATAAGGCCTATGCAGATCGCCCGCGTTGGGTGAAGATGGCGGCACTGAATACCGCGCGCTCGGGCTTCTTCAGTTCGGACCGCACCATTCGCAGCTATATGAAAGACATCTGGTCTATCGAATCCGCATTGGGTGTTTAGGCCTGAAATCAAGGGGTTGCCATGACCGATCTGCTGATCCACCCAGAGGAGGCCCGCGCCATCGTCGAAGGTCGGCATGGCGATCCGTTTTCGGTTCTGGGCCTGCATCAGCGCGGCGGGCGCTGGGTTTTGCTGGCCTTTGATCCCGGAGCCGAGGCTTTGCAGGTGCTGGCAAAGACCCGCGTTGTGGCGCAACAGGTGGCGGGCTGCCCCGGGTTGTTCGTGGCCGAGTTGCCGCAGAAATCAGACTACCGTTTGCACTGGCAGGGGCATGGGGCGGAGTGGGAAGGTGAAGATCCATTCGCTTTTGGTCCGGTCTTGGGCGAGTTGGATGAATATCTGTTAGGCGAAGGCCGCCACAAACGGTTGTGGCAGGTTCTTGGCGCGCATGTGATCGAGCATGAAGGCCATCAGGGCACGCATTTCGCCGTCTGGGCCCCGAATGCCGAGCGGGTCTCGGTGGTGGGGGATTTCAACCAATGGGACGGGCGGCGCCACCCGATGCGGCGGCGCGGTGGCACCGGCGTTTGGGAGACGTTTTTGCCCGCCGTTGGCGAAGGCGCCAGCTATCGTTACGAGCTGCGCGGCCCGCAAGGCGCGCTTTTGCCGCTGAAATCCGATCCGGTGGGCTTTGGCTCGGAACATGCGCCGGCCAATGCCTCGGTGGTGCGCCGCATTGATAACGCGGTCTGGAGCGATGCCGATTGGATGGCGACACGGGGGCCAAAACAGCAGATTGACGCGCCGATTTCGATCTACGAGGTGCATCTGGGCAGCTGGAAACGCGCGCCGGGCGACCGGATGCTGTCTTATCTGGAATTGGCCGAACAATTGGTCACTTATGCCGCCGATATGGGCTTTACCCATATCGAATTGATGCCGGTTTCGGAATATCCCTTTGACGGATCCTGGGGCTATCAGCCGGTGGGGCTGTTTGCGCCGACCATTCGCCACGGCACCCCGCCGGAATTTCGCGCCTTTGTGCAGGCGGCCCATGCCAAGGGTTTGGGCGTCTTGCTGGATTGGGTGCCGGGGCATTTTCCCAGCGATGCGCATGGTTTGGGCCGCTTTGACGGCACAGCGCTTTATGAACACCAAGACCCGCGCGAGGGCTTTCACCAAGATTGGAACACCCTGATCTATAACTATGGTCGGGTCGAGGTGTCGAACTTTCTGATCTCTAACGCCTTGTATTGGCTTGAGGAATATCACATCGACGGGCTGCGTGTGGATGCTGTGGCCTCGATGCTTTACCGCGATTACAGCCGTGAGGCGGGGCAATGGCTGCCCAACAAAGACGGTGGGCGCGAGAATTACGAGGCCATCGCCCTGCTGCAACAGATGAATATCACCAGCTACGGCGAGGTGGCGGGCGTGATGACGGTGGCCGAGGAAAGCACGGCTTTTCCGGGCGTGTCGCGGCCGGTTAATCATGGCGGGCTGGGCTTTGGCTTTAAATGGAACATGGGGTGGATGAACGACACCCTAAGTTACATGGAAAAAGACCCGATTTACCGCAAATATCACCACCACCAGATGACCTTTGGTCTGAATTATGCGTGGTCGGAAAACTACGTGCTGCCGATCAGCCATGACGAGGTGGTGCATGGCAAAGGCTCGATGTTGTCGAAAATGCCCGGCAATGGTGACGAAAAGTTCGCAAATCTGCGGGCCTATTACGGCTTTATGTGGGCGCATCCGGGCAAAAAGCTGTTGTTCATGGGCTGCGAATTCGCCCAAGGCGCGGAATGGAGCCACAAGCAAAGCCTTGATTGGCATCAGCTTGATCTGCCCGCGCATCGCGGCGTGCAAAATCTGGTGCGTGATCTGAACCGGCTTTACCGCGATCTGGCCGCATTGCATGTCAATGACACCCGCCGCGAGGGCTTTGAATGGATCGAAAGCAATGACGCCGAGGCAGGCGTCTATGCTTGGGCGCGCTTTGCGGCGGCGGGCGATCCGGCCGTGGTGGCCTTGGTGAACATGACCCCGGTCGAGCGGCGCTACCGCGTCGGTCTGCCCGCTTTGGGGCATTGGAGCGAGATTTTGAACACGGATGCCGCGGTTTACGGAGGGGGAAACCGTGGCAATCTGGGCGGCGTGATGGCAGAGGCCATTGCGCATCAGGGCAGGGCGCAGTCGGCAGAGGTGGTTTTACCACCCTTGGCGACGGTCTGGCTTAAGCAGGGATAAGGCGGGGATTGCCCGCCCAAGGGAGGAACGTGATGCAACCAAGACCCAATACCCGTCTGTCGTCGCAAGCCATGGCCTTTGTGCTGGCCGGCGGGCGCGGCAGCAGATTGAACGAGTTGACCGATACCCGCGCCAAACCTGCGGTCTATTTCGGCGGCAAAACCCGGATCATCGACTTTGCGCTGTCAAATGCGCTGAACTCTGGCATTCGCAAAATGGCGATTGCGACGCAATATAAGGCGCATAGTCTGATCCGCCATATGCAGCGCGGCTGGGGGTTTTTCCGGGCCGAGCGCAACGAATATCTGGATATCTTGCCTGCAAGCCAGCGTGTGGCGGAAAACAAATGGTATCTGGGCACTGCCGATGCCGTGGCGCAAAACATTGATATCGTTGATTCTTATGGCGTGAAATACATTGTCGTTCTGGCCGGTGATCACGTTTATAAGATGGATTACGAGGTGATGTTGCAACAGCATGTGGCCTCTGGCGCGGATGTCACCATCGGCTGTCTGACCGTGCCGCGCGCCGAAGCCA
>CAJXWJ010000079.1 GCA_913062925.1 uncultured Pseudorhodobacter sp. | reverse complement strand
CGCCCACGCGGCTGAGGCGCAGAAAACAGCCGCCCTGATGCGTTGCCGCCCATGTTACGGCGGCAATGGTTTCATGCCGATCGGCAGGTGCAATCACCGGCACATTCGGCAGAGCGCGGATCCAAGCAAAATCTTCAATCGAGTGATGTGTCGCACCCAATTCGCCATAGGCCAGCCCAGAACTGATCCCAACCAGCTTCACATTGGCCTCGGAATAGGCAACATCGGCCTTGATTTGCTCAAGCGCGCGGCCGGTCAGAAACGGTGCTGCGGCGCAGACAAAGGGAATCTTGCCGCCATTGGCCAGACCTGCTCCAACGCCGACCATATTCTGTTCGGCGATACCAACATTGATCAGCCGCTGCGGGAAGGCATCGCGGAACCCGCCCAGCTTGGACGAGCCGACAGAATCGTTGACCACGGCCACGATGTCTTGGTTTTCGGTGGCAAGCGCTTGCAGCGTGGCGACAAAGGCATCGCGACAATCGTGCAATGTGGCGGTTTCAAGCGTCGCGGTCATTTTGCGGCCTCCTCAAGTTCGGCCATGGCCTGCTTATATTGTGCTTCACTGGGCACCTTGTGATGCCATGCGACATTATCGCACATAAAGGAAATGCCCTGACCCTTGTTGGTATGGGCAACGATGCAGCTTGGCTTGCCCGCCACGATCTTGTCGGTGGCCAATGCGGCGCAGATTTGCTCCATGTCGTGGCCATCAATTTCCTGAACCGCCCAGCCAAAAGCCTCGAGCTTGGGGCGCAGTGGCGCGATGTCATTGGTATCGGCTAGTCGCGCGCCCTGTTGCAGGCGATTGTGGTCGATGATCAGCGTCAGATTGTCCAATTTGTAATGCGCCGCAGACATGATGGCTTCCCAGTTCGAGCCCTCCTGCATCTCGCCGTCGCCGGTGATTGCAAAGGTGCGCCAAGTCTCGTTATTCAATCGCGCCGCCATCGCCATGCCAACCGCAATTGGCAAGCCATGCCCCAGCGGGCCGGTGTTGGTCTCGACCCCTGGCACTTTGGTGCGATTTGGGTGGCCGTTCAGGCGCGAGTAGGGCTTTAGAAAGGTTGCGATTTCCTCTTTTGGCAGAAAGCCTTTTTCCGCCAAAACGATGTAAAGCGCCAAGGCGGTATGGCCTTTGCTTAACACAAAACGGTCGCGTTTGGGGTTCATCGGCGCTTTGGCATCGACATTCAGCACGCGAAAATAAAGCGCTGTCAGCAGGTCGATGACCGACATTTCCCCACCGACATGCCCTGCACCAGCTTCATAGACGGCTTGAAGGTCGCGGCGTCTGATTTTGTTGGCGATAACGCGGAGTTCCGGAGGATTCATTCTGGCTCCTGTATAAAAATTCATACAGAATAAAACATGCAAACAGGAGGCTGTCAAGCGAGTCTGGCCCTACGAAAGGGGCCCGTTCACATTTTTTGCCGCAGCACTTCGTCGCTGTTGACAGGGCTAAATGGATCGCTTAGGCATTTTATATCTTGTGTGAATAAATATTCGGTACTGTGCGAGTGAGGAGTGTTCCATGACGGCAAAACCAAGATCCAAGGCTGGCGAGACAGGGCGATTTTCGCAGATATTCTCGTTAAGTGGGGCGACTGGGCCGTTAATCGGGCTGATCTTGCTTTGCGTATTTTTGTCCTTCGCCACCGATTCCTTTCTGTCGTTTCGCAATTTTCTGAATATCGCCGATCAGATCACCGTTCTGGGGATTATGGCGGTTGGCATGACGTTTGTGATCCTGATCGGCGGCATTGATTTGTCGGTTGGCTCGGTCTTGGCGCTGGCGATGATGGTGCTGGGCTATCTGAACGTCGAGGCCGGATATTCGATGACAGCGGCGATTTTGGGCGCCTTGGTGGTGGCAGCCCTCTGCGGCGCGATCTCGGGACTTTTGATCACCGAATTCAAGGTTCCAGCCTTTATCGCCACTCTGGCCATGATGTCGATTGCGCGCGGCGTTGCCAATATGATCACCAATGGCTCGCAGATTATCGGCTTTCCAAGCTGGTTCAATATGGGGGCGATCATCCGTCAGTTTGGCTTTTTGACGATGACGGTGGCGGTCATGATCGTGGTTTTTGTTGTCGCAATTTTGTTCCTGCGCTTTCGCGAAGAAGGCCGCTCGCTGTTTGCCATCGGCGGCAATCCCGAAGTGGCGCGCTTGGCGGGGATCAATGTGAAATTAACCACCGTGATGGTCTATACGGTCTGCGCGTTTTTGTCGGGGCTGGCGGGCATTTTGCTGGCCGCGCGCCTGGATGCGGTGCAGCCAAGCTCGGGGGTCGCCTATGAGCTGGACGCCATCGCAGCCGTGGTCATCGGCGGCACCAGCCTTTCCGGCGGAACCGGCGGCGTTGTTGGCACCTTGATCGGCGTCTTGATCATCGGCGTGCTGCGCAACGGTCTGAATCTGCTGAGTGTCTCGCCCTTTGTGCAGGCCGTTGTCATCGGCCTTGTCATCGTCCTTGCGGTTGCCGCCGAGACCTTCAAGCACCGCCGCGCTTAAAGCATTCGGGCGCGCGCAGCCTGTGGGCGCCCCTACCAGATAGTCCGATTGGTCGGACTAACAGCGATCCAGACCAACCGGTGCGGATCAAACAATAAGGAGGAGAAACCATGAAAAAAAATATCATAAAGTTGATGGCAGCCACCGCCATCGCAACCTTTGCAACATCTGCCACGGCTGAAGGCGTGGGCGGTGTGGCCAAGATCGGTCTTGCCGTGCCAAACCTGCAAGCTGACTTCTTCAACCAGATCAAGCTTGGCGTCGAAGGCTATGCCACCAAGCTGGGCATCGAAGTCATTGTTGTGGACGCCAAAAATGACACCGCAACTCAGGTCAGCCAAGTGCAAGATCTGCTCACCCAAGGCATTGATGCCTTTATCTACATCCCAGCAGGGGCAGCGGCTGCAACCGTTCCCACTCGTCTGGCGCGGGCAGCCGGCATCCCCGTGATCAACGTTGACCGCGAGCCAGAGGGTGAGCCCGGCGATACCGTGATCTATGGCGAAAACGTCAATTCAGCCTATCAGGTCTGTAACCACATTATCGGTTTGGCCGGCGGTAAAGGCAAAATGGTTGTGATCCACGGCCAAAAAGGCACCACGCCAGAGGTGCAGCGCTTTGAGGGCTGCAAAATGGCGATTGACGAAAATCCGGGTGTCGAGCTGGTAGATCAGCAGTGGAGCCAGCAGTGGTCGCCAGATGAAGGCTTCCAGATTGCCCAGAACATGCTTCAGGCGCATCCAGATATCACCATCATCTTTGGTCAGGCTGACGGTCTTGCCATGGGCGCGGCCAAAGCGGTTCAGGTGGCTGGTCTTGCGGATAAGATCACCATCGGCGGCTATGACGGTGACGGCGCTGCGCTGCAATCGCTGGTGGCTTGCGACACGCCTTTCGTCGTAACCGCAACGCAAAGCACGCAAGCGATGGGCGTTCTTGCGGTGAACTCGGCGATTGCGGTGGCAAATGGCGCTTCGGTGCCAGCGCGCCAGATCCCGAATGCTGTGCTGACGACCTGCGCGGATGCCGCGAAATTCGTTGAAAAGCACCCCTAAGCTTCGGCTTTCCCTGTCCGGCCCCATAATCCGAAAGGCGATGCAATGACATCTGACGGCAAACTGCCAATTCTCTCTTTGCGTGACATCAAGAAGTCCTATGGACCTATTCAAGTTCTGCACGGCATTGATTTGGATGTTTACGCCGGCGAAGTTGTTGCCCTGCTGGGGGAAAATGGGGCCGGAAAATCTACTGTTTCGAATGTTATTTCGGGCACCGTCCGCCCGTCTTCGGGGCTGATGCGCTGGCAGGGCGCACCCTTTGCCCCTGCCTCCCCGCGTGAGGCGCTGGAGGCGGGGGTCGGGATGATCCATCAAGAATTGCTGCTCTTGCCGCATCTGTCGATTGCCGAGAACATCTTTGTGGGCCGTTATCCTACCAAAGCCGGTATTGTGGACCGCAAGGCGATGGAAGAGCGCGCAGAGATTGGCCTGCAACGGCTGGGGCTTGATGTTTCGCCGCGCCGGCTGGTGGCGGGGCTATCGACCGCCAATCAACAGCTGATCGAGATTGCAAAGGCGCTGACGCTGAACGCGCGCCTGCTGATCTTGGACGAACCCACCGCCGCGTTGGGTGGCGACGAGACCACCAAACTGTTCGAGCAGATTGCACGGCTTAAGGCCGATGGCGTTGGTATCATCTATATCTCGCACCGCTTAGAAGAAATCAAACGTATCGCCGATCGCATTGTCGTGATGCGTGATGGCGAAAAGGTGCAAGAGTTTGCCAGCGCGGATGTGCCGGTGCGCAGCATTGTCGAGGCAATGGTCGGCCGCAGTCTGGACCGCATGTTCCCTGCGATTCCGATGCCGCAGCCAGAAACGGTGCTAGAGGTCAAAGATCTCTCATCGGCGCTGGGCAGCTTTTCTGGGATCAATTTCAAGGTTCAGAAGGGTGAAATCTTTGGCATCGCGGGGCTGGTCGGGGCAGGCCGTACCGAGCTTGTGCGCGCCATTGCCGGCGTCGATCCGATCGCCAGCGGTCAGGTTTTGCTGAACGGCAGCGAGATCACCCCGCGCAAGCCGCAAGACGCCATTCGCCACGGCATAGTTCTGGTGCCTGAAGACCGCAAACAGCAGGGCCTGGTGCTGCAACACTCGATTGCCAATAATATCGCCTATGCCAATATGAACGAGGTCGCGCCTTCGGGCTGGATCACCGCGCGCAGGGTCGCCAGTTTTGCTCAGGCCAATATCGCGAAATTTGGTGTCAAAGGCCAAAGCCATCAGAATGCCGATGAGATGTCGGGTGGCAACCAGCAAAAGGTGGTCATTGCCAAATGGCTGGCACGCAATCCAAAAGTGGTGGTGCTGGACGAGCCGACGCGCGGCATTGATGTGGGCGCGCGCGCCTCGATTTATGACATCATCGTGGGGCTTGCCGCCCAGGGGGTCTCGGTCATCGTTGTCAGCTCGGATCTGGAAGAGGTTCTGGGCGTCTCGAACCGCGTCATGGTGATGGCGCAGGGCAAACAATCGGGCATCTTGGCGCGGGGCGAGGCCAATGATGTTTCGATCATGGAATTGGCCACGCTGTAAGCTCTACAAACCCCTTTAGAGGAACGTCTTATGTCTCAAATTTCGCTGAACGCGCCTGGCTTGTTCGATCTGTCGGGCCGCATCGCCTTGGTCACGGGGGCAGGCAGCGGTATTGGCCAACGCATCGCTATAGGCCTTGCGCAATGTGGCGCCGATGTCGCCTTGGTGGATAGGCGCACCGACAGTGGCCTTGCTGAAACCGCGGGCTTTATTGCGCAAGCTGGGCGCAGATCGCTGCAACTCTCGGCCGATGTCACCTCGGCTGCGGCGATGGCCGAAGCGGTGGCGCGCACGCAGGCCGACCTTGGCCCGCTGCGTCTGGCGGTGAATGCCGCAGGCATCGCCAATGCCAATCCCTGTGAGGACATGGCCGAGGATCAATATCAGACCCTGATGGACATCAATATGAAGGGCGTCTGGCTGTCGTGTCAGGCCGAAGCGCGGGCGATGCTGGCGCATGGAAAGGGCGGCTCGATCGTCAATATTGCCTCGATGTCGGGGGTGATCGTCAATCGAGGGTTGAACCAAGTGCATTACAACGCCTCGAAGGCGGGGGTGATCCATATGTCGAAATCGATGGCGATGGAATGGGTGGATCGCGGCATTCGCGTTAACTCGATCTCGCCTGGCTATACCGCAACGCCGATGAACACGCGGCCGGAAATGGTACATCAAACCAAGGATTTCGAGAGCCAAACGCCGATGCAGCGGATGGCTGATGTCAATGAGATGGTCGGGCCTGCGGTGTTTTTGCTGTCTGATGCCGCCTCTTATTGCACTGGCGTTGATCTTTTGGTCGATGGCGGGTTCTGCTGCTGGTAAGGCCTCTGGCCCAGATACAGCTTTAACGACTGCGCCGGCCGCCTGTCCTGACAGCGGCCGGCGCAGTCTTTTGCTGCCTGTCTTTAGGCGTATATACCGTTCAAGTTTGCTTCGCCAAAGCCCGCTTGGCGGCTTGTCGGCACAGGCCTTGGCGCATCGTTCAAACCGGCTGTTGCCAAGCTATGATTCGGGCTTTGTTTCCAATTTAGGATCAATTGCCGCAATTTTCGGTGATTGTTTACAAATTGATTCAGCGGCACGCCGGCGCCCAGCAGACTCAAACCGACCAGAGTTTTCTCTCGCAAGGTGGTCTGTTTGTCGCCATTTGGGGCAATGCCGGAAACAATTGCTCGAGCCCGCAGGCAGAGATACCCTGAAATTGTTCAGGTTTTACACGGATTCGATCCATTTCTTTGAGTCAAATTGTTCTCGTATTCGACGCATTTTGCGCAGGGCAAAGCCGCGGCAAGTCGCTAATATTATGCGGCGCAGAGGCCTGTTAACCTTGGTTTATTGAGTATTTTCTTTACTCGATGGTCTCTAAACACTAGCTTAACTGAGTGTGCGTATAGACTTAAGTGTAGGTGGTGGGGGCTACCTGAGTCGGCTTGAACTCCTTGCGGAGATTAGCCGGCTTTTTGCTTTGGATCTATTCGAGCTTTTTCTGCGGCATGTTTTGCCGCCCCTGTTGCTGCTGCTGGGAGAGTACGAGTTGGGTGCGTTTGTTCAAGGTAATGACAAAGATTTTGTCGCAGGCGGCGTGTATCACGCCAAGCTTTTCCGCAGCATACAAAAGACTGTGATGACTGGCGTTGCCGCGTTGCGCGCCCGCTCAGGCGGGGGCGCCGACGCCCCTGACGGCCCTTACACCTATACTGCGATCTTCCACCAAGACTTGCGCGCGCAATCGGCTGGTTTCTTGCCCGCATGCGTCATTGCCACCCAACCAGACTACCAAGGAGCGAACTAATGGCAACTTTGAATGGCACCACGGGCAATGATTTCGTCGCCGGCACGGCGGACAACGATCAGATCTTTGGTCTGGATGGCAATGACAATCTGCGCGGCGATGCGGGCAATGACACGATCGCAGCGGGCAATGGCGATGATTATGTCGAGGGGAACCTTGGCGATGACCTGCTGTATGGCGAAGCTGGCAACGATAACGTGCGCGGCAATGAGGGCAACGATATCCTCTATCTTGGCACGGGCGACGACTTTGGCGCCGGCGGCGATGGCCTGGATACAATCTATGGCGAAGAGGGCAATGACCTGATCGAGGCTGGCCTAGGCAATGACTTGGCCTATGGCGGCAGCGGCAACGATATTATCTCGGACGATCCGCTGGGGCCGTTTGCCGCTGGCGGCGGCGATGACCGCTTTTACGGCGGTTTGGGCGATGATGTGATCTATGGCGGCACCGGCAACGACACGCTTTTTGGCGACGACGGTGATGGCGCAGGCAGCCGATGCTTTTCCTACTCTAACAATTTTGACGGATCAGATCCTTTGCTGGGTGCAACCCAGCATTTGTTCGGTGGCGCGCCCGGCGTCACAAATGTGCACAACAGCCCAGATCCAGATAACGAAAATGAATTCGTTTTTGTTCAAGGTTTTAGCACCGCACAAGAGGCAAGTTTGGCCATCAGCCCGAACTTGGTTGGGGCTGAACGCGTCACCAGCTTTACGATGAATTTCACGTTGGATATGGCCTCTCAGGCCGCTAACGACACTGTGGACGGCATTTCGATCAACTTTGGCGATATGTCGACCCTGCCGGGCAACAGGGAATATGAAAATGGCGTCAGCGAAGGTCTTGCCATTCGCCTCGACCCTTTGTCGAACGTCACCGAAATCCGTTGGAACAATACTGTTATTGCATCGGCCCAGTCCTTTAATCTGGAATCGCGTGGTGAAGGGACCATGCAGGTCTCTGTCAGTGGTAATGGGGTTGTTCATGTCACCTATGCGGGCGATTCTAGCCCGTTTTTGGTGGCAACCATCCCATCAGGCCAATGGAGCACAGTTGACCAATCTGGGTGGAACTTTGGCTTAGCCGCGCGCACGGGGGACAATGCAGGCTTTATCTATGTCGATGATCTGCAAATCACATCCAATATTTCCGGCGGTGCAATCGATCCCTTGGCAGGTGGCAATGACCTGATCGACGGTGGCGACGGTGATGATTTGGTCTATGGCGGTGCAGGCAATGACACCATTTATGGCGGTCTTGGCAACGACAGTTTGTTTTACGGCGCCGGCAATGATGTCGTCTATGGCGGCGATGGCAATGACCTGATCGATGATGTCGGC
>CAJXWJ010000078.1 GCA_913062925.1 uncultured Pseudorhodobacter sp. | reverse complement strand
AAAATGGCCGCATAAGTTCTACAGATGCACCCCGTTAAAAAGGGGGAGATTACCGGCGGATCAGTTGATGCATTCGAAGGGAGCGACCTTGATCTCAGGGCAAGTTTGTCAGTGCTGGACATTTATGTGTGACTGCCACCCAGATTTATCATTCTAAGAGATCTCACCGATCACGTCTCCTTCAATCAGCTAATGCCCAAAGTGGTGGGGAAGTAACCCTCGCATAAAACCGCTAGATCAGGCTAATACCAACTGAGCTACCTTCAAGTTCGTCGGTGCAATCTGTTTGTGTTCGGGGCTAAAGTGGTAAGCATATTAAAAAGCAGGCGCCTTGGCCCGTTGAGGTGCACTTCGCTTTGCCTCCATGGGCGGCGGCCACATCCGCGACAATTGACAGTCCAAGCCCACAACCACTGTCGTGTCCATGTTCTAGGCGAAAGAACCTATCAAAAATTCTGTCAATGTGGACGTGGGGTATTCCAGGCCCATCGTCTTTCACAGCAAGCTTGATGTGAGTTTGAGCGAATTGGAGGCTTACGTCGAGCTCGCCTTTGGCCCGCAAGCCATAAGCTGCAGCATTGTCTAGCAAGTTTACCAACATTTCTTCAATCATAACGGGATCGCAAGTTATTGCTCGCGGCATACCTTTCACTGCAAAAGATACCGAGACATCGCGGCTAAGCTGGATTTCGGCAAACAGGCGCACCCGTTTCGAGACAAGCGCGACCAAATCAATCGTCTCGAAATGACTGCGTAGGGTTCTGCCGCGCACGCGTTCCAACGACAGCAGTTGATTGGTCAGCCGGCCCGCCGCACGCGCGCTGGTTGCAACCTCGGCAATACGTTGACGTAGCACAGGTTCTGACGGCGCGGTCAGCGCAGCTTCGGCCTGCGATTGGATCGCAGCGACCGGGTTGCGCATCTGATGGGCAGCGTCCGAGATAAAGGCATCGCGGATCGAAAACGCCTGCGACAGACGGTGAAACAGCGAATTGGTGGTGTCAACGACCGAGCGCAGCTCTGGCGGCACCCAGCGCCGGATTGGCCGTAGATCATCTGCCGAGCGGAGGCTGATCGCCTCGCGCAGATCAATCAGCGGCTTTAGCCCAAGCTGGATGCCGAACCACAAAATTAGCGCCGCCGTGGCGATTAGCGTGCCCAGAAGCAACAGCGATTGACCCAAAAGCTGCGCGCTTAGATCGGCTCGTTGGGTGACATTTTGCCAAACCTCGACCGTGACCCAGCCGCCAAACTGCGGCTCGCTGATGAATTCACGCAGGGCAACCGCTCGCACGGGGACGCCCAAGGAAATAGAGTTGAAAAAATACGGCTTAGCGCCGGTCAAATCCGCATCACTGGGCAGAACCGGCGGGTTGGAATAGCCGGTCACAAAACTGCCACCAGGCCCGGTGATGCGGTAGAATACCGGATCGCCAAGGGCTTGGGTCAGTTCATCCAGCAAGTTTTCCGTCAGAATATCGCCTTCGCTTATCACCACATCGCGTGAAATCGTCAGGGCCACGACCAAAAGCGTATCATCATAAAGCCGTTGCGACAGCCTTTCCGCCGCCACATAGCGCGCCGCAGCAGCAACCGCGGCGACCATGAACAGCGGCACGATCAGCAACAAAAACAGCCGCGCACGCAGCGATAATCGGGTCATGACGCGCCATCGTCCAGCATATAGCCCAAGCCGCGCGCCGTGCGGATGTGAACCGATGTTGTATCAAGCTTGCGACGCAGACGCGAGATCAAGAGTTCGACCGCATTGGGTTCCACCTCGGCTCCGGTACCATAAAGCGCATCGGCGATGCGATCTTTTTCAATCAGCCGTCCCTTCTGAGCCAGCAGAACTTCGAACAGGGAAAGCTCGCGGCGCGGCAGGTCAATCACGCGCCCGTCTTGGAAAAGCTGGCGCTGTTCGCGATCGAAAACCAAATCGCCAACCATTTCCAGTGCGGGCGCAAATTGCGGTTGCTCCCGGATCAAGGCACGCAAGCGCGCAAAAAGCTCTGCCATCTCGAAGGGTTTCACCAGATAATCATCTGCGCCGGCATCCAGCCCCGCAACCCGGTCCGAGGTTTTGCCCATCGCCGTCAGCATCAAGACTGGCATGGCATCACCGCGCGCGCGCAGCGCTCTTATAATCTCGATCCCGGTCATATGCGGCAGATTCACGTCGATGATCGCCACATCGCCGCCGCCTGTGCGCAAGAACTCATCCCCCGCGCGGCCATCCTCCAGATGATCAACCGCATAGCCCTGATCACGCAGCGCATTCACGATGCCGCGGGCAAGGCTTTGGTTGTCTTCGATCAAAGTGATGCGCAAAGATGAATTCCATATTTCGACAGGTTTTCGACAGGGTTCGCTCGTATGGTCTCCATCAAGCCGGTTTGAGGAGGAGAAATCAAGCTGGCCGAGAGATACCCGCGTTGTTCGCGACAGGGCAACCGGTGAAGTGCAGAAATCTGGGAGGATAAAATGTCTGACATGCTTAACGTGACCCGCCGCAAGGCGATGGGTCTGGCGCTTGGGGCTGCCGCGGCCTTTGGTCTGGCCGGCCCCGCTGCTGCTGAGACGAATTTTGCTGGTAAAACCATTGAATGGATCATTCCGTTTTCGGCTGGTGGCGGTTCTGACACTTGGGCGCGCTTTAATGCGCCGCTGCTGCAAAAATATCTGCCGGGCAACCCAGTGGTGGTTGTGGTCAACGAACCCGGTGGCGGGTCGACCAAAGGCACCAACCTGTTTGCCGCGCGCGCCAAGCCCGATGGTCTGACCATCCTTGGCACCTCTGGCTCGACGCAGTTTCCCTATCTTCTGGGCGATCCGCGTGTGCGCTATGAATATAAAGACTGGAAAATCGCGATGGCAGCCCCAACAGGTGGAGTGGTCTATACCTCGCCGTCCTTGGGCCTGAAATCGCCAGAAGATATCGGTATGCTGGTCGGCAAGGATCTGGTCTATGCAAGCCAAGGCGCGACCTCGCTGGATCTGGTGCCGCTGTTGGGCTTTAAGGATATGGGCTTTAAAGTTCAGCACGTCTTTGGCTTTAAGGGGCGCGGCGATGGCCGCTTGGCCTTTGAACGTGGCGAGACCAATATCGATTACCAAACCTCTTCGGCCTATCTCAAGAACGTGCAGCCGATGGTTGACGCGGGCACGGCCGTGCCGCTGTTCAGCTGGGGCGTCTTGGACGAAGCCGGCAATATCGTGCGCGATCCGACTTTCCCAAATCTGCCGTCGTATGTAGAGGCCTATCAAACGCTGACCGGCAAGGCCCCCTCTGGCCCCTCGTTTGACGCCTATGTTGCCTTCTTTACGGCAGGCTTTCCTGCCCAAAAGATGGTGTTCTTGCCCAAAGATACGCCAGACGACATCGTGGCAACCTATCAAGCGGCCTTTGAGGCGATGAAATCAGATCCTAATTACGAAAAGGATGCAGCGTCGGTTTTGGGCACCTATCCGCAGGTCACCGGCAAACTGGCGCAGGCGCTTTTTGAAAAGGGCACGACGATTGCGCCCGAACTGCGTAGCCAAGTGGCCGGGATGCTGGCCGCCGATTACGGCGTCAAGCTGGGCGAGTAACCTTCGCAGCGGGTGATCCCTTTGGGGTCACCCAATTTTTCCCGCCTTCAAAATCTTAATTCGCCGTTTCACGGCTAACGCGGAGGCCGTCCCGTGGTCGATACCTTATTTTCTGCGCTGTCGGCGCTGATGACCTTTCAACATCTGCTCTATATGCTGATCGGGGTTTCGGTCGGGCTGGTGATCGGGGTGATCCCGGGCCTTGGCGGCATTGCGGGTCTGTCGCTGTTGATGCCGTTTTTATATGGGATGGACGAGGTGACGGCGCTGGCAATGCTGATCGGGCTTGTCGCGGTTATTCCAACCTCTGACACGTTTTCCTCGGTGCTGATGGGAATTCCAGGATCGTCAGCCAGTCAGGCGACGGTGCTAGACGGCTTTCCTTTGGCGCGGCAGGGTCAGGCGGCGCGAGCGCTTTCGGCGGCCTTTATTTCATCGATGTTCGGCGGGATTTTTGGCGCGATTATCCTGACGGGATTTGTGGTGATTGCGCGGCCCTTGATCCTTTCTTTTGGATCGGCCGAGCTGTTCATGCTGGCGCTGTTCGGCCTGTCGATGGTTGCGGTGCTGGCGGGGCGGTCTTTGGCCAAAGGGCTGGCGGCCTGCTGCCTTGGGCTGATCATCGGCTCGATGGGCGGGGCGCCAGCTACGGGCGAGTTCCGGCTGATTTTTGGCATGGATTATCTGTATGACGGCATCCCTTTGGTTGTCGTCGGCCTTGGCCTGTTTGCCATTCCCGAAATTGCTGACCTGCTGCGCAAAAACAGCGCGATTGCACAAAGCAACGCGCTGGGGTCGGGCTGGTTTCAGGGCTTTCGGGACTGGTGGACAAATATTTGGCTCTCGGTGCGCTGCGCGGGGATTGGCTGTATCATCGGAGCGATTCCGGGGCTGGGCGGGTCGGTTGTCGATTGGATCGCCTATGGCCATGCGGTGCAAACGGTCAAGACAGACCCACAGTTTGGCAAAGGTGATATTCGCGGTGTGATCGCGCCCGAAAGCGCCAATAACGCGATGCAAGGCGGTGCCTTGTTGCCAACGATGCTGTTTGGAATCCCCGGATCTGGTGCGATGGCGGTGTTTCTGGGCGGTATGGTTTTGCTGGGGATCGAGCCCGGCCCGTCGATGGTGGGCGCCGATCTGGATGTCACCTATTCGGTGATCTGGTCGCTGGCGCTGGCCAATGTGATGGGCGCGGGGATTTGTCTGCTGCTGGCGATACCAATCTCGCGGCTGACCCAGATTCCGTTCCAGCGTCTTGCGCCCTTTATGATCACGCTGATCTGTTTTGCGGCCTTTCAAGCCACGCGGTCGCTGGCCGATTTGGTGGCGATGATCGGGCTGGGTGTCTTGGGAGTTTTGCTGAAGCGGTTTGGCTGGCCGCGCCCTGCCTTGCTGATCGGTTATGTGCTGGCACCGCAGGCCGAGACCTATTTTTATCAGGCGCTGCAGTTCTATGATTGGGGCTTTGTCACGCGGCCCGGCGTGATCATCATTGGCATCATGACGCTGGCTTCGGTCTATTTCGGGCTGCGCAACCGTGTGGACGAAACCGGGAATGTTGTCATCGCGGCCGATGACGCGCCAGATGCGGCCAATCCGAAACTGCGCCAGCCGCAGGTGCTGTTTGCGCTGCTGGTGGCGGCACTGTTGGCCGTGGCTTTGGTGGATTCGCTTAAGCACAGCTTTTTGGGCCAGATCTTTCCGCTGTCGGTTTCGATTATCGGTCTGGCGATGTGTCTGGTGCTGACGCCGCAGCTTTGGCGCGGTGCGACAGGGCATCATGCGCATTACGACGGCGAATTGACCGGTGAGCATGTTGGTCAAGCTGGGATTGGCACGCTGTGGGGTGGTCTAGCTTGGATCGGCGGCTTGGTGGCGGGGACGGCAGGCTTTGGGTTTTATGCCGCGATGTTGGTGTTCTTTCCGCTGTTCCTGCAGGTGCGCGCCAAAGCAGGTTGGCTCGCCACCCTGATCATGACCACCAGTGCTGCGTTCTTCATCGCGGTGCTGGCTTGGGCGCTGTCGCTGAACTTTCCTGCGGGCTACCTGCAGGATTATGTTGATCTGCCGTGGCCGTTCCGATGAGCGTCAAAATAAGGCTTTTGTGTCTGCAGGGCGACGGCATTGGCCCCGAGATTATGCAGGCAACCCTTGCCGTATTGCAGGCGGCCGCGCGCCGCTTTGATCTGGACCTGCAGCTGACCCATGCCGATATCGGTTTTGCTGCATTGGCGCAGCAGGGCAGCACCATTCCGGCAAAGGTTATCGCGCAGGCGAAATCGGCAGATGGCGTTATTCTGGGACCGGTGTCGCATAACGCCTACCCGCCGGTATCCGAAGGCGGATTGAACCCATCGGGCGTGTTGCGCCGCGAGCTGGAGCTTTATGCCAACATCCGGCCCGCCCGCGCGCGCAAAGGCACCCCACGTCCCATTGCGGCACAGATCGATCTGATCATCGTGCGCGAAAATCTGGAAGGCTTTTACGCCGACCGCAATATGGCCTCGGGGTCCGGCGAGATTTTGGTTGAACCGGGGGTGGCGATTGCGCTGCGCAAGATCACCTCGCGCGGCAGCGCGCGCATTGCCGAGGCCGCCTTTGCGCTTGCCGCCAATCGGCCCCGCACGCGGGTGACCACCATTCACAAGGCCAATGTGCTGCGGATTTCTGACGGGCTCTTCTTGGCCGAGGTGCGCACAGTTGCATCCCGCTATCCGCAGGTTGTGCATGACGAAATGCTTGTCGATGCCGCCGCGGCCCATCTGGTGCGCGACCCTGCGCGATTTGATGTGGTGCTTGCGACAAATATGTTTGGCGACATCTTGTCGGACCTTGCCTGTGAAATCGCAGGCGGGCTGGGGCTGGGCGCCTCGCTGAACCTTGGCCCCGATTATGCCGTTGCCCAAGCGCAGCACGGATCTGCCCCGGATATTGCCGGACAAGATCGCGCCAATCCGTCGTCACTCATCGGCTCTGTCGCAATGCTGTTGCGCCATTTGGGCGCGCAAGCGGCGGCAGATGCGATTGAATGCGCGCTGGATGCCGCGCTCAGCACAGCCGTAACCCGCACGCCGGATCTTGGCGGCGCGTTGGGAACGCAGGCCTTTGCAAATTGGATTTCAACCTTCATCTTGGAGCACTGACATGCCGCAAACGGGCATTCCTTATCATTTCTTTCGTGGCGGCACCTCGCGCGGGCCATATTTTCGGCGCGAGGATTTGCCCGAAGACCGCGAGACTTTGGCACGGGTCTTGGTGGCCGTGCTTGGCTCGGGGCAAAAGCTGAATATCGACGGCATCGGCGGCGGTGCTGCGGTTACGACCAAGGTGGCGATGCTGTCGGTGTCGCAGACCGAAGGCTGCGACATCGACTATTTCTTTGCCCAAGTGGGGGTCGAGGATGGTTTGGTCGATTTCAAACCCACCTGTGGCAATATCCTGTCAGGTGTCGGGCCAGCGGCGATTGAGATGGGCCTGATTGCACCGCAAGGCGATGTCACCCGCGTCAGAATTCATTCGGTGAACACTGGCGCCAAGGTCGAGGCGGTTGTCAGCACGCCAGACGGGGCGGTGCGCTATGAGGGCACAGCCGCGATCGACGGGGTGCCGGGCACCTCTGCGCCGGTGTTTTTGAACTTTATGGATGTGGTCGGCTCGGCCACAGGCGCGCTTTTGCCCACCGGCAATCTGCGCGATGTGATTGATGGAATCGATGTCACCTGCATGGATGTGGCGATGCCCGTGGTGATCGCGAGGGCGCGGGATTTTGGCTTGACGGGCACCGAAACAGCGGCAGAGCTGGATGAAAACCGTGCGTTTTATGCGCGGATGGAACCGATCCGCCGCGCGGCGGGGGTCTTGATGGGGATGGGGGATGTCGCGCAATCGGTCACGCCCAAGTTTGCGCTTTTGTCGGAACCGCGCAACGGCGGCACCGTCACTGCGCGTTATTTCATGCCCAAGAACTGCCATCCGACAATGGCTGTCACCGGCGCGCAATGTCTTGCCTCGGCGGTCTTGACCCCCGGCACAGTGGCCGAGGGGCTATTTACCCCGCCCCAAGGTCAGCCCGCCCTAGTGCTGATCGAGCATCCTTCCGGGGTGATGGATGTAACGGTTGATTACAGCACTGGCGCGGCGGGGTTTCAGTTGCACTCGGCAGGACTGTTGCGCACGGCGCGGCTTTTGGCGCGGGGCGAGGTGATGGTGCCTGCCAGCGTTTGGGCGGGAAAATGAGGGTACATATCCTTGACGATTGGTCAGATACCCTGCGCGGGTTGCCGGCCTTTGACCGCCTTGCGGGGCATGAGGTGACAGTTTGGACAGATGCCGCCCAAGGTGCGGCTTTGGCCGAACGCTTGGCCGAGGCAGAGGCGATTGCATTGTTTCGCGAACGTAGCAGCATCACCGCCGATCTGCTGGCGCAACTTCCGAAATTGCAGATGATTTCGGGGCGCGGGGCGCATCCGCATGTCGATGTCGCGGCCTGCACGGCGGCGGGCGTGGTGTTTTGCAGCAACGCCCCTGCCGAGACGCCAAACCACGCCGCGGCAGAGCTGACTTGGGCGCTTGTCCTGGCGGCGATGCGCGATTTGCCGGTGCAGATGGCCAGCGCCAAAGCGGGCGGCTGGCAATCAGGCGTTGGCCGCAGCCTGCATGGCCGCACGATTGGGCTTTTGGGTTATGGCAAGATCGCACGGCTGGTGGCCAGCTATGCGCGGGCCTTTGGGATGCAGGTGATCATCTGGGCCTCCGAAGCGGGGCGCGCGCGGGCAAATGCTGCGGGTGAAACCGTGGCAGTCAGCCGCGCGGCGTTTTTCTGCGGCGCGGATGTGATCAGCCTGCACCTGCGGCTGACCCCGCAAACCGCAGGATGCGTGACGGCTGCTGATCTGGCGCAGATGCGGCCCCGCGCGGTTTTGGTCAACACATCGCGCGCAGGGCTGATCGCCAAGGGCGCCTTGCTTGCGGGTTTACAGGGGGGCCGGCCCAGCCTTGCGGCGCTGGATGTGTTTGACAAAGAACCTGCCCGCGATCCGCATGACCCCGTGCTGTCGCATCCGCGCGTGATCGCAACACCGCATATCGGCTTTGTCACCGAGGACGAGTTTGATCTGCAATTTGCCGACATCTTTGATCAGATCAACGCCTTTGCGGCGGGCGCGCCGATCCATATGATCAATCCTCAGGTCTGGTCCGCACCCGCATAAGCCGCGCTGCAATCGGCGCACCCAAGATTACCAGCACAATGCGGGTCAAATGGTGCAGCACGACAAAGCCCAGATCAGCCCCCGCCACCAATGACAGCACCGTCATCT
>CAJXWJ010000077.1 GCA_913062925.1 uncultured Pseudorhodobacter sp. | reverse complement strand
GTCTTGCCGATCTTATCCACCTCGCAAGCCGTGGCGGGGCAGCCTGCACAGATTTACGGCGCGCGCGATCATGCCACCTACCGCGACAATTGGCGGCTTTTGCGCGCCACGCCCGATGTCTGGCAGGCCTTGGCGCGCGGCGAGGGCGTGCTGATCAACGAACAGCTTTACCGCCGCGCGGGCCTTGATCTGGGGGCATTGGTGCCACTTGGCGCGGGGCTTCGCCTGCCGGTGTTGGGGATTTACGGCGATTATGGCAACCCGATTGGCCAAGTCATTCTGACCGAACCGCTGTTTCGCCAGCAGTTCCCCGCCGTCACTGCCCTGCGCTTTGGCCTGCGGCTGGAGCCTGCGAAAATCCCCGCCTTGCGCGCCAGCCTTCAGGCTGATCTGGGGCTTGCCAGCCCTGCGATTGTCGATCAGGCCGCGATCAAGGCGCTGTCCTTGGCGGTGTTCGAGCGCACCTTTGTGGTGACCACGGCGCTGAACATTCTGACGCTGGCGGTGGCGAGCTTTGCGATCCTGATGAGCCTTTTGACGCTGGCAGCCCTGCGCTTGCCGCAGCTTGCGCCGGTTTGGGCCTTGGGGATGACGCGGCGCAAACTGGCGCTGCTGGATCTTTTGCGCGCCGTGGTGCTGGCGGCGCTGACCGGCGCGCTGGCGCTGCCCTTGGGTCTGGCGCTGGCTTGGGCCCTGCTTGCCTTTGTCAATGTCGAGGCCTTTGGCTGGCGGTTGCCGATGTATCTGTTCCCGCTGGATTATCTGCGGCTGGCAGGCTTTGCGCTGACGGCGGCGGCGGTGGCGGCAGCTTGGCCTGCGTGGCGGCTGTGGCGGATGCCGCCTGTCGCGCTTTTGGGGGTGTTTCGCAATGAACGTTAAGGCGTTGCTATTGGCGATCTTGCTGCCCTGCCAAGCCTTGGCGCAGGGCTTTGCGGGGCTGGGTGCCACGGCGGGGGATTTTGCGCAGCCTTCGCCCGACACAAGGTTGCAGTTTCCCGCCGATCACGCCGCCCACCCCAGCTTTCGCATCGAATGGTGGTATGTCACCGCCAATCTGACCGGCCCCGATGGCACGGCTTATGGCGCGCAATGGACGCTGTTTCGCACCGCGCTTGCTCCGTTTCAGGCGCAGGGCTTTGCCAGCCCGCAGATCTGGATGGGCCATGCCGCCCTGACCACGCCAACCGCGCATTTCGTGGCCGAGCGTTTGGGGCGCGGCGGCATTGGTCAAGCGGGGGTAACTGCCGCCCCTTTTGCCGCTTGGATCGACGATTGGGCCTTGCAGGGCCCCGATTTCGATCACTTGCAGATGCAGGCCAGCGGCAGCGATTTCGGCTATGATCTGCAACTTGACGCCAAAGGGCCCTTGGTGCTGCACGGGCAAAACGGCTATTCGGTGAAATCCGCCGCAGGGCAGGCAAGCCAGTATTATTCGCAACCCTTCTTTCAGGTTGCGGGCCAGATCACCCTGCCCGAAGGGCCGGTTGCGGTCACCGGCACGGCTTGGCTTGACCGCGAATGGTCGTCGCAGCCCTTGGCCGCAGATCAGCGCGGCTGGGATTGGTTTTCGCTGTCTTTTGACAGTGGCGACAAGTTGATGGGCTTTGTGCTGCGCGGCGCAAGCGATTACACCTCGGCCACATGGATTGCCGCCGATGGCACGGCGACCGCATTGCCCGATGGCGCCTTTAGCGCCCAACCGCTGATGCGCCAGCGCATCGCGGGGCGCGATCTGCCGACCAAATGGCAACTGCGCTTGCCAGACCACGGGGTAGATGTGACGATTGACGCGTTGAACCCAAACGCTTGGATGACCACCTCGGTGCCCTATTGGGAGGGGCCGATCACCATCACGGGCAGCCACAGCGGCGTCGGGTATTTGGAGATGACGGGCTATGATGACAAGTGATCCGCAGGCTTGGGCGGCTGATCTGACCGGCCTGCACGCGCAGGTTTGGGCACGGCTGCTGCACGGGGTGGCCAATCGGCAGGCCCCTGCCCGCCATCCCACCTTGGCAACGCTGTCGCCAGATGGCTGGCCCGAGGCCCGCACCGTGGTCTTGCGCGCCGCTGATCCTGTGGCTGGAACGTTGGATCTGCACACCGACCTTTATTCGGCCAAGGTTGCCGCCCTGCGCCACTGCGCGCGCGCCGCCCTGCATATTTGGGACGCCGAGATGCAGCTGCAAAGCCGCCTGTCGGTACAGGTTCAGGTTCTGTCTGGCCCCGAGGTGGCGGCGATCTGGGCGCGGGTGCCCGATCCCTCGCGGCAAAGCTATGGCACCCTCCCCCGCCCCGGCCAGCCGATTGCAACGGATTTGGCCTATGAAAAGCGCCCCGATGCCGACAGCTTTGCCGTGCTGCGCTGCACGGTTTGGGCGATTGACGCCGTTTATCTGGGGCCAGAGCACCGCCGCGCCCGCTTTGATCGCGAAACCCTGTGGCAGGGACAATGGCTTGCGCCCTAGCGGTCAGGCTTAGGCCATGGACGCGCCCGCCGCGCTGCGCCATAGTCTGAGCATGCGGGGGACTTGGTTCACCGAATATGGCGCGCAACCATCGCGCCTTTGCAGCGAAGGGGTGTGACGATGAAACATGTGCCAAAAGAAACCACCGATGACGCGCTTATTCAGGAGTTTCTGAAAAAGGGCGGTGCGGTCAGTGTCGGCAAGACAAAACCGCTGCCGCGCGAATTGGGGCTTAGCAACAACGCTTGGAACAATAAGATGACCAAGGAAGAGAAATCGGCGCGCAGCAAGAAATAGCCCCGCACTCAGTCGGGGGCCGCCAGCCCCGCCCAAAGGCGCAACGAGTCCGTCAGCGCGCAAAGGCTGGTGCCGCGCCCAATCACCACCAACCGCCCCGGCGGGTCGCTGCGCTGCTCGGGCGGCTGAATGGTGCGGCCGACGGATTGCAGCAAAAGACTGCCCGCGGGGGTGTCAACGATCCCCTTGATCCGCAAGATATTTTCTCCGTGCTGATGCACCAAAGCCGAGAGCCAGACCGAGAGGCTGGGCCAATCAACCCCCGTCAGATCAAGCGAATGCGCGATGATCGGCTCGCCGCGCGCCTGCGCCCAGCGCAGGGGTTGCGCATTAGGGTCAAGCGCTGGCAAATCCACAGCGACACCCTGCACCGCTGCCGTTATCGCTGCCGCTGGCGCAAGGGCCGCAAGACCAAGGCGCAGCGCATGCAAGGGCTGTGGCGTCTGATCAATCTTGGTCAGGATGATCCGATCTGCGGCGCCAATTTGCGCGCGGCACAGCGGTTCGCGGCCAATCTGCGCAGGCGCTTCACGCGCATCAACCAGCACAATCACCTCTTGCAGCCGAATGTGACGCTGCAAGATCGGATCTGCCGCCAACATCGCCACAATCGCCGCAGGCTCTGCCAAGCCGCTTGTTTCCAGCAAAATCTCGCTTGGCCCCTGCCCTGTGCTTTGGGCATCGCAGATCTGATGCAGCACCCGTTTCAGCCGATCGCGGGCATCGCAGCAGACACAGCCACCCGCGATCAGGCTAAGACGGGCGGCATCTTGCAACAGCAGATCGTCAACCGCTTGGTCAGCGGCTTCGTTGACGATGATATGACAGTCGGCAAAGGCCCCGATATGGCGCTGATGGCGCAGCCATGTGGTCTTACCCGCCCCCAAAAACCCCGCCAAAATCGTCAGGCGCATCAGATCAGCCACCCACAGGCCCCGCCAAAGGGTCAACGCCCTGCCCGTTCAGCCGCGCCGCCGCCGCCCAAAGCGCATCCAGATCGGCCACCAAAGCCTGCCGCCCGCCCGAAGCCAGCAGCGTCAGCCCCGGCACCAAAAGCCCGTCGCGCACCCCAAGCCCATGCGGCGCCAAAACCCGCGCCAAGACCTGCGCGCGGGCCGCCCTGATGCGCAAACGGTCCGCCGCACTCGCCCCGCCTGCATCTGTCCAATGGCCCGCAAGCGGCGGCGCACCGCAACCCGAACACATCAGATCAACGGCGGGCGGGCGGCGCCCTCAAAGGGAAAGCGCGCCCGAAAATCGGTGGCCATGGTCTCGAAGGGCACCCATTCGATGCCGGCATGGCTGTTGATATAGTCGATCAACCTCTCAAGCATCAGCAACACCTGTGGGCGGCCAGAAACATCGGGGTGAATGGTGATCGGGAAGATGCCATAGTCCATCTCGCGGTAAACCCAATCGAACTGATCGCGCCACATTTGTTCGATGTCGCGCGGGTTTACAAAGCCGTGGCTGTTCGGCGCGCCCTTGATAAACATCATCGGCGGCAGGTCATCGACATACCAATTGGCCGCAATGCCAACAAGGTCGATCTCATGGCCATGCTTTAAGGGATGCATCCAATCGGCCGCGCGTTTGGAATAATCAATCACGTTCCACGCATCGCCCACCCGCGCATAAAACGGCAGAAAATCGCGGTAGCCTTGGCTGTGATCATAGTCAAAGCCGTATTTCAGCAAAAGTGCCGCTGTCGAGGCCGACATCTCCCACCAAGGCGCCACATAGCCACGCGGCTTTTGCCCTGTCAGCGCCTCGATCAGCTCGATGGATTTGACCAGAACGTCTTCTTCTTGGCTGGGCGTCATCGCCACGGGGTTTTCGTGCAAATAGCCATGCGCACCGATTTCGTGACCGGCTTTGACGATCATCTCCATCTCTTTGGGAAAGGTTTCAAGGCTGTGGCCGGGTATGAAAAAGCTGGTTTTCATCGCGTATTTGTCAAACAAACGCAGCAGGCGCGGCACACCGACTTCGGTGGCGAAAATTCCGCGCTGAATGTCCGAGGGGCTGTCGCCGCCGCCATAAGACCCGATCCAGCCCGCAACCGAGTCGATATCGGTGCCAAAGCCGCAGAGAATTTTCTTGGTCATCGCGTCCTCCGTTTGAGTTATGATTTTGCCGTCAGCCCAGCCAAGACCACCGCCATGCCGCAAGCCGCAGCCACGCCGTCGATCACCACCAGCCCATGGGCATCAGACAGGCGGCGGGCCAGATCGGCCATCCCTGCGCAGCCCAGCACGATGGCTTGCGCGTGATCCTCGGACACCGCGCGCCCGATTTCAGCCGAGATCTTGGCCTCGGCCGCACTGCCTTCGCGTTCAAGGTCCAGCACCGGCACCTCGCTGGCGCGGATGCGCAGGCAGGAGGAGGCAAGACCGTAGGCTTGCAGATTTTCCGCGATCACTGGCACAGAAACCGACAGCGTGGTGACAATGGAATAGCCTTTTCCCAGCATCATCGCGGCGTGGCAGGCGGCCTCGCACAGACCCACAACCGGCACCTGTGCCAGCGCGCGCGCCTCGGCCAAGGCGGTATCGTCAAAGCAGGCGATCACAATCGCATCGGCTTGCGCGCCCCGCACCAGATCCAAGAGCCCCGCGGTGGCAGCCAAACCATCCGCAGGCCCTTGGATCGAAGCAGGCCCGGCGTGATTGGTCAGCGCAGTCACCTCTACCCGCGCAGGCACCGCGGCACGCGCGGCGATTGCGATCTTTTCCGTCATCGAAGCGGTGGCATTTGGGTTGATCACCAGCAAGCGCATCAGACCAGCCCCTTGCCCGCATCCGAGCCTGCCCGCGCGCGTCTGCGCTGCGCCATCAGCACAAAGCCAAGGCAAATCCCGATCACCGCCAGCGAAAACACCGTCGTCAGCGTGCCCAAGGCATAAAGCACCGGCGACGTGACATTGGTTGTCATGCCAAAGATTTCCAACGGCAGGGTGTTATAGCTGCCAGCCGTCAGCAGGGTGCGGGCGAATTCGTCATAAGACAGGGTAAAACCAAACAGCGCCACGCCGATCAGACTTGGCGCGATGATCGGCAAGACCACATGGCGCAGGGTTTGCCAATTGCTTGCGCCTTGGTCGCGGGCGGCCTCTTCATAGCTTTTGTCAAAACGGTTAAACACTGCAAACATGATCAGCAGACCAAAGGGCAAGGTCCATGTCAGCTGCGCGCCAAAGGCCGAGGTGGACCAATGCACATCCAGCCCGCTTTGCGAAAAGATCAGCCCAACCCCCAGCGAGATCAGGATCGAAGGGATCGTCAGGCTGGTGATGATTAGATAAAACAAGACGCCCGAGCCGCGGAACCGCTTGCGAAACGCCAGCCCGCCCATGACCGAGACGACCACGGTCGTCACCATCACCATCAGCCCCAAAGCCACCGAGCGCCGCCACGCGCCCCAGATATCGCCCACCGCCTGTTGCTGAAACAGCTCGTCATACCAATGCAATGAAACGCCCCGCATCGGAAAGGTCAGCCCGCCTCCGGGCCCCTGAAACGATAAGATGCCAATCGTGATCGTGGGGCCGTATAGAAACAGCACATAAAGCCCGAAAAAACTCGCCAAAACATAGAAAGACCGCGACCGCTGTTCCATCACAACTCCTTGCGAATATCGACAAGCCGCAACAGCCCCGCCACCACGATCAGCACCGTGCACAGCAGCACCACAGAGGTGGCTGCCGCCGAAGGGTATTGCAAAAGCCCGACATCGTTTGAAATCAGCCGCCCGACATTGGCCGATTGGCTGCCCGACATGAAACGCACCGTGATAAAATCGCCCATCACCAGCGTCAGCACGAAAATCGTGCCGATCATAATGCCGGGCTTGGCCAGCGGCAGGATCACGTTCCACAAGATCTGCGGGCCGGTGGCGCCTGCATCGCGCGCAGCCTCGATCAGCGATTTGTCGATCCGCAGCAGCGTGTTCAGGATCGGCACAATCATGAAGAACGTGTTGATATGCACAAAGGTCAGCAGCACCGAAAAGTCGGAAAACAACAACCACTCCAGCGGTTGATCGATCACGCCCATCGACAACAGTGTTGAATTGGCAATGCCATTGCGGCCCAAAAACGGGATCCAAGAGATCATGCGGATGATGTTCGAGGTCCAGAACGGCACGGTGCAGATCAGCGCCAAGGTGATCTGCCAGGTCAGCGTGCGCACATGAAAGGCCAGAAAATAGGCGACGGTAAAGCCGATGCCCAGCGTCAGCGCCCAAGTGACAAAGGCGTAGCGAAAGGTGGTGCCAAAGACCTGCCATGCAACAGATGACCCGAACAGGTATCTGTAATTGTCGAATTCAAAGGCGGGATAGATCGAAAACTCGGTCGCGCCCCAAAAGCTGACGATCACGATCATCACGATCGGCAGCACCAAAAAGGCGGCAAGCACCAGCGTCAGGGGGGCGGCAAGCAGCCATCCGGTGGCCGTGTTGGAACGGGGCATCGCCATAGGGATCATCCAGATAAAAAGTGGCCGCCCAGCAACGGGCGGCCAAAGGTTCAGATCAAGCGGCGATGAACTCGTTCCACTTGCGCACCATATATTGGTTTTCGTCCATCACGGCGTTCCAGCAGGCGACCTTGCCCATACGGTCGCTGTAAGACCCGCCGTCGCGCAGATCGCCAGCGCTTGCCAGTTTCTGGCCGGTTGGGCTGGTGATATCGCCGGTCGCGGCTTTGCCTTCGTACCAATAGCCCCACTCGTTTGCGTCCATGAACTCTTTCGAGGTTTCTGGCACCGCCGAATAGTAGCCTTGGCGCATCAGATAGCCGCCAACCCAGCCCGAGATATACCAGTTGATATATTCATATGCCGCCTCAAGCTCGATGCCCGAAAGGTTGGCCGACAGACCCAAACCGCCACCCCAGCTGCGATAGCCTTCCTTCAGCGGCTGATAAACGCAAGCAATGCCCTGCGATTTCACAGCGGTGATTGCAGGCGACCACATCGACTGAATAACCACCTCGCCCGAAGCCATAAGGTTGACGCTTTCGTCAAAGGATTTCCAGAATGCGCGGAACTGGCCAGCCTTTTTTGCTTCGATAAAGATCGCGATGGTCTTATCGATCTCATCGGTGGTCATATTGCCTTTGTCGGCATATTTGATCTCGCCCATGGCTTCGCAGACCATCGCCATATCCATGATCCCGATCGACGAAATATCAAGGATCGAGGCCTTGCCCTTGAACTCAGGGTTCAACAATTCGGCCCAGCTTTCAATCGGGCGACCAATCAGGTCGGGGCGGATGCCCAGCGTATCGGCGTTATAGATCGTGGGGATCAGCGTCATCCAATTTGTGACCTCGGGGGCGAATTCCTTGGCACCCTGATCGGCAACAAAGCCCACCGTCGAAGGTGCGGTGCCTTGGGCCACCACGCTTTCGGGCGTCAGCTTGCCAGTGGTGAAAATCGGCGAGATCTTGTCGAACAGTTTGATCTTGCTGGTGTCCATCGCCTGCAAATTGCCGGTTGGCCAGACCTTTTTGCAGATCCAATATTCAATATCGGCGATGTCAAAGCTTTTGGGCTGGGTTGCCGCGCGCTGGGTCACGCTGTCAGAATCCAGCGCCGTCATCTCTAGGGTAAAGCCCAGATCCTCTTTCACCTTCACGGCCACATCGTTCAGGTTCGACACACCGGTGCCAAACTGGCGCAGGGTGACGTTTTTGATATCTTGCGCCCAGATCATCGGCGCAGACAGCGTTGAGGCCGCCGAGAAAGCGGCAGCACCTTTCAGGATCGAGCGGCGGCTGTAGGAAATCTTTGGTTTCGACATTTTAAGTCCTCTGTTGGTTAAAATAATTCGGGTTGCTCCCGAAGGGTTTCACTTGGCTAGGGAATGAAGATGCTCAGGTGACCAAGCCGCGACGGCGGCATCGCCCAGCCCGAAAGGGTCTGCATAGAAATCAGCCTCGGGCACCAAAGCGGTAAACTCACCGCCCATGCTGCCGCTTAGGCCCACGGCAACATGCGCGCCCTGAAATTCCACGGATGTGACTGTGGCAGGCAGCCCTTCGCCCATACGGGTTAGGCGCGTGCGATCTGCGCGCAGGGCCTGTTTTTTGCCTGCGATGGTCAGCACGTTGTGCCCGCCCATAAAGCGCGCAACAAATTCGGTATTGGGGGCATTGAACACATCGCGTGCCGAGCCCGCCTGTTCGATCACCGCATTGTTCATCACCA
>CAJXWJ010000076.1 GCA_913062925.1 uncultured Pseudorhodobacter sp. | reverse complement strand
TCGCGCCCGACCTGCCCCACCTCGCGCGGCTTCTACCTTTGCCCAATGCAGGGCCGATTGCGTGTGGCAGGCACGGTGGAACTCGGCGGCCTCACCGCCCCACCCTCACCACATCGCTTGGAGAAACTGGCGGAAGGCGCCCGCGCCATCTTCCCCGACCTCGGCGCGCCCGATCGCAGCTGGATGGGCTTTCGCCCCTCAATGCCCGACAGCCTACCGGTCATAGGCCGCAGCGCCGCAGGGGCAGAGGTGATCCACGCCTATGGCCACGGCCATATCGGCCTGACCCTTGCCCCGATCACGGCAAGCATCGTCTCAGATCTGGTGGCAGGCCGCCCATCCGCAATCGACATCAGCGCCTATCGCGCCACGCGGTTTTAGCTGCACGGTCAAGATCGTCCTGACCCAGCGCGCGAGCCGTGCTGTTGAATGGATATTTAGACCAAGATGAAATTGGCAGGCTTTCATCTTGGCCTAAATATCCCCCGCGGAGCGTTCAGGTCGCACTGCCAAAGCCGCGCGTCAGATTACAGCGCGCCCAGTACCACCGGGGCCACTTCGTGCCAGCCGCGCCAAATCATATCGAGTGCTACATAGACAATGATGGCAAGGCCAAGATAGGCGATCCAGCGGTGTTTGTGCAAAAGCCGCGCGATGAAGCTGGCGGCGAGGCCCATCATTGCGATGGAAAGCACCAAACCGATCACCAGCACTGTGGGGTGTTCACGCGCAGCCCCTGCAACAGCCAAAACATTATCAAGGCTCATCGAGATATCGGCGATCACAATTTGAAGCGCCGCTTGGCGGAAGGTTTTGACCGGTGCGCCGCTGGCGATGCTGCCATCGCCGTTCAGATCTTGGCCTGAAATCGCCTCGGCTCCATCTGCGTCATGGCTTTCGCGCAATTCGCGCCACATCTTCCAGCACACCCAGAGCAGCAGCACGCCTCCGGCCAGCAAAAGTCCGACAACGGCCAGCAGTTTCGTGGTGAGCAGCGCAAAGCAAACCCGCAGCACGGTCGCGGCAAGGATGCCGACAAGAATGGCCTTGGCCCGCATTGCCTGCGGCAGACCTGCGGCGGCGAGCCCGATAACAATCGCATTATCGCCTGCCAGAACCAGATCAATTCCGATCACTTGCAGCAGGGCTAGAAATCCGGCGGAGGTGAAGATTTCCATGTCAGGCCCTGTGTTATTGTTGTGATCCTTACCTAAGGCTCCTGTTCCAAAACTGCAACCGTGCCGCGCGCGCTCTAGAGCATGCTGGAGACCACCTGATCTGGCGGGCGGTGGCCATCGGCAAAGGTCTTGATATTGATGATCACCTTTTCCCCCATCTCAAGCCGGCCCTCGACCGTGGCCGAGCCGATATGCGGCGAGAGCACGACATTGGGCAGTGCGCGCAGCGACGGGTTCATCTGGGTGCCATGTTCAAAGACATCAAGCCCCGCGCCTGCGATCTCGCCACTGGCAAGGCCGCGGGTCAGGGCATTCTCGTCTATCACCTCGCCGCGCGAGGTGTTGATGATCACCGCCGAAGGTTTCAGCAGTTTCAGCCGCCGCGCGTTCAGCAGATGAAAAGTCGAGGGCGTATGCGGGCAGTTGATCGAGATAATATCCATCCGCGCGATCATCTGATCGAGGCTGTCCCAATAGGTGGCCTCTAGCTCGGCCTCGGCCTCGGGGCGCAGGCGTTTGCGGTTGTGGTAATGCACCTGCAGGCCAAAGGCGCGGGCGCGGCGCGCCACCGCCGAGCCGATCCGCCCCATGCCCAAAATCCCCAGCCTGCGTCCGCCCAGACGCCCGCCCAGATGCGCCATCGGCGACCAGCCTTGCCATGTGCCCGCTTGCAGCTCCGCCAAGGCCTGCGGGATGCGGCGGGTCACCGCCAGCATCAGTGCCAGTGTCATATCGGCGGTATCTTCGGTTACCGTGCCGGGGGTATTGGTCACCAGAATGCCGCGTTGGCGCGCAGTGGCGACATCAATATGATCCACCCCCGAGCCGTAATTGGCGATCAGCCGCAGCTTGTCACCGGCTTGGGCGATCAGGGCGGCGTCGATATGATCGGTCAGCGTTGGCACCAGCACATCGCAGCGCCGCATCGCTGCGGCCAGCTCTTCGCGGCTCATCGTGGTGTCGGGGTCGCGCAATTCGACATCGAACAACTCTTTCATCCGCGTCTCGACTGCTTGCGGCAGACGGCGGGTCACGACAACGTTTAGACGGGTTGCGGGCATCTTGGCCTCCCTGCACTTCCAAATCGGTGTAATCTTTGTCAAGGTGACGACAAGCGGGGCAATCCACAAGCCCCCGTTCGCGCAAAGAGGCGGCAGGATGAATCGGAAACAGTTTTTATCAACGGCGCTGGCAGGCCTTGCTTTGGCATGGGCAGGCCCCGCTCGAGCGCAGGAGTCGCAAGCCGATGAGGCCGCAGCCCGCACCGATGAGGCTTTGCAAGACCAAGACCCTGCGGCGGCGGCAAAGCCCGTGGTACGTGACCCCACCAAGGGCGCTGTCACCAATCTGCCGATCCCGCGCTATGTCAGCCTGAAGGGGCGCGAGGGCAATGCGCGGCGCGGACCAAGCCTGACGCACCGGATTGACTGGGTGTTCAAGGCCTCGGGGATGCCGTTGAAGATCACCGCCGAACACGAGCATTGGCGCCGCGTTGAAGACCAAGAGGGCATGGGCGGCTGGGTGCATTACTCGCTTTTGTCGGGCGTGCGTACGGTTTTGGTGGTGCAAGACTTGGCCGAGTTCCACGACAGCCCCGAGGCGGGCGCAGCGGTCTCGTTCAAAGCCGAACGCAATGTGATCGGCAAGCTTTTGGAATGCAACCGCGATTGGTGTCGGGTCAGCACCGATGGTGATAAGGGTTGGATCTTGAAGACTGCGCTTTGGGGTGTCGATCCTGAAGAGATTTTGACTTAAACTCTGGCTTGCGCGGCTGTGGCCCAGCGCGTAGAGCGCGGGTTTTAGGGGCGAGGGCAGAATGAGCAGCGGCGAGAGTGTAAAGCTGAATCTTTCGGCGGGGTTAGCCTCGGTGGGTGTTGCGGCCATTTTGGTGGCGCTAAAGCTTTGGGCGCTTTCGGCGACGGGGGCTTTGTCGGTGGCGGCATCGCTTGCCGATTCGGCGATGGATCTGATGGTCTCGCTGGGGGCAGCCGCCGCTTTGGTCTATGCCGCAAAGCCCGCAGACGAGGATCACGCCTTTGGCCATACTTCGGCCGAAGATCTGGCGGCGCTTGGGCAGGCGCTGTTTGTGCTGATCTCGGCAGGGGTGATCACTTGGGCGGCGGTGGCGCGGCTGCTGGCGCCTGCACCCGAAGCCCTGCGCGCGCAATCTGCGGGCATCGGGGTGATGGCGGCTTCGGTGGTGCTGACCTTGGCGCTGGTCTGGTGGCAGGGCCGCGTCGCGCGGCGCACTGGCAGCCGCGTGGTCGCAGCCGACCGGCTGCATTATCTGGGCGATCTGTTGCCCAATATCGGCGCGATCATCTCGCTTTGGGCGTCGCAATCCTTGGGCTTGGGGGCGATTGATTCCATCGTGGCCTTGGGCGCGGCGGGGCTTTTGGCGATTGGCGCGGTGCGCATCGGCAAGGGCGCATGGGACGCGCTGATGGACCGCACCGCCGACCCTACAATCGTCGAAGGCATTGCCGCCATTGCCCGCGATTGGCCGCAGGTGCATGGCTTTCACGACCTGAAAACCCGCACCGCTGGCAGTCGGGTGTTTGTGCATTTGCATATCGAGCTGGACGGCGCGCAGACCCTGCACGAGGCGCATGCGATTGGTGCGGCCCTGCGGCGAGCGATCTTGCAGGCCTATCCGCAGGCCGATGTGATCATCCACAAGGATGTGGCGCGCTAAACTTCGCCGCTTTTGCGCCAAAGCTCTTGCACAAACGCGGCTCTGCGGTGAGAGTGGCCTTATTACACAACCGTATAATAAGGCCTGCAATGACCGAACGCCGCCCCTTTCAGCGCGAAACCGAGGATCGTCGCCGCGATGATCTGATCACGGCTGCGCTGGATCTGCTGGCCGAAGGCGGACCGCAAGCGGCAACGGTGCGGGCGATCTCGGCGCGGGCGGGGGTGACGGCAGGGCTGATCCGATATTACTTTGCCAGCAAAGACGCGCTGACGCGGGCCGCATATGGCGTGTTCATGCAAAGGATGACGGCGCAAGCGGCGGCGGCCTTGCAGGGCGCGCCCAACGATCCGGCGATGCGTTTGGCGCGCTTCATTGTGGCCTCGGTCAGCGCGCCGGTGGTCGATGCGCTGGCGGTGGGGCTTTGGGCGGGGTTTCTGCACGAGACCCGCCGCGACCCCGAGATGCGCGCGGTGCATGCGGCAAGCTATCTGGGCTTTCGCGATCAGTTGCAGGCGCTGATTGCCAATTTGCCGCAGCGCAGCACGGCGCTGGATGCCCGCCGCGCCGCGATTGCCTGCAACAGCATCATCGACGGCTTGTGGATGGAAGGCTCGCTTTTGCCCGAGGCCTTTGCGGCGGGCGAGGTGATTGAAATTGCACTGATCTCTGCGGGGGCAGTGCTGGGCGTCGACCTGCGGGCGGCGCATGAAACAGATCGGAACATGCGATGAAATATGCGAAAATCACCGAGCGTCTGGCCGATTTGGGCGGGGCGAAATGGGCGGTCCATGCCCGCGCCAAGGCAATGGCAGCGGCCGGAGAGCCGGTTATTCAGCTGACCATCGGCGAGCCGGATGTGCCAACCCCTGCCGCGCTTGTCGCCGAGGCAAAACGCGCGATGGATGCGGGGCGTCTGGGCTATTCCAACGGGCGTGGCGAGGCAGGTCTGCTCGAGGCTTTGGCCGCGCGCTATTCTGCACGGTCGGGGCGAGTGATTGCGCCCGATCAGATCACCGCCTTTCCGGGCACGCAAACCTCGCTTTACGCGGTGATGATGGCGCTGGTTGGCGAGGGCGACGAGGTGCTGCTGGGCGATCCGATGTATGCCACCTATGAGGGCATTATCGCGGCCACCGGGGCCAAAGTGGTGCCGGTGCCGCTGCGGGCCGAGCATGGCTTTCGCATGCAGGCGGCAGATGTGGCGGCGCGGATCACCCCGCGCTCGCGGCTGATTTTTCTGAACACGCCGCACAATCCCACCGGCGCGATTTTGCGTGACGCGGATATTGCAGCACTGGGGGCTGTGGCCAAGGCGCATGATCTGTGGCTGCTAAGTGACGAGGTCTATGAGGAAATGATCTTTGAAGGTGCTGCTTTTGCTTCGCCGCTGTCGCACGGCGATCTGGCCGAACGGGTGGTGGTTGCGGCCTCGATCTCGAAATCGCATGCGGCACCGGGGTTTCGCTCGGGCTGGTGCGTGGGGCCGCAGGAATTTGCCGACAGGTTGCTGCCGGTGGCCGAAACGATGCTCTTTGGCAATCAGCCCTTTATTGCCGATATGACCGCGCTTGCGGTCAGCGCGCCGTCTGAAGTGGCGCGCGGCATGGCGCAGCGCTTTGGCAGGCGTGCGGGCATGATTTCGCAGCTTTTGGACGGTGTCGCGGGGCTGCGGGTGCAGCGCCCCGAGGCAGGAATGTTCACCGTGGTCGATATTCGCGCCACGGGCCTGAGTGGCGAGGCCTTTGCCGAGGCTCTGCTGACCGAACAAAAGGTCGCCGTCATGCCGGGCGAAAGTTTTGGCGCGGGGCTGGCGGGCTGGATCAGGATCAGCCTGACGCTTGACGATGCGCTGATCCGCGAGGCCTGCGCGCGTATCCTGCGCTTTGTCGCCAGCCGGAGGGTCGCCGCATGAAAACCGTGGGCGAGCGTTTGATCGAAGGTCTGGCCGCGCGCGGCGTCGAGGTGGTTTTCGGCATTCCCGGCGTGCATACGGTCGAACTTTATCGCGGTCTGTCGGGCAGTTCGCTGCGCCATGTCACCGCACGCCACGAGCAGGGCTGCGGTTTTATGGCTGACGGCTATGCGCGGGTCTCGGGCAAGGTCGGGGTGGCCTTTGTCATCACCGGACCGGGGCTGTTGAACACGCTGACCGCGATGGCGCAGGCCAAGGCGGATTCGGTGCCGATCTTGGTGATCTCGGGGGTGAACCGGCGCGCCAGTTTGGGCAAGGGCCTAGGGCTGCTGCACGAGCTGCCGGATCAGGCGGCGATGATCCGCCCACTTTGCCCAACGCGCAGCCTTATGACCGCGCAGGATCTGCCCGAGGTGCTGGATTGGGCCTTTGCCAGCCTTGCCACCGGTCGGCCCGGCCCGGTGCATATCGAAGTGCCGACCGATGTGATGCCACTGCCCTGCCCCGCGCTGCCCGCACCGCAAACACCGGCGCGCGCCGCGCTGCCCGATCTGACAGCCGCCGCCTTGGCGCTGAACGGCGCGCGCGATGTGGTTATTCTGGCCGGCGGCGGTGCGCGCGGCCACGGGGCAGCGCTGCAAGCCTTGGCCGAAAAGCTGGACGCGCCGGTGGTGCAGACCGTCAATGCGCGCGGGATCATGCACGGGCATGACCTGACGGTGCCGGCCTCGCCCAGCCTAGAGGCCGTGCGCGCGCTGGTGCGCAGCGCCGGCCAAATCTTGGCGATTGGCACCGAACTGGGGCCGACCGATTATGATATGTATGTCAACGGCGGCTGGCCCGATGTCTCGGCGATGATCCGCGTTGATATCTGTGCTGCACAACTGGCGCGCCATCCGGCTGCCCAGCGCTTGGAGGGCGATGCGGGGGCGGTGATGGCGGCGCTGCTGGACATGGTTGCGCCCAAGCCGTCACAGGGCGCCGCGCGCGCTGCAAAAGCACGCAAGGCGGCAAGGGCCGAGCTTGCAGATCTGGACCCACAGATGCCAGCGCGGTTGCAGATGGTCGAAGCGATCCGCAGCGCATTGCCGCAGGCGCTGATTGTGGGCGACAGCACGCAGCCGGTCTATGCCGCCAATCTTTACTATGACCACGACCGCGCGGGCGGCTATTTCAATGCCGCCACCGGCTTTGGCGCTTTGGGCTTTGGCACCGGAGCCGCGGTTGGGGCTGCACTGGCGGCCCCCGATGCGCAGGTGGTCTGCCTGATCGGCGATGGCGGTTTGCAGTTTTCCTCGGGCGAATTGCGCACGGCGGTTGACGAAGGCTTGGCGATTACCTTTCTGGTCTGGAACAACGCGGCCTTTGCCGAAATCGCCGATGCGATGCGCGGGGCTGCGACCGAGGTGATCGGCTGCACCCCCTCGCCCTTGCAGATGGAGGCCTTCGCCAAGGCCTGCGATCTGCCCTTCACCGCGCTGCCGCCCGACCCCGAGGCGCTGACCCGGGCCCTGGCGCAGCCGCAATCGGGGCCGCGGATGATCGAAATTCGGGTGCCGCGCTAGACCCTTTCTTTTGATCAAATTCTGCGGCATAAGCAGGGGAAGAATGCGGGGGTCATGATGTCTGATGCAGTTATCGCCGGAGTGCGCGCCGACCGTTTGGCGGGGCTGCATCTGCGCGAATCCAACCGCTTTGCGCAAACGCGCCCCAAGGCCAAGGCGGCTTTGGTTGCGGGGGCGGATGCGTTTTTAGACGGCGTGCCGCTGCATTGGATGCGCGATTGGTC
Source organism: uncultured Pseudorhodobacter sp. (assembly GCA_913062925.1). GTDB lineage: Bacteria > Pseudomonadota > Alphaproteobacteria > Rhodobacterales > Rhodobacteraceae > Cypionkella. Next base: position 1,699 of record CAJXWJ010000076.1, on the reverse strand, counting down.
GATGCCGCATTTGCCGCTGATCGCCAAGGCCAAGGGCGCGCGGATCACCGATATTGACGGCTATCAGATCGACGATTTCTGTCTGGGCGATACCGGCTCGATGTTTGGCCATGCACCGCCTGCGGTGGCCAAGGCCATTCGCGCCCAAGCCGGACGCGGGCTGACCTATATGCTGCCAAGCCCTGCCACGCTGGAGGCAGGCGCGCTGTTGAACGCGCGCTTTGGGGCGATGCGCTGGCAGATTGCCACCACGGCCACCGATGCCAACCGCTTTGCCATTCGGGTGGCCCGCGCGGTGACGGGGCGGCCCAAGATCTTGGTGTTCAACGGCTGCTATCACGGCACGGTGGACGATGTGATGGTCGAGCTGGCGGGCGGGCAAACCTGCAACCGTCAGGGGCTTTTGGGCCAAGTCGCCGATCTGACGCTGGGCGCGGTTTGTGTCGAGTTCAACGATCTGGCGGCGGTCGAGGCCGCTTTGGCCAAGGGCGATGTGGCCGCCGTGCTGACCGAACCTGTGATGACAAACTCTTGCATGGTGCTGCCCGATGCGGGCTTTCACGCGGGGTTGCGGGCGCTGACCCGCGCATCCGGCGCGCTTTTGATGATCGACGAGACCCATACGATTTCCAGCGGCTTGGGCGGCTATACCCGCGTGCATGGGCTGGAGCCTGACATCTTTGTTGTCGGCAAATGCGTGGCGGGCGGCATGCCCACCGCCGTCTGGGGGCTGACCGAGGATCTGGCCGCGCGCTACAGCCTTGCCAATGCTGCCCGCGCGGCGGGACATTCGGGCATGGGCACCACGCTTTCGGCCAATCCGATGCAATGCGCCTGCCTTGTCGCCACCTTGGACAAGGTGATGACGCAGGCCAACTACAGCCATATGGAGGCGCTTGCCGAACGGCTTGCCACGGGGCTTTCGCGGGTGATTGGCGCGCATGCAGCGCCTTGGCATGTGGTGCGGGTTGGCGCGCGGGTTGAATTTATCTGCGCCCCCGGCCCGCTGCACAACGGCACCGAGGCCGCCGCCGCTCATCAGCCGCAGCTGGAATCTGCGCTGCATCTGGCGCTGCTGAACCGCGGCAGCCTGATCGCACCGTTTCACAATATGATGCTGATCAGCCCCGCCACCAAAAAGCGGCAGGTTGATCGCCTGATCCAAGCCTTTGACGAAATCCTGACAGAATTATTCCGAGCATAGCATGACCCACTCCCCCTCTGGTTCCACCCTTGCCGAGGCAGAAGCCTTTTTGGCCGCCCACCCGCAGATCGAGGCCTTTGACATCGTGCTGCATGATGCCAATGGCATCGGGCGCGGCAAGATCATTCGGCGCCACGAGCTGCTGGGCATGTATAAGGGCGGGCGGCATCTGCCGATTTCGATCCTTGGCTTGGATATCTGCGGCGAAGATGTGCATGAAACCGGGCTGATCTGGGATGAGGGCGACGGCGACCGCCGGGCTTGGCCGATTCCGGGGACGTTGCGGGCGATCTATGGCTCGACACCGGCGCGCGGCGAGGTGTTGATGTCGGTCTATACGCTTGACGGCGCGCCGATGGCCGAAGACCCGCGCCACGCGCTGGCGGCGCAAGTGCAGGCCCTGGCCGCCGAGGGGCTGCATCCGGCGGGGGCCTTCGAGCTGGAGTTCTTCTTGCTGGAAAACGAGCGCGGCGCAGATGGCAAGATGGTGCCTGC
>CAJXWJ010000075.1 GCA_913062925.1 uncultured Pseudorhodobacter sp. | reverse complement strand
AAGAAATACGGCAAAGCGAAAGCACGCCGGTCGTTCCAGTTCTCCAAGCGCTAAGTTTTACTGGATACGGTTACAAAGGCCCGCGGGAAACCGCGGGTCTTTTGCGTTCTGTTTAGGCGCGCCAGAATGGCTTTTCGGCTTCGCAGGCTGCTGCCGCAGGATCAAGGCCGATGTCGCGCATCCGCTCGGGTGCCAGCCCAGCCAAATGCTTTCGGCTGCGATGGCGCAACTCCCAGGCCGTCACGGTCAATGCAAGCGTCACGGCCAGACGCGACAGCGGCGGCAGCTGGCGGGCAGAGAGGGCGTAGGCTTCACTCAGGGACATTGTTTTTCCAATTGTGTTGATACAAGTTGCGTTAAAATGCATCTTGGCTATACAATCCACGCAGCTCCGTCGCTAGAGGAACATTGTCATGCACACAATATGGCTGCCAAAGCTGCAAGAGGATGGTGGGCCGAAATATCTCGCGTTGACCCGCGCCCTGCGTGATGCGATCCGCGCCGGCGATCTGCCGCAGGGCACGCAATTGCCCACCGTGCGGGATCTTGCGTTTCGGCTTGGGGTGACGCCGGGCACGGTGTCGCGCGCCTATCAGATCACCACGCAAGAGGGCCTGCTAGAGGCGACTGTTGGCCGCGGCACCTTTGTCGCGGCACGCTCGCCGCGTTTGGGGCCGACCGAACCGTTGTTTCAGGACCGCTATGCCGCACTTTCGCTGGGGCGGATCGATATGCGCTCGCCCTCGCTGCCTGATGTCGGACAGGTTGCGGCTCTGCAAGCCGCGATGGCGCGGATATCAACTGAAATAGGCCGCGATTGGATTGATTATACTTATCAATCCGACGAGGCCGAACTGCGCCACTTGGTGGTCGATTGGTTGAAATTGCGGGTTTTGGGGCCGATTTTAGCCGAAGATATCATGTTGACCCATGGCGGGCAAAGCGGCATCGGGCTGATCTTTGATTGTTGTCTGCGCGGGGATCGCCCCGTCGTGCTGATCGAAGATCTGGCCTATCCGGGCTTTCGCTATGCCGCCCGCGCCGCCCGCGCCGAGGTGGTGGGGATCGCGCTGGATGAACAAGGCATCTGCCCTGATGCGCTAGAGGTGGCCTGTAGGCGCTATGGCGCGCAGGTTTTATGCCTAACACCGGTGGCGCAAAACCCCACCACCGCGCGGATGTCGCCCGAGCGGATGGCGCAAGTGGTTGCCATTGCGCGCCGCTATGATCTGCAAATCATCGAGGATGAATGCTATAGCTATGTCGAGGCCGAAAGTCCGGCGCTGCGGGCCTTGGCCCCCGAGCGGGTCTGGCACGCGGGCAGCCTGTCCAAGACCATCTCGGCGGCGTTGCGCTTTGGCTATGTGGTCTGCCCAACTGGCATGGGCGAGGCGGGTAGGCTGGCCGCACAGCATCGGTTTTTCGCCCTGTCTCGTCCAGTTTCGGCGCTGGTGACCGATCTGTTTCGCTCTGGCGCTGCGGCGGATTTGCGCGGAAAGGTGCAGGCCGAATTCTCGGAACGCTTGCAGGTCATGGTCAACCGGCTGGGGGCTTTCGATCTGTCCTGGCAGGTTGGCATCCCCTTTGCCTGGCTGAAATTGCCTTTAGGCTGGCGGACTTATGGCTTTATGCGCCTTGCCGAAGAACGCGGTGTCTTGCTGCGCGCGGCGGATCAATATGCGATGATCGACGGGCGTGCGCCGCATGCGGTGCGGCTGGCGATTCCCGCCCATATCGCGCGGCAAGAGTATGAGGCGGGGCTGGCCGAGCTCGCCTATCTGCTGCCGCGCCCGCCAAGTGACATGGCGGTCTGACCTGTGGCATCGCTGCCGCGCTCTGTCGCAATTTTGAAACAGAAGATTGACCAAAGCTGTGGCTTTGGCCGATGCTGGCAGCAGCAGAACAAAAACAAGGACCCTAACATGGGATATCAGGCAGGCTTTCATGGCCCCATTGGCCGTACAGATTTTCTGGGGCTGCGCACTTCGCGGCAGGGATCGACCGAGATTGTTTATGACGACGGCGCAAACCAACGGTTGATCTGGCGGGTTGCGGGTGAATTTGGTGAGGTGATCTTGTCGGATGTGCTGCAAGCCGCGGTCGCCGCCCAACGCGTTCTGCCAACACTTTTCGAAGAGCTTAAAAAACGGGCGATCCAAATTGACCGTATCGGTGCCTAGGCAGGGCTGACGTCCCCCGATCCTTCCCGCGCGAAATGATGGTTTAAGGCTTGCGCCTTTGCCAAGCATTGGCTTAGTTTGATCAAAAGCGCAGACCGCATCAAACAGGGTGCGAAAGGGGGGATGGCGGTGAAAATCACCAGAAAACAACGCTTTCGTGGATCAGAGGCCGCCAACGGTCTGGCGATGATCAGCCCCACGGCCTTTTATGCGATCTTGCTGTTGGCCGCACCTTTGGCGATGATATTTCTGTATAGCTTTTGGACGGATGGCTATCTGACCATCATTCACCAATTCCAGCTGTGCAATTATTATGGCCCCTGCGCTTCTTATAAAGAGGTCGATGGCATTTTGCAGCCGACCCAAGAATATTTGGGCGCTTGGTCTGATCCTTTGACCCGCACACTGATGCTGCGCTCGCTTTATGTGTCTTTGACGGTTACGGCGGTGACGGTGATTTTGGCTTTCCCGGTCGCCTACTTCGTCAGCTTTTATGTCGAGGCCTCCAGAAAATCGCTCTGGCTGTTTTTGATTACCATTCCGTTTTGGACCTCTTATCTGATCCGCGTTTTTCTGTGGAAGGTCATTATTGGCTATAATGGCGTGATTAATACTGGGCTTTTGGAGCTGGGGCTCATTTCCGAACCGCTAAGCATCAACTACAGTATCAACGCGGTGATTATTACGCTGGCCCATGCCTATGCGCCCTTTGCGATTTTACCGATCTTTGTGGCCTTAGAGAAAATCGACCGCTCGTTTTTAGAGGCAGGGCGAGATCTGGGCGAAAGCCCCTTTATGACATTTATTCGCGTTACCCTGCCTTTGGCGATGCCTGGGGTAATATCAGCAGTTTTGATCGTGTTTATTCCAACCATTGGCGATTATGTGACGCCTTTGTTGGTTGGGGGGCCAGAGGGTAAAATGGTGGCCAATATGATCGAACTGAGCTTTAAAAAGCTCGACAATTATCCGCGCGGGGCGGCTATTGCGATTTCTTCTATGGCGATGGTGCTTGGCGTCAGCTTGCTGTTCTTATTCCTGAACAGACGGTTCTTGAAGGGAAATAAAGCATGAAGGGCGGTTGGTTCAAAAGCTACACCATTGTTTATTTGGTGTTTTTATACGCGCCAATCCTGTTGTTGCCGCTGTTTGCCTTTAACAATGCTACCACAGTTGCCTTCCCGCTCGAGGGTTTTACCACCAAATGGTTTGGCCAATTATGGACAGAACCTGCGCTACACAAGGCACTTAAAAACTCGCTAATAATCGCTGTGTCCTCGGCGGTCATTTCGACCATGCTGGGTATTTTTGCCGCCCGCGCTTCGACGCGCTACCGCTTTCCGTTCAAAGCGCCGCTGATGGGGCTGATCATGCTGCCTTTGGTGCTGCCCGAAGTGATTGTGGCTGTCGCACTTTTGGCTGTGCTCTTGGGTCTTGGTGTCAGCCTGTCGATTTTTACGGTAATCTTGGGCCATGTTTTGGTTTGCACGCCCTTTGCGATTGCCATTCTGTCTTCAGCCTTTCAAAGCTTGGATCAATCCTTGGAAGAGGCCTCGTATGATCTGGGCGAAAGTGCGGTTTCAACCTTTCGGCTGATCATCCTGCCATTGGTGATGCCGGGCATCATTTCGGCGCTGCTGATTACCTTTACCATCAGTCTTGATGAATTCATCATCGCGTTCTTTCTTGCGGGCAATGAAAACACCCTGCCGGTCTATATCCTTGGGCAATTCCGCTTTCCGCAGAATATCCCTGTTATCATGGCCTTGGGCACCATTCTTGTATGTTTGTCGATCGCGCTTCTTGCAACTGCTGAATATTTCCGCCGCCGTGGCATTGCCAAAACCGGCGGTAAGGATACTGGAGGCTTCCTGTGACGTCTGAAAAATCCACCATGATCGAGTTTAAGGACGTTCATAAATATTACGGCGATTATCACGCGCTGCGTGGCATCACCGCCACCATTCGCGCGGGCGAGTTTTTCTCGCTGCTGGGGCCATCGGGCTGCGGCAAGACCACGCTTTTGCGCACCATCGCGGGGTTCGAGGGCATCTCTTCGGGCGTGGTGATGATTGACGGCAAGGATATGGAAGGCGTGCCCGCCAATGTGCGCCCGACCAATATGGTGTTTCAATCCTACGCGATTTTCCCGCATCTGACCGTGGCGCAGAACGTGGGCTTTGGTCTGCGCAAAGACCCACGCAGCAAGGCCGAAAAGGCGCAGGCCGTGACCGAGGCGCTAGAGATGGTGGGGCTGAAAGGCTACGGCGATCGCGCGGCGCATGCGCTCTCGGGTGGGCAGCGCCAACGCGTCGCCTTGGCGCGCGCGCTGATCCTAAAGCCAAAGGTTTTGCTGCTGGACGAACCCTTGTCGGCGCTGGACAAAAAGATGCGCGAACAGATGCAGATGGAGCTTATCAAGCTGCAACGGCAGGTTGGCATCACCTTTATTCTGGTGACCCATGACCAAGAAGAGGCCTTGGTGATGTCGGACCGCATTGCGGTGATGTTTGACGGCGAGGTGGCGCAGCTGGCCGATCCCGAGACCCTGTACAGGCGTCCGAACTCGCGCAAAGTGGCTGATTTCATTGGCACAATGAACTTTCTGCCTGCCAAGATCCTATCGGAATCGGGCGGCATGGTCGAGGTCGAGGCCGAAGGCTTTGGCAAGCTGAGCCTCAGCGCGGAACAGGTGTCTGGCGCCAATAGCGGCGGCGCTTCGGTTGGGTTTCGGCCTGAAACCCTGACGATCCTGTTTGATGGCCAAACCGCCACGGACCGCGAAAGCATGGCCGTTGTCGAAGAGGTGGTCTATTACGGCGACATGACCTATTACGACATCAAACTTGACGGCAGTGCGGCGGCAATCCGGCTGTCGATGCGCAACGTCTTTGGCCGTCCGGTGCTGGACATCGGCGCGCGCGCGCGGGTGGCTTGGTCGGCGGGGGCTTTGGTGCTGTTTCGTTAACGATCGGGCGGCAATAACCCCAGCCCGCGCAGATAGATGCCGATGCCAGCCTCGAGCAGGTCTTCGGGCGGGAAGGGGCTTTTCGCCCCCGGTGCGCCGCGCATGAACAGCTCGACCACGCCGTGGCTCATCGCCCAGATATGCGCGGAAAACATCGTTGCGGGCGGGCGTTTGGCCTCGGGCAGGTGCAGCGACAGGCTCTCGGACGCTTGTTCCAGAACGCGGCGCGCCTTATGCGCCACCAAGGCCAGATCGGGATGCGCTTGCAGGTTCAGGCCGGATTCGAACATCGCCATATAATGCCCGGGATATTTGCGCGCAAACGCCAGATAGGCCCGCCCGGTCGCCTCGAAGGCCGCAAGTGCCGAGGGCTTGCCGTCATTATAGGCAAACTCCATCAGGGCCGCGAAAATGTCATAGCCTTGGCGCGCGACCTCGGCCATCAGATCATCGCGGCCAGCAAAATGGCGGTAAACGGCAGCCGGGGTGACATCAGCGGCTTTTGCGGCCTCAGACAGGGTAAAGCCGGTCGGGCCCTTATCGGCAATCAGCAAAAGTGCTGCCTCTACAAGGGCTTGGCGCAGGTTGCCATGATGATAGCCGCGCTTCACGCTTTTGGCCGCAGTTTCACGCCGCAGCAGATTTTTGGATCCGGCGTGCCGATAAGCTTTGCATCTTTGCCGACATAATCCACCGCCGCCAAAATAGATTGCACCACCGCAATCCGCGCGCGCTTTTTGTCATCGGATAAAATCACCGTCCAAGGCGCATATTTGAAATCGCTTTGATCCAGAGTTTCCGCGATGGCTTGGCTGTAATCGTCCCATTTCGACAGCCCGTTGATGTCGATGGGCGACAGCTTCCACTGTTTCAGCGGGTCTTTCTCGCGGTCCAAAAACCGCTGCAATTGTTCGGCCTGACCAACCTCAAGCCAGATTTTAACCAAGACAATGCCTTCCTCGACCAGCATATGTTCGAAATCGGGCAGTTGCCGAAAGAAATGCTTGCGCTGCTCGGGGGTACAAAAGCCAAAGACATGCTCGACCACGCCGCGATTGTACCAAGAGCGGTCAAACAGCACGATCTCGCCCGCCGCGGGAAGCCAATCGACATAGCGCTGGAAATACCACTGCGTCGCCTCGCGGTCCGAGGGTTTCGGCAGTGCCACAACCGAAGCCACGCGCGGGTTCAGGTTTTCCCGCACCACCCCGATGCTGCCGCCCTTGCCTGCGGCATCGCGGCCTTCAAACAGCACCACCAGACGTTTGCCGCTGGCCTTTACATCCTCTTGCATCCGCACCAGTTGGATCTGCAAGCCCTCCATATGGGCCGCGTATTCCTTGGATTTGATCTCTTGCCGGTAGGGGTAGTCTTTCCACAGGATGTCGTTCTTATCCGCCGTCAAGATCGCCTCGCGCACATGTTTGGGCGCTTGTTCGTTCAGAAATGTGCTAATGGCACCGTCAAATGGTAAATCCATGGTTTCCCCCTGTTTGCCCCAATATGGCCGATGCAGCGGCTAGTGCAATGCGGCGCGGGCCTCGGCGCGGGCGATTGCGGCCAAAACTTCGCCGCGATGGCTGTAATGCGGCATATGGCCAGCGCCGTCGATCACTTGCAGGTGGGCAGAGGCGACCTGCTGCGCAAAGGGGATCGAATGCACCGCGATGGGCACAATCGTGTCGGCGGTGCCATGCAGAAGTTCCATTGGCAGGCTTAGGTGCGCGTAACGCGGCTGCATCGCCACCAATTGCGCGCGCAAAGCGTTCACCTGCGCCATATTCGCGCGCAGGCTGGGCAGCCGCAGGATCAGCGCGGCGCTGATGGTTTTGGCATAGGCGGGCGGTGGGGTGTCGGGGGCAAAGACGGTTTTCACCGCCGCCGTGATATAGCTTTGCGGCAACAGCGCGGCTGCCAGCGGCAACAGCAGCGCACGCCCCGCCCAAGTGTCTGCCGCGCGGTAGCTTAGATCAAGCTTGCCCGGCCAAGGCATCGACGGCGCCGAGATCAGCACCAGCCCGCGCGGGCGCGGCTGCGCATCAAGCGCCCAAGCCAGTGCGACCGAGCCGCCATAGCTTTGCCCCACCACCAGCGGCGCTTGCACCTGCAACTGCCGCGCGGCCTCGGCCAGATGCAGCGCCTGCGCTTTCAGGCTTTGGTCCGCCAGCGGGTCAGAATAGCCAAGGCCGGGGCGATCAAAGGCAATCACGCGGTGACTTTGCGCCAGATCAGGCCCAAGTGCCGCAATCATATCCAAAGCATTGCCCGAGGCGCCATGGATCAGCACCAGATCAGGCCCAACCCCTTGCACGATAGCATGCACCCGCTTGCCGTTTACCATCAAGACCTGGCCCTGCGGCGGAAATTCGGCCTCAAGCGCGCTTTGCCGCGTGGTGATCCTTGCCGCCACAGCCAAGCAGCAGGCGGCCAGGGTCAGAAAAATCAGCGCCGCACTAACGGCCAATTTCGGCACGGTCATAGGGGGTGCCCTGATAGATCTCGTTGATCCAATTGCCATAAAGCAGATGCGCATGGCTGCGCCAACGGTTCATTGGTGGATTGGCGGGGTTGTTGTCGGGGTAATAATTGGCCGGCACATTGATGGGGGTGCCCGCGGCAACATCGCGGTCGTATTCTTGCTTGAGCGTGTCGCTGTCATATTCGAAGTGGTTAAAGATATAAAGCGCGCGGTGGGCGGCATCTTCGACCAGACAGGGGCCAACCTCGTCACTGCCCAGCAGCGTTTGCAGACCGGGTGCTGCGTCAATCTCGGGCTGGCGCATCTCGGTCCAGCGGCTGACGGGGATGACGAAATCATCGGAAAAGCCGCGCAAATAGGGCGAGGTTGGCGTCAGATTGCGGTGACGAAAGCAGCCAAAGGCCTTGTGATCCAGCAGATGTTTCTGCACGCCGTGGAAATGGTTGATCATCGCCATGCCGCCCCAGCAGACGCCAAAGGTCGAGAACACATGGCTTTGCGTCCAATCCATAACCTCGCGCAGCTCGTCCCAATAGGTGACCTGATCGAAGGGCAGATGTTCAATCGGCGCGCCGGTGATGATCAGCCCGTCAAATTTCTCGTGCTTGACCTCGGAAAATGGGCGGTAAAACGCCTCCATATGCTCGGCTGCGGTGTTGCGGGTTTGGTGTTCGGACATGCGGATCAGCTGAAAATCAATCTGCAAGGGCGTCGCGCCAATCAGCCGTGCAAATTGCGTCTCGGTCTGGATCTTTTTCGGCATCAGGTTCAACAGACCAATGCGCAGCGGCCGGATTTCCTGCGCGCTTGCCCGCTCGGGCGACATCACCATCACACCTTCGTTGCGCAAAACGTCAAAGGCGGGCAGGGTGGTGGGCAGGGTAATCGGCATCAAATTCTCCTTAACAGCAGCACTTAGAACGGCTCGGGTCCGCGATCAATTGCAAGGCCGATCAAATTGTCGAAATCAGCCGGGTTGCGCACGGCTGCGACCTCTTCGGCGGTGACAGTCACCCCCCAGCGCGCCATCGCCGCATAGCGCGGCTGGCGGTGATCCAGAAGCCGCGCATAGCCAAAGCGCAAGAAGGCATCGGGATCAACCTGATCGGCTGGCGTGGTGGCGGTGAATTCGGCCCAAAGGTCGCGCAGAAAATCGGGGTTGTAATACATAGGCTTGGGCGCGCGATCAAAGCGGCGCGCCAGTTCCGCCTTATGCGCATCCGAGCCCTTGATCCACACCAGCAGCAGGTTTTGTGACAGCGCCGTCATCACCGGATCATCGGCCAGCTCGGGCGAGACCACCTCGCAGATCGAGCCAGAGGTGTCGCAGATGAAATGCTGATAGCCATAGATCGTCTCGGCGCGGTCAATAAAGCGCGGGGTGTCCAGCATCGCCGAAACCTCGGCCTGCGCGTGCTGGGCTTGGCGGCGCTGATATTCGGCAAAGGCCACGCCCCCGCGCGCAAGATCGCCGGGCTTGCCCAGATAGGTCGACAGCGGCGCCAGATTGTCAAAGGTGATATTCGAGGCGATATAGACCGAATCCGACAGCAGCAATTCGCGCAGCAAGGGCACTTTCATCGCCTCGCGCTTGAAATTATCTGCAATGAATTCATTCATATAGCGGGTGCCAATGCGGTAGTCGACCGAGTAGTGAAACCAGCCCCCCGCATCGCGCAGCATATTCGAGAGATAGGTCTTGCCAAGGCCCGACATGCCAAAAAGCATTACCCTTTTCTGTGGGGCCGCAAGATAGTCTTTGGCGGTGGCATATATCATCGCAGGGCGTCCCCATTGTGCAGGCCTATGGTTGGCGCAGTGTTAGCGCGCCATCGCCAGAGACGAAAGCAGAAATGAAAACGGCCCCGC
>CAJXWJ010000074.1 GCA_913062925.1 uncultured Pseudorhodobacter sp. | reverse complement strand
TTGCGCAGCGCGCCGCGCGCCTCTTGGTCCAGATCCTTGACCTCGGTTGCGATCATATCGCGCGGGATAACCCCCAAACCTTCGGCCAAACGAAAGGCAAAGCCGCGCGCCAGCCCGGTCAGCGTCTCGTCACGCCCCATCGCCAGCAAAGGGTCAAACCCCGCAGCAATCTTGCGGTCGATGAAATGCTGCAAGCGCCGGCGCACTTTGTCCGCGACATCGGGGCCGGCTTCGTCATCGACAAAAGCCTCGACCACAGGGCGGACAATATCGCCCCCCTTGACCAGTTTCCCCATCGCGGTGGTGCCCCACATCAGGCCCCCCTGCTCGGTGAAATCCAATTCGGTATCGGGGGCATTGTAGAACCGATCCGCCCGCAGGTGGAATTCTGGTTTCAATGCCGCAATCGCTGCCTGGCGCAGGGTATGCGCCTCTTCCGAAGAGGCGGTCGCATCCTGTTGGAAACGGAACCCCTCAAGACGGCCAACGAATTCGCCCTCTACAGTTACTTCGCCCTTGTCATTCACCTCGGCCACGAGGGTCTCCTTCTGCTTCAACCGCCGCATCAGCACAGATGTGCGCCGGTCAACAAATCGTTGCGTCAGTGCCGCGTGTAACGCGTCTGACAATCGGTCTTCTACAGCGCGCGTCTCGTCACGCCAATGGCTTTCGTTCTCTACCCAGCCTTTGCGCTGTGCAACATAGGTCCAGGTGCGAATATAGGCCAGCCGTTTCGAGATGGTATCAATGTCGCCGCCGGCTTTATCAATGCGCGCAATGGCTTTTTCCAGCCATTCTGAAGGGATTCGGGTCTGCGCAAGCCCGCGTCCGGTCAAAAAGTCGAAAATCCGCGCCAAAAGCGTGACATGCTCGACCCCCGAGGCATTGCGGAAGTCGGGCACGCGGCAGACATCCCAAAGCAATTTAATCCGCTGGGGTGTGTTTAACTTGTCACGCACCTCGGGCAATTCGATCAGATATTTCAGCGCCAGTACGTCATCGGCATCACGCGCACGCGCCAGCCATTTGTTTTGCGTCGGCGCTTCAAGGCTGCGCAGCAACCGATCAACGCTGCCAAATTCCAGCGCGTGGTTGCGCCATTCCAGCTTGCGGATCGGGTCAAAGCGGTGCTCTTGGATCGCCTCGATGGTTTCCTCGTCCAAGGGGCGCACCTCGCCCGTCACGCCAAAGGTGCCGTTTTCCTGATAGCGCCCGGCGCGGCCTGCGATCTGCGCCAGCTCTTGGGGATAAAGTGCGCGCATCCGGCGGCCGTCGAATTTCGAGGTGGCGGCAAAGGCGATGTGTTTGACATCCAAATTCAGCCCCATGCCAATGGCATCGGTGGCCACCAGATAATCGACCTCGCCGTTTTGATACATTGCCACTTGGGCGTTGCGGGTGCGCGGGCTGAGCGCCCCCATCACCACCGCGCAGCCGCCCTTGGTGCGGCGGATCAGCTCGGCGATGGCATAGACGTTTTCCACCGAAAACCCAACGATAGCAGAGCGTTCCGGCATCCGGCTGATCTTTTTCTGCCCGGTATAGGTCAGTTCGGAAAAGCGTTCGCGCTTGTGAAACTGCACGCCTTGGATCAGCCCCGCAATCGCAGGCCGCATGGTTTCGGCGCCCATAAACAGCGTCTCGTGCAGCCCGCGCGCGCGCAGCAGACGGTCGGTAAAGACATGACCGCGCTCGGGGTCGGCGCACAGCTGGATCTCGTCCACCGCAACAAAATCGGCGCCAATATCCAAGGGCATCGCCTCGACGGTGCAGACCCAATATTGCGCGCGGTCCGGCACAATACGCTCTTCGCCCGTCATCAGCGCCACCACCGATGGCCCGCGTGAGGCGACGATGCGGTCGTAAACCTCGCGCGCAAGCAGGCGCAGCGGCAGGCCGATCACCCCCGTGCGGTGGCCCAGCATCCGTTCAATCGCGTAATGGGTTTTTCCGGTATTGGTCGGCCCAAGGACCGCCGTCACCCTGTGGTGCGCGTTCATATCTTGTGCCTTTGGCTGGGGTTAGAGGTCTTTGCCCTGAAGCTTGGTTTCGATTCGCCGAATGGCTTGCTCTACCCCATCGGCATGCGGGTTTATAGCGAGAGCGGCGCGATAAACCTCTAAAGCCTCGCTTGGCTTGTCCAATTCCTCAAAAATCGCCCCAAGACCCGCAAGCGCGCCGAAATGGCGCGGGTTCAGCGTTAGCACTTGGCCAATATCAGCAATGGCTGGCCCCAGATTTCCGGTTTGATAATAGGCGGTGGCGCGCGCATTCCAGCCTTCGGCAAAATCGGGGTCGTGGTCTATCAGCGCGGTCAGATGTTCAATCGCCACCTCTGGCGCGCCTTGGGCCATGGCATTGCGCCCGCGTTCCAGCAAAAGATCCATCGCGGGCGAGCCCGATTTCGACCATTCGATCCAGATGTCTTGGGTGATGCGCTGTGATTCGGCCTCATCCGCGGTTTTCAGCCGCGCAAACAGATCATCCAGCGTCGCGGTCTGGCCAAAGGCAGGCGCGCCGGCCATAAAAACCAGCACAAGTGCCGCAACGATACGATTGTGTAACCCAAGATGCGCTTTCATAAGGCTAAGGTAACTTAAGCTGTGCAAAATTCCAGTGCCCAGCGATCACGAAGGAGAGCATTATGAGCGATGTGATAACAGGCGCGGTTGCAGCGCTGGCGGCCAAGCTGCCAAACGGATTTGACGGGGTGGCGAAATTCGTGATTTCGGATGCGGGCGCGATCATGGTCGACGCCGATGGCGTGCGCGCCGGTGACGAGGCCGCCGATGTCACCCTAACCGCCTCTGCCGAAGTATTCCAAGCCATGCTGGCCGGCGAGATGAACCCGACCACCGCCTTTATGACCGGCAAGCTGAGTGTTGACGGCAGCATGGGCCTTGCCATGCAGCTTGGCGCGGCCATCGCATGACCCAAGCGCCGCTTTACGCCATTGCCCAAGGCCCCGATGCAGGGGCCGGCTTTTATCTGCGCGCCGCTGATGATGTGCAGCTGCGCTTGGGGCTGTGGCAGCACAAAGCGGCGAAGGGCACGGTGCTGCTGATCCCCGGCCGCACCGAATATATCGAGAAATATGGCCCAGCCGCGGCCGATCTGCGCGCGCGCGGCTTTGACACTTTGGTGCTTGATCTGCGCGGCCAAGGGCTGGCGGATCGGCCCTTGGGTGACAGGCTGACCGGCCATGTCGTTGATTTTTCAGAATATCAGCTGGATATCGAGGCGATGATCGGCTTTGCCCGCGCCAAGGGTCTGGCCGAGCCTTACTATCTGCTGTCGCATTCGATGGGCGGCTGCATTGCCCTGCGCGCGCTGATGCTTGGGCTTGGTGTGCAAGCGGCGGCGTTTTCGGCGCCGATGTGGGGCATCTCGATGGCGGCATGGCTGCGGCCAGTGGCCAGCGTGATCGCCACCGCCTCGCGCTGGTTCGGGCTAGAGGGCAAATACGCCCCCGGCACCGGCGCCGCGACCTATGTGCTGTCTCAGGGCTTTTTCGGCAATACCCTGACCAGTGACCCCGATATGTGGGAATTTATGCGCCAACAGGCCGAGGCGCAGCCCGATCTGACCTTGGGCGGGCCCAGCCTTGCTTGGGTCGATGCGGCGCTGGCCGAATGCGCAGCCCTTGCGCGGCTGCCGGCCCCTGCCATGCCCTGCTATACCGCGCTTGGCACGGCGGAAAAGATCGTCGACACCGCCCCCATCCATGCCCGCATGGCCGGATGGAAAAACGGGCAGTTGCAGCTTTTTGCAGGCGCAGAACACGAGGTGATGATGGAAGCCCCCGCCACCCGCAAGGTGGTGTTTGACCAGATCGCCGCGCTGTTTGACGCCAACCGCTAAATCAGAATCTGGGTAAAGCCATCGCGCAGCGCCTTGGACCAAGCCTCTGACATCGCGCGGAATTTCTCGTCTCCGGCCTCGATGCGGCGTTCACGGCTGACGCAAAGCGCGTCTTTTTCAATGATGGCAAGATCCAGCGGCATCCCCACCGAAAGGTTCGAGCGCAGCGTCGAATCCATCGACAACAGCACCGCCTTTTCCGCATCTTGCAACGAGGTTTGCGGGGTGACAACGCGGTCCAGAATCGGCTTGCCGTATTTGTGTTCGCCAATCTGCAAAAACGGCGTGTCCTCGGTCGCCTCGATGAAATTGCCCTCGGGATAGATCAAAAACAGCCGCATCGGCCCGCCGCGCCGCTGTGCCGCCACGATCATCGAGGCCGAAGCCCCCTGTTTCATCGCATGCAGCTTTTCGTCGATCTCAAGCCGCACCGCAGCCAGCGTCTCGCCAATAATCGAGGCCATTTTCAGCATCGTCGGCGCCAGCATGATCGAGGTTTGCTCGCTGGCGTCATGCGCCTCGATCGCTTCGCGCAGCCGCATGATCGTGGTCTGGGTCACCGAAAGCGAACCCGCCGTGACGATCGAGATCACCCGCTCGCCCTTGTTTTCAAAGTGAAACATCTTGCGATAGGTGGCAATATTATCAAGACCCGCGTTCGTACGGGTGTCCGACAGCAAAACCATGCCTTCATTCAGCAAGAGCCCAACGCAGTAAGTCATTCATATCTCCAGCGGCTTGGCGCGTAAGCTATTGCTGTTGCAACTGAACTGCAACGGTCACTTCAAGCGATTCCGTGCCAAGCCCGCGCGAAATGCCGCGAATGGGAGCGGCGTCTTGCGCATCTAGCCCCGAGCCAAGCCGAATATAGCGCGCGTCTGGGCAGCAGCGATTGGCCGGATCAAAGCCGATCCAGCCGATACCGGCGACAAAAACCTCGGCCCAAGCGTGCGAGGCCTCATGCGCAAGCCCGGTGTCATCGGCCTGCAAATAGCCCGAGACATAGCGCGCAGGCACCCCCGCAGCACGCGCCGCCGCAATCACCGCATGGGCGTGATCTTGGCACACGCCTTCGCCCTGCGCCAAGGCTTGCGCGGCGGTGGTGTGGGCGTGGGTGGTGCCCGGGCAATAGGCGATGCGGTCGGATATGGCGGCCGAGAGCGCATGGCACCCCGCCAACAGATCGGCGCCTTGCAACAGCGCGCCCAGATCGGCCAAGGCGGCATCGCTTTGGGTGGCTTGTGTGGCGCGCAGATAGGCAAAGGGCGGTGTCACCTCTTTATGGCCGCGCAGCACGCCTGCCAGATCGCTGGTTTCCACCTGCCCTTGCACCCGCACCTCAATCTCGCTGACCGGGCCCGCAATCGTCCAGCCCTGCACCCAATCGCCCGCGCCATCGCGAAAGCCGCCGCCCATGCTGCCGCCTGACACGGTTACGTTCCATTCAATCAGCTTTTGGCCGTCAAAGCGCGAGGGCGACAGGCGGTGGCTTTGCACCACCCCGCGCACGGGCATGTCATAGCGATAGAGCGTGCGGTGATCGACCGTGAGCAACATTATTGAACATCCCCCGAGAGATAGGCGTTATGGATCACCGTGCCCAGCCTTGCGGTGTCTTCGATAAAGCGGGTCAGAAACTCGTGCAGCCCCTCGTCGAAAATCCGGTCGGTCGATTGATTATCCAAGCCCGTCAACAGCCGCTGGGCGGCCTCTTGCGCAGGGGTTGCCGCCCCGTAGAACTTGGCCAGACGCGCCAGATGGTTGTTCATCCCCGCCATGCAAGTGATCAGCGAGCGCGGGCATTGCGGGTTCAAGATCAGGAAATCGGCGATCTTGGCCGAGGTCACCTCGCCGCCATAGGCCCAAAGAAACGCCCGATGCGACGACATCGCCCGCAGCAGCATCGACCATTGTTCGTTATCAAGACCCGAGCCGATATATTCGGCCTTGGGCAGCAGCACATAGTATTTCACATCCATCAGGCGTGCGGTGCTGTCGCCGCGTTCAAGGTAATAGCCAAGGTTCAAGAAACTATAGCCATCATTGCGCAGCAAGGTGGCATCAATCGCGCCGCGCAGCATGGCGGTGTGGCGCATCACCCATTCGGTCAGGGTCGACAGCTCTTGGTTGGGCCTGCGCCGCGCCACGATCTGGCGCATTTCCTGAAAGGCCGAGTTCAGCGCGTCCCAGACCTGCGTGGTCAAAGCCGTGCGCACAATGCGGCCATTCTCGCGCGCCCGCGTGATGCAAGACACCACGGAATTGGGGTTATCGGTGTCGAAAAACAAATAGCTTTCAATGTTTTGCTGCGTGGGAGCGCCATATTTTGCGGCGTAACCCGTGGCATTGCCACTGGCGCGCAACAGACTGTCCCAATCGGAATGATAGCCTTCGGCGGTGGGCAAAAGCGCGATGCGCGCGCCCACTTCCAGCAGCCGTGCTGCGGTTTCGGCCCGCTCCATATTGCGGGCGATCCAGTAAAGGTTGTCTGCGGTTCTGCTTAACATCTGCTTACTCCGCCAAAACCCAAGTGTCTTTCACCCCGCCGCCCTGCGACGAATTCACCACCAAGGAGCCTTCGCGCAGCGCCACGCGGGTCAACCCGCCGGGCACCAGTTCAATCCGCTCGCCCACCAGACAATAGGGCCGCAAATCGACATGGCGCGGCGCGATGCCCTCTTCGACAAAGGTCGGCGTTGTTGACAGCGCCAGCGTCGGCTGGGCGATGTAATTCGACGGATTGGCCTCGATCAGCAGACGAAAGGCTTCGACCTCGGCTTTGGTGGATTTCGGGCCAACCAACATGCCATAGCCGCCCGAGCCATGCACCTCTTTGACCACAAGTTCGGCCAGATTTTCGCGCACATATTTCAGATCCTGCGCCTCGCCGCATTTCCAGGTGGGCACGTTTTTCAAGATCGGCTCTTCGCCCAGATAAAACCGCACCATTTCAGGCACATAGGTGTAGATCGCCTTATCATCGGCCACGCCCGCGCCCGGCGCTGAACAGATCGACACACCGCCCGCGCGGTAGACATCCATCAAGCCGGGCACGCCCAGCATCGACTCGGGGCGGAAGCACAAAGGGTCAAGGAAATCATCATCCAAGCGGCGATAGATCACATCAACGCGCTTGGGGCCTTGGGTGGTGCGGGTGTAGCAAAACTCGCCATCCACAAACAAATCCGCGCCCTCGACCAATTCCACCCCCATCATATCGGCAAGGAAGGAATGCTCGTAATAGGCCGAATTATAGTGCCCCGGCGTCAGGATCACCACGGTCGGATCGCGGTCGCATTTGCGCGGCGCGACGCTGGCCAGCGTGCGGCGCAGCTTTTCGGGGTAATTGTCCACCGGCGCAATCCGGTTGCGCTGAAACAACTCGGGGAACATCCGCATCATCATCTCGCGGGATTCCAGCATATAGGACACCCCCGAAGGCGTGCGGCAGTTGTCTTCCAAAACGTAGAAATCCCCCGGCCCCGTGCGCACGATATCGACGCCAACGATATGCGAATACACGCCTTTCGACGGGGTGAAGCCGCAGACCGATTTCTCGTAAGCCGCGTTTTGATAGACCAGCCGCGCCGGAATGCGGCCCGCGCGCACGATTTCGCCGCGGCCATAGACATCGACCAAAAACGCATTCAGCGCCCGCGCGCGCTGTTTGATGCCGCGTTCCAGCTTGGCCCATTCCGAGGCCATAAACACCCGCGGGAACATATCAAAGGGGATCAACCGATCAGGATCGCCGCCCTCGCCGTAAACCGCAAAGGTGATGCCGATGCGGCGAAACAGCGCCTCGGCCTCGGCTTGTTTTTCCAGCCGCACATCTGCGGGCATATCCGCGCTCCAGCCCTGCAAGCCCTTATAGGGGTCGCGCACGGCCTCGCCTTCGAACATCTCATTGAAACAGGAGGTCATTTGCCGCCGCCCTTTCGCTATTATGTCTTAACTAGAAGCGGGCAAAGTCGGAAGGTAAAGCAAGATGCGCAAAAAAACTGGCGTATTCGTGCAAATGCACAATTTTTAGGCGACGGCTTTGATGCCATTGCCGTGAGCCCACCTTGCGGTGCCGGGGTTTTGCCGCCTAGATGGGGGCAACATAGAATGAGGTTTGACATGACATTGCACCCCCTGCCCCGCCTTGGCACCAAGCGCCCAGTTTTCGACGCCCGCATCGGCTCTAACAGTTTTGGCGATCTTCCCGACTGGAATCTGGACGACCTTTACACCGACCCCGATGCGCCCGAATTGCAGCGCGACTTGACTTGGCTTGAAACCGCCTGCGCGGGCTTTGCCAGCACCTATCAGGGCAAATTGGCGGGGCTGTCGGCGGCACAGATGCTGGCTTGCGTGCAGGCCTATGAGGCGATTGACATCACCGCAGGCCGGATCGGGTCTTATGCTGGGCTGCGCTATTACCAAAACACCATGGACTCTGAGCGCGCCAAATTCATGGCCGATGTGCAAGACGCCATCACCACCTTTACCACGCCTTTGGTGTTCTTTAGCCTTGAATTCAACCGCTTGGATGAGGCGGCGCTGACGGATCTGCTGGCGTCCAACGCAGACCTTGCCCGCTATCGCCCCGTGATGGACCGCATGCGCGCGATGCGGCCCTATCAGCTGTCTGACGAGATGGAGCAATATCTGCACGACGCGTCAGTTGTAGGGGCAAGCGCTTGGAACAAGCTGTTTGACGAAACCATGGCGGGGCTGATGTTTAAGGTCGCCGGCGAAGAAGAAGAGCTGAACCTAGAGGCGACGCTGAACCTGATGACCGACACCGACCGCGCCAAGCGCGAGGCGGCTGCCCGCGCGCTGGCTGCGGTGTTTGATAAGCATATCAAGCTGTTCGCACGGGTGCACAACACCCTTGCCAAGGAAAAAGAGATCGAGGATCGCTGGCGCAAGATGCCAAGCCCGCAGCATGGCCGCCATCTGTCCAACCATGTCGAACCCGAGGTGGTGGAAGCCCTGCGCAATGCGGTTGTTGCCGCCTACCCCAAGCTTTCGCATCGCTACTATAAGCTAAAGGCGAAATGGATGGGGCTTGAAACCCTGCAAGTCTGGGACCGCAACGCGCCCTTGCCGATTGAAGCGCCGCGCTTGGTGAATTGGGCCGAGGCGAGCGAGACCGTGCTTTCGGCCTATGCCGCCTTTGATCCGCGCCTGGCCGAGATTGCCAAGCCCTTCTTTACCCAAGGCTGGATTGACGCAGGCGTCAAACCCGGCAAGGCACCGGGGGCTTTTGCGCATCCGACCGTGACCACGGTGCACCCCTATGTGATGCTGAACTATCTGGGCAAGCCGCGCGATGTGATGACGCTTGCGCATGAACTTGGCCACGGCGTGCATCAGGTGCTGGCGGCAGGCCAAGGCGAATTGCTTTCGGCCACACCGCTGACCTTGGCCGAAACCGCATCGGTGTTTGGCGAGATGCTGACCTTCCGCAAGCTGCTGGAAGGCGCCAAGACCAAGGCCGAGCGCAAGACGCTGCTGGCGGGCAAGGTCGAAGACATGATCAACACCGTGGTGCGCCAGATCGCCTTTTATGACTTTGAATGCAAACTGCACGCCGCCCGCGCCGAAGGCGAGCTGACGCCCGATGACATCAACGCGCTGTGGATGTCGGTGCAGGCGCAATCCTTGGGTGAAGTCTTTGATTTCATGGATGGATACGAGACCTTCTGGGCCTATATCCCGCATTTCGTGCATTCGCCGTTCTACGTCTATGCCTATGCCTTTGGCGATGGTCTGGTAAACGCGCTTTATGCCGCCTACGAGGGCGGGCTGCCTGATTTTGAAGAGAAATACTTTGATATGCTGAAGGCAGGCGGCTCGAAACACCACAAGGATTTGCTGGCCCCCTTTGGTCTGGATGCAAGCGATCCCAAGTTCTGGGACAAGGGCCTGTCGATGATCGCAGGCTTTATTGACGAGCTGGAGGCGATGGAGGACT
>CAJXWJ010000073.1 GCA_913062925.1 uncultured Pseudorhodobacter sp. | reverse complement strand
CATGCCGACATGAAGCAAGCCCTTGTGTCCATCGATGCCGCCCGCGCCATGGGGCTTTCAATGCCACTGGAACCAGAGATCTGGATGGCTGATCGAAAGCGCCGCTTGGAAGAGGGGCTGAAACGGCTGGCCAAGGCGGTGCGCTCCAAAACCTTGCCGAGTGGAGTCATTGAAGACGGCGTTTTGCGCGTGAGCCGTCTTGACGCCGATGTGCCGGAGGAGGCCGGTGATCTCGTCCTCGATCTTTACCGTCGTCTGCCGGAGACGCGGATCACCGATATTCTCACAGAGGTCGACAAAGACACCGGCTTCACCGAAGCCTTCACGCATCTGCACACCGGTGCCCCATGCCGTGACAAGATTGGCTTGCTGAACGTGCTCCTGGCGGAGGGTCTCAATCTAGGCCTGAGCAAAATGGCAAATGCCACCAACACTCATGACTTCATACAGCTTTCCCGTTTGTCACGGTGGCATGTCGAAAGCGAGGGAATGGCCCGCGCCCTGGCCATGGTGATTGATGCGCAGACCCACCTGCCAATGACCAAATTCTGGGGTGTAGGGAAAACGGCTTCCAGTGATGGGCAGTTTTTCCCAACGACGCGGCAGGGCGAGGCAATGAACCTCATCAACGCAAAATACGGCAACGAGCCGGGCATAAAGGCCTACACCCACGTCTCTGACCAGTATGCGCCATTCGCCACTCAGGTCATTCCCGCCACGGTGAGCGAGGCACCTTATATCCTCGACGGCTTGCTGATGAACGAGGCGGGACGGAAGATAAAAGAGCAGTATGCCGACACCGGCGGCTTCACCGATCTCGTCTTCGCCGCCACGTCCCTGCTCGGGTACCACTTCCATCCCCGCATTCGCGACCTGTCCTCCAAGAGGTTGCATGTGTTTGACCTCCGCGCTGTTCCCAAAGAGCTGAAAGGGTTAACCGGGGACAAAATTCGGGAAGCGAAGATCGTCGAAAACTGGCCGGATGTTTTGCGCTGTATCGCAACAATGCTGTCGGGCCGGATGCAGCCAAGTCACCTCCTCAAGAAATTGGCCGCGCGCCCGAGGCAACATGATCTGGCGTTGGCCTTGCGGGAGATCGGCCGGGTCGAACGCACATTGTTCATCATCGAATGGCTGCTCGACACCGACATGCAGCGCCGCGCCCATATCGGCTTGAACAAGGGAGAGGCACATCACGCCCTGAAAGGTGCTCTTCGGATCGGGCGTCAGGGAGAAATCCGCGACCGTACCACGGAAGGACAACACTTCCGCATCGCTGGCCTCAATCTGCTGACCGCCATCATCATTTATTGGAATTCCAAACAGCTCGGAAACGCTGTGGCAAGGCGACAGCGGGCAGGATTGGATTGCCCACCCGAACTCCTCGCCCACATATCGCCGCTTGGGTGGGCCCATATCATCCTAACAGGCGAATATCGTTGGCGGAAAATAGAAGCGCAAAATCCTTAAAGGGGTTTTCTGCACTCAGCCCCACTCGACCCCAGACGGCGCCTCGGCCAGACCGTCAGCAAAATTCTGCGCAATCGCACCAGGACCGATAATGCCCCAGCCTGTCGTTTTCATCCGAAAACCCTCTTGGTTAAATGTCACAGGGTCAGACCCTGCGGTGTGTCAGTGACCTAGCGGATGCGCTGGCCCGAAGTGTCAAAAAGCATGACATGCGCCGGATCGAACCGCGCCTCGATCCGTTGACCGGGTTGCAGACCGCGCCCGTCCTCGGTGGCCAGTGTCAGCATCTGCCCCCCCGATTGCCGCGCATAGGCGAAACTTTCATTGCCCAGATGTTCGACAATCTCGATGGTCAACTCCAGCCCCGCCGCGCCGCCGCGTTTGAAGGCTTCGGGGCGGATACCCACCGTCACTTCGCTGCCCTGTGCGGGCGGATTGGCCAGATGGCCCAGCGGGATCGACTGATTGCCAAACTCTGGCAGGCGCACCCGGTCCTGTTCCACCACTCCGGCCAGAAAGTTCATCTTGGGGCTGCCGATGAACCCCGCGACAAACAGATTGTTCGGATCATCATAGAGCGTCAGCGGCGCGCCGACCTGTTCCACAACGCCCGCCCGCATGACCACGATCTTGTCGGCCAAAGTCATCGCCTCGACCTGATCATGGGTGACGTAGATGATCGTCGTGGCCAGTTCCTTGTGCAGACGCGCCACTTCGATCCGCATATGCACGCGCAATTCGGCGTCCAGATTGGACAGCGGTTCGTCAAACAGGAACACATCGGGCTGGCGCACGATGGCCCGCCCGATGGCCACGCGCTGCCGCTGACCGCCCGACAGATCCTTGGGGCGGCGGTCCAGGAGCGGCCCCAGTTCCAGAATCCGCGCGGCCTCATTCACCGCACGCGCGATTTCATCCTTGGGCTTTTTGGCAAACCGCAGCGCAAAGCCCATGTTTTCGCGCACCGTCATATGGGGGTAAAGCGCATAGCTTTGGAACACCATGGCAATGCCACGCTGCGCCGGGTCGACGTCATTCATCCGATTGTCACCGATGAACAGATCGCCGCCAGAGATTTCCTCCAGCCCCGCAATCATCCGCAGCAAGGTGGATTTGCCGCAACCCGAAGGCCCGACAAAGACCACGAATTCGCCGGGCGAGATGTCCAGGTCGACGCCCTTGATCACCTCGGCAGCGCCATAGGATTTCCGCACATTGCGCAGTTTCAACCCGGTCATGCGATCCCCCTATTCGGCTGTCAGATGGATGGTCGTGGCATCCAGACGGTCACAGTGAACGCGCAGCTCTATCGGCCCCGCGCCCGTCGCCTGCACCCATAACCCGGTCGATCCTGCGCGCAGCGGCACCAGGGATGGCCCCAGCAGACGCGCGTTGCCCGACACGGTGATGGTCACGGGTTCAGGATAGAATGGCAGCTTGTGTCCAGCTTGATCCAGCATCCGCACCATCACCCGCACCGCATCATTGGCCCCGATCCGGTCCGCATCGGGCACCACTTGCAGCGTGGTGGGCACCGCATCGCAAACAAACTGCGTTTGCGCCACCTGCTTGCCGTCAACGAAGCCCTTGATCGTCGCAGGCTCCCAGGTCATGCCCCAGTGGCCCAGTTCTTCCTTGGTGAAATTGGTCTGATCCACGATCACCGGCGCATAGGGCAGATGCGGGAAACGGGCGCGGGCGGTGGCAATCCGCTTGGGCGCGAATTTGCCATAGGTCAGCTCGATCTCGTCGCAGTTGGTCAGCACGATCAACGGCAGCACACCGCCGATGTTGCGTTCACCACGCGCCCAGAAGGTCACGGGCGTCAGCACAACACCTTCGGCTGGATCGCCTTGGCTGGCATAGACCGAAGCCGCGAATTTCGGCTCGCGGAACATATCCATCACACCATGGTGGCACAGACGGTCGCCCGAGCCGAAATCCTTGTGGGTGTTGTAATCAAACGCGCACCAGCCGATGGCCCCGGCGATCTGCGGATCGCCATACATTGCGTTCAAAACCTCAAGATGGCGCAGCACATGTTCGGCCTGCCGCTGTTCCTGATCATGGCTTTTGGTCGGGTACATATGGCCGCCAAATTCGGTGATCATATAGGGCACCACGCGGTCCAGCCCGGTGACCTCTTGCTGCGGGCGCAGCGGCGTGCGCGGACGGTTGCCGCCCTGCTCTTCATTGCCAAGGATGAAGTCGTTCATCGTGTAGACGTCTTCCAGCAGCTCACTTTCGCTGATGTAACGCACTCCACCGGTGGGCCGCGTCGCATCCAGCGACCGCGCCACGCGGTTGGTTTCGGCATAGAAGTCATGGTCGTCCTGCGACTCGTTGATCCGCACGCCCCAGATGAAGATCGACGGATGGTTCCAGTCACGCCGGATCATCCGGCGGACGTTTTCCACCGATTCCGCTTTCCACTTGGCGCCGCCAATATGCTGCCAGCCGGGGATTTCCTCAAACACCAGCAGGCCGATTTCATCGCAGCGATCCAGAAAATAGCTGGACTGCGGATAATGCGAGGTGCGCACCGTGTTCAGCCGCAGTTCGTGTTTCAGAATCTCCGCATCGCGTTCCTGCGCCGCCTTGCCCAAAGCATATCCGACATAGGGAAAGGATTGATGCCGATTCAGCCCGCGCAATTTCAACGGCTTGCCGTTCAGCGCAAAGCCTTCGGCGGTGAAGGCCACATGGCGGAAGCCAAACCGGGTTGAGGTGGCATCATCGCCCTGCGGCGTCTGCAGCGACAGTTCCAGATGATAAAGCGCCGGGGTTTTCAGATCCCACAGCGCGATGTCCGAAAGCCCGTCCATCGCCAACCGCAGGCTGTCGCCCGTCACCGTAGCACTTGTGCTGGCCAAGGCCGCACCCGCCGCGTCGCGCAGGGTGGCGGTCAACGTGCCTGACAGTGCCAGCCCCTGCGGATTGTCCAACGCCACATCCACCGTCACCGACTTCTGCGCCGCCAGCACATCCGGGGTTTCGATCTTGTGCAGCCCGAT
Organism: uncultured Pseudorhodobacter sp.; assembly: GCA_913062925.1. Lineage (GTDB taxonomy): Bacteria > Pseudomonadota > Alphaproteobacteria > Rhodobacterales > Rhodobacteraceae > Cypionkella. Next base: position 5,996 of record CAJXWJ010000073.1, on the reverse strand, counting down.
GGACACCGGGGCCTTCACGGTCAGCCATGCCTCGCGGTAGAGGCCGGCATAGGTCAGGTAATCAATCACCCCGCCAAAGGGCGGAATATCGGAGTTCTCGCTGCCGTCGATTTCCACCGTCACCGTGTTGTCACCGGGCTGCAACCGCCCGGTCAGACGCGCCTCGAACGGGGTGTAGCCATCGGCATGGGTGATCAGTTCGACCCCGTTCAGCGACACCATGGCATTGGCCATCGCCCCGTCAAAACGCAACGACACTTCCTTGCCCGCCCAACCCGGATCGGCGGCAAAGGTCTTTTGATAGCTGAAGCGGCGCTGATAGGACTTTTCGTCAAAATACGAAAACGGCAGGTCCACGGCGTTGTGCGGCAGCCGCACGGTGTCGCGGCCTTCAAACAGCCAGTTGTCATTGAAGTCAGTGCGCAGACGCATGTTGGATCAACCTTATTTGACAGAACCTGTCAGCCCTTCGACAAAGCGACGCTGAAGCAGGAAGAAAACGATGATGGTGGGCAGGGTCGCCAGAACAGTGGCCACCATGACAACGCCGTAATCCGGGTAGTAGGACGAGGCGAGCGATGAGACGACCAAAGTAAGCGTCTTGTTTTCATTGGTTTGCAGCACGATCAGCGGCCACAGGTAATTGTTCCAGTTCGCCATGAAGACGATGATGATGGCGGCGGCATAGGTGGACCTCATCACCGGAAGGTAGATGTACAGGAAGATCTGCCATTCCTTCAGCCCGTCGATCTTGGCCGCATCGCGCAACTCATGCGGAAAGGCTTTGGTGGCTTGGCGGAAGTAGAAGATGATGAACACCGACGCGATGCTGGGCAGCAGAATGGCGGTGAAGGTGTTGATCAGCGTCAGCTTGGCCATCATCACGAACAGCGGCACCATGATCGCTGCAAACGGGATCGACAGCGTCAACAACAGCACCGCAAACACCCTCTCGCGGGTTTTCGAGGGAAACATCTCAAAAGCATAACCCGCCAGCGAGGAAATCGCCAAGGTCAGGACGGTGCCGACGATCGCCAGAAACGTCGAGTTCCAGAACACCTGCACCATATCCACCTGCGCAAATAGGTTGGTGATGTTGTCAAACAGGGCGCTGCCAAAGGTGATCTTGCCCTTGATGATGTCAGGGGCGGTGTTGGTGGTGCCGACCAGCATCCAGAAAAACGGAAAGATCGACACGAAAGCCGCCAGTGACAGCCCTGCGTATACCAGCCCGGACCGGGCCTGTGCAAAAACCCGGCTCATGCCTTGCGATCCTTTGCGACCAGAAATTGCAGGAAGGACAGCACGGCTACAAGAATGACGATCACGTAAGAGACCGTTGCGGCATAGCCAAGGCTGGGCATGAATTTGAAGGTCAGGTTGTAGATGTATAGCGACAGCGTCAGCGTCGAATCCGACGGCCCGCCGGTGGTGATGTTGTTGACCTCGTCAAACAATTGCAGCGTGCCAATCGTTGAGATGACCGTGGTGAACAGGATCACCGGCTTCAGCATCGGCAGCGTGATGTAGCGAAACCGCGCCCAGGCCGGCACGCCATCAATCCGCGCCGCCTCATAGATCGACTTGTCGATGTTCTGTATCGCGGCCAGATAAAAGATCATGTTGTAACCGGTCCAACGCCAGGTGATCGCCAGAATGATCACGGTGCGCGCCCAGAACGGATCGCCCAGCCATGAAATCGGCGCATCCATCAGATGCAGCATAATGGCCAGATCGTTGATGACGCCATCACTTGCGAACATCGACTTGAACAGGATGGAATAGGCCACCAGCGAGGTGACACAGGGCAAAAAGATCGCGGTGCGGAAAAAGCCGCGAAAGCGCAGTTTGGGGTTGTTCAGCGCCGCCGCGAACAGCAGGGCCAGCACGATCATGATGGGCACCTGCACCACCAGAAAGATGCCGGTGTTGGTCAGCGCCCGCAGAAACACCGGGTCTTGCGTCAACCGGATGATGTTGGTGAACCCGCCAAAGCTGTGGTTCATGCCGCGCCCGGTCTGAAAGCTCATCCACAGCGACCAGACGATCGGGTAGACCATGAACAGGCCCAACAGCACCAATGTTGGCGCGATGAACAGCCAGCCGTTGCGTTGCTCGGCGCGACCGATGCGCGATTTTGCCATTGCTCCCCCCAGAATGCGGCCAAGGATCACAGCGCCGCCCCTGCCCCGGCGGCGCTGTGGTCTTGCGATTGGACAACCGGGGCAGCGCTGCCCCGGTCAGCTTTGCTTACTGGATCTGCGCGCGCACCTGAGCGTCAATCGCGGCGATGGCATCGTCAACCGACCCACCTTCGGCCAGCGCGGGAAGTTGTGCGGCCACGGCAGCATCCACTTCGTTGGTGAAGATGCCGTAGTTCACAGCCGGAACCGCCGCCAGCCAGTCAGAGAAGCTTTGCCACACGGCCTGACCGCCAAAATAGGCATCGCTGGCCTTGTAAGCTTCGCCTTCCCGCGCAGCGAGATACGAGCCAAGTGCGCCCTGATCGACCAGAATTTTCTGGTAGAAATCGGCGTCCTTGCCCCAGACCTCGGCCAGGAAATCAACGGCTTCGTCCTTTTCAGCCGAAGATGACAGCACGTACCAGCTGGACCCGCCCAGGTTCGAGGCATGGGTCGCACCCTCTACCCCCGGCATTTTCGGCAGGGGCGCCACGCCCCATTGGCCGGACATGTTGGCGGCCTTGATGGTAGCGGTCATCCACACACCTGTGAAGACAGAGGCCACTTCGCCGCTGACGAAGCCGCCGGTGTATTCGGTCCAACCGGACACCGGTTTGTAGATTTCCTTGGCCTGCAACAGCTTGGCATAGGTCGACAGCGCCGCCTTGAACTTGGCATCGCCCGCAATCGCCGGTTGGCCATCGGGGGTAAAGTACCACGCACCCATGGATTGCAGCAGGATGCGAACTGCGCCCGCGTCGTTCAGATCAATCCCCAGCATCGGATGGCCGGTCTTTTCTTTGACGACCTTGGCGATTTCGATGAACTGATCCCAGTCGATGTCTTGCAGATCAGCAGCCGTATAGCCCGCTTCGGCCAGAATGTCGCTGCGGTAGAACAGGCCGGTCACGCCGGAATCGAAGGGCATCGAATAGGTGTTGCCGTCTACGGTGGCCAGCTCAACCTTGTAGGGGGCAAAGCCGCTGTAGTCGATCTTGCCATTCAGCGGCTCAAACGCGCCGGGGAAGGACAGCAGGTATTTCTGGGCGCCATAATCTTCGATCAGCACGATGTCCGGCAGGCCCTCGGTAGTGCCGGATGCCAATTGCGCCTGCAGCTTCTGTTCAAGGTCTGCCTTGGCGAAATCAACCAGATTGATCGTCATATCGGGGTGCGAAGCTGAATAACGGGCCGCCGCCTCTTTCATCGTCGCGCCGTTGAAATTCGGGTCCCAGCTCCAGACTGTGACTTCTCCTGCCAAGGCCGACGTCATCGCCAGCAGGCTGATGCCGGTGGCCAAGAAGACCGACTTTCGCGCGCGGATAAGCATTTGATTCATGTTTTCCTCCCATGACCGAGACTCATTTTCTGGTCTCGCAACTGGAGAGCTAGCGCGTTCCGATACGTCGCGCAAGTAAATTTAGTAAAATTTTACTTCACGCCCGACTTCCCCTTGCCGCGCGTGCTTGCCCGCAGGATCACACGCGACGACAGCAGGATGCATTTGGGCGTGCTGCGCCCCGACAACTGCTCAAACAGCAGATCCACCGCATTCTGCCCAATCTCTTCGGCAGGCAACCGCACGGTGGTCAACGGCGGATTAAGAAACTGCGCCACAGGAATGTCGTTAAAGCTGGCCACGGCAATATCACCCGGAATTTTCAGGCCGGATTCGTGAATGGCGCGATAGGCCCCCACCGCCATATTGTCGTTGCCTGTAATCAGGGCATCAGGCCGCGCGCCGCTTTGCAGCAGGTTCAGCGTCAACTCGTAACCGCTTTGTTCGGTGTTATCGCCAATGCGGCACAGGTCAGGCTCGTACCGACCCTTGGCGCGCATCCAATCCTGATAGGCGGGCAGACGACGATCAAAGATGTTGGTGGTGCTGCGGGAACTGGTAATATCCCAGCCGATGAACGCCATCCGCCGATAGCCCTGATCATCCAGGGCCTGCAACAGTTTGCGCATCGCCAGATCCAGATCGCTGCGAACACTGTCATGTTCATCACCAACCGGAGAGAAATCCGCAAACACGACATTGGGGTTATGCGACATGACCCAGTCGATTTCCGCACCGCTGTGCAGGCCGATGACAATCACCCCGGCTGCGGCTTTCAACAGCGCGGGGTCTGGCACGGAATCGGTGTGATAGACCTGCATCGCCTCAAGTTTCAGCTCATTGCAGCGGCTTTCGATGCCCAGCCGGATGCCGACATAATAGGGGTCCACCAACTCTTGGTCCGGGCGCAGAAAATGCACCAGCGCGATCTTTTGTCCAAGCCTTGTCTGGTCGGACTTGCGATTGCGGTTGCGGGGCGTGGCATAGTTCAGCGCCTCGGCCGTCTCGACGATGGACTTGCGGGTCTGGGCACTGACCGACAACGTGCTGTCAAAATTCAGCACGCGCGACACAGTGGCCGAAGACACCCCTACGGCGTCTGCAATTTGTTTGATGGTAACCATGGACAATCCGTTCGGCCGACCGGCGTGGCTGCGTGGGAATGCACGGTGAATGGCATGCAAGCGGGGTGCAGGCAATCCCGAAATGCACCCTGCCTGCGCTGATCCGGCCCAAGCCGCCCGGATGACGCCCGATTGACGACCTTCAAGCCGCCGCGACTATCCCCAAGCGCGTGGGCAACCCGCCGCCATGCCAGGACAGGTCACGCCATGCGTCATGGGGAAAGCATTTTGTGCATCGCGGCGGCCCCGTGCATGACACCGCGCAGTTCTGCCATGCCTTTCAGACGGCCAATCAGGGAATAGCCGGGATTGATCCGCGCCTTGCCAATATCATCGGCCAGCAGATGCCCATGATCGGGCCGCATCGGCAGATGCCAGTCGGCGCGACCTTCGGCCTTGCGGCGCTCTTGCTCTTGCATCAGCGCGATGACAACGGCGGGCATGTCCGTCGATCCGCCCAGATGATCCGCCTCGTGGAACGACCCATCCGGTTCACGGGTGACGTTGCGCAGATGCACAAAGTGGATACGCGGGGCGAATTCACGGACCATGGCCACCAGATCATTATCCGCCCGCACCCCGAACGACCCGGTGCAAAAGGTCAACCCATTGGCCTGGCAATCGGGAGACGCGAAAATCGCGCGGATATCGGCGGCGGTCGAAACCACGCGCGGCAAGCCGTAAAGACTGAAGGGCGGATCGTCGGGATGAATGCAAAGCTGAATGCCGCTTTCTTGCGCCACCGGGACGATTTCGTTCAGGAAATAGGTCAGGTTGGCGCGCAGATCATCCGCCGAAACGCCCTCATATTCCAGCAGCGCATTCTGGAAACCGGTCCGGTCAAACTTGCGCTCGGTGGCGGGCAGACCTGCAATCAGAATGCGCTCGATGCGGGTCACATCCGCCTCGGTCCATGAGACCGTTCAATTACCTGGGGTGCATTGATTGCCGAGGCAGGCTCTGCTCTCTGCCAGTTTTGGCAGAGGAGAGGCGGGATGCGCTGGAAGATCAGTATTGAGGGTTCGGACGAAATCACGTGCGGCCACCGGTTCGAGTTTGAGATCGAGAGGAGCCTTGATGATCTGAGCGCCGGTAGCCTCGGTCTGTCGATTGACGACGGCAAGACCATCTTGGCATCACTTCAACGTTTCCTCGTCGAGCAGCAGTGCGCCCTCTAGGGGTAGATTCCGGCTGGGTGCAGAATAGTACGTTAAGCGCACCGCTCACAGATTTTTCCATCTGTATTCGCCTGTGAGAAGGATGTGTGCCCATCCAAGGGGTGAGATATGGGCCAGAAGCTCTGGAGGGCCGCCAAATCCGGCGTGTTTTCGCGCGGCGACTGCCTGCCCG
>CAJXWJ010000072.1 GCA_913062925.1 uncultured Pseudorhodobacter sp. | reverse complement strand
CGCCGCAGGGGCGCTGACCCCCGAGACCGCCGCCGCCCGCCTGCTCACCCTGCTGGGGCGCGGCGAGAAGCTGTCCAAAAGCGCATCGGTCAGACCGGTCACCGCATTGGTCGCCCCAGGCCCCGAAGTCACCAGCGCCACGCCCACCTTGCCGGTTGAGCGGGCATAGCCCTCGGCCATATGGATCGCACCCTGTTCATGGCGCACCAGAATGTGGCGGATGTCATTTTGCTGAAAAATCGCATCATAGATCGGCAGCACGGCGCCGCCGGGGTATCCAAAGACGACGTCCACACCCTGATCCTTCAGGGCTTGAACCACCATTTCCGCTCCGGTCATCTGACGTGTCATCGCATCTATCCTAATTTCGGCTATCGCCTGCTTTGGTCAATAAAAAGCCCCAGAGGGTGTCTCGGGGGCGCATGGGAAACCTAAGGGTAAACCGCTACCGGCCCATGCGCCTTTTTCTGATGAGGACACTCAGATCCATCGTCAAAACCCCCTCAAAGCTTCGAAGGTGAAACTAGGGCGCGCCAATGGGGCCGTCAACCGCAAAAGTGATAGAAATATGTCGCCCAATGCGCATTTTTTGAAGTTTAATTGCGAAACGGATCAGTTTTTGGTAATTTTCGCAAATACCCTACCGCATCTTGGCGCTTTAGGCCATCATCGCCAGATAGGCGGCATAGAGCGTAAGGAACCCAAGCCCAAGCCAGCGGGGCAGGGTGCCAAGCTTTAACGCAGCCAGCACCAAAAGCGCGGTCGCCGCCGCCATCCAGACCATATCAACCTGAGCAAAGCGTGGTTCTGCTGGGATCGGGGTGACAAGGGCTGTGGTCCCAAGGATGCCAAAGACGTTAAACACGTTCGAGCCCACCACATTGCCGACCGCTATTTCGGTCTCTTTGCGCAGGGCCGCGATAATCGAGGTGGTCAGTTCGGGCAGCGAGGTGCCAATGGCGACGATGCTTAGACCGATCACCGCCTCTGAGACGCCAAAGCTGCGCGCAATGGTGCTGGCTGAGTCTACCAAAAGCCCCGCCCCCAGCACCAATCCCACCAGACCACCCAGCGTCATCGCCCAAGCCAATGGCATCGAGGGCAGCGGCATATCGTCAATCGGCTCGACCTCGCCGCTAAAAAACGCCATTGCCAGAAAGCCGATCAGACCCATGAACAAAATCGCACCATCAAGGCGGCCAATCATCCCATCCAAAAGCATGATCCACATCAGCGCCATCGCCGCCAGCATAAAGCCGAAATCGCGGTACATCTTACGAATTGGGATCACCAAAGGCGCCATCACCGCCGAGATCCCCAAAATCAACAAGATATTGGCGATATTCGAGCCCACCACATTGCCAATCGCCAATCCCGGCTGGCCGGTCAGCGCCGCCTCAAGCGAGACCAGCAGTTCGGGTGCCGAGGTGCCAAAGCCGACAATCGTCAGGCCGATCACCATGGGCGAGATCCGGAAATGTCGGGCAATACCGCTTGCGCCTCGGACCAAACCTTCCCCGCCGGCGATCAATAACAGAAGGCCAGCTAGAAACATAACATAGGTCATAAAGGCTCCGATTGCGCGATATAGAACTGCTTCTCATGTCGTGTCTGCGGATTTTATTGCAAGAGGCCAGGCAAGGATTTTGTAAGCGCGATTGATTTTAATCGCAAAAAAGCGGCCCTCAGCGCGAAATCGGTAAAATCTTGGTGCGACAAAAAAAATAGTTCTCAAGCCGGAATGCGTTGTTTAGGCTTGGGTCAGTTGAACGCGGCTTTGCTGATCCGGCGGGTCGTATTAAGAGGAGGTAATATGGATCGTCGTTCATTTCTGACCAAAGCAAGCGTTGGAGGCGTTGCAGCCGCGGGCGCTTCGGTATTGGCAGCCCCAGCCCTTGCGCAAGCGATGCCCAAGATCACTTGGCGCGTCACCTCGTCGTTTCCAAAATCGCTCGACACCATCTATGGCGCGGCCGAGACGATGTCGAAATACATCTCGGAGTCGACCGATGGCAATCTGACCTTGCAGGTCTTTCCTGCGGGCGAACTGGTTCCGGGTCTGGAAGCCGCTGACGCCGTGGCCGCAGGTACCGTCGAGGCTTGCCACACAGCTCCCTATTATTTCTGGGGCAAAGATCCGACTTGGGCCTTGGGCTGCACCGTGCCGTTTGGCCCGAACGTGCGTCAGATGAATGCTTGGCTGTATCATGGCGGCGGCATTGATTTGCTGAATGAATTCTACCACAAGCAAAAGCTGCATTACCTGCCTTGCGGCAATACCGGCGTGCAAATGGGCGGCTGGTATCGCAAGGAAATCAACAGCCTTGCCGATATGCAGGGTCTGAAGATGCGGATCGGTGGCTTTGCCGGCAAGGTCATCGAAAAGCTGGGTGTGGTCCCACAGCAGATCGCGGGCGGCGACATCTATCCTTCGCTGGAAAAAGGCACCATCGACGCGGCAGAATGGGTTGGCCCCTATGATGACGAGAAGTTGGGCTTCTACAAAGTGGCGCCCTATTACTACTATCCCGGCTGGTGGGAAGGTGGCCCGACGCTGGCGACTATGGTCAATCTTGATAAGTGGAACGAGCTGCCGGACACCTACAAAGGCGTGATCTCAACCGCTTGCGAGGCTGCAAACGCCAATATGATGGCGAATTACGACTATAAAAACCCAGCCGCGCTGAGATCCTTGGTGGCAAATGGCGCGCAGTTGCGCCCCTTCCCACAAGATGTGCTGCAAGCCGCCTTCGCAGCGGCGCAAGAAACCTATGCGGAAGTCTCTGCCACCAATGCCGAGTTCAAGAAGATTAAGGATCATCAGGATGCCTTCCTGCGCGACGCCTATCTTTGGGCGCAGATTGCGGAATACAACTATGACACCTTCATGATGGTGCAGCAGCAGGCTGGCAAGCTTTAAGCTTTACCTTGACTGTACTGAAAAGGCCCCGAGGAAACTCGGGGCCTTTTGAGTTTGCGATCAGGGCTTTATCACCGGTGGGTTCAGCACTGGAGGCTGTATAACCGGCGCTCCCAATTGCGGCGCGCCAAGCTGTGGAAGACCGCCGCCCAAGCTGGGCAGCGCGGGCAGGGTGATGGTGACACTCGCGCCATCAATCACCTTGCCTTTGTAATGCATCACCATCTGCGGATAGGCGATCACCGCAATGATCATCACCACCTGCACGCCAATAAAGGCGACCGCTCCGGCATAGATCTGCCCCGTTTCCACCGGCGCGATCCGCGCATTGGTGAGGCGGTCGGTATAGGGCAGTTTCGCTGCAACCGAGCGCAGATAGAACAGCGCAAAGCCAAAGGGCGGTGTCAGGAAAGACGTTTGCAAATTCATCCCGATGATGACGCCAAGCCAGATCAGATCAATTCCCAATGCCTCCGCCGCCGGCACCAAAAGCGGCACAATGATGAAGGCGATCTCGAAGAAATCTAGAAAACAGCCAAGCACGAACAAGATGATATTGACCACGATCATAAAGCCGATCACCCCGCCCGGCACCGACGTCAGCAGATGCTCGACCCAGATATGGCCGTTGACACCGTAAAACGTCAGCGAAAACACCCGCGCGCCGATCAGCACGAACATCACGAAAGACGACAGCCGCGTGGTTGCGGCCAGCGCCTGCTCGGTCACCTTATAGGTCAACCGGCCCTTGAACAGCGCCAAAAGCAGCGCCCCCAAAGCTCCCATTGCCCCGGCTTCTGTCGGGGTGGCAAGGCCGATAAAGATCGTGCCCAACACCAGAAAAATCAGTGCCAAAGGCGGGATCAGCACGATCACCACCTGCTGGGCCAAGCGCGACATGGTGTTCAGCTTGAACACGCGGTCGGCCACGGTATAGGCATAGACCCCCAGCACCCCGATCACGGCACCCAAGATATCGGCATTGGGACCAACGCGCTCGATCAACGCGATATGAGTGGCATAGCCAAGCGCCATCAGCGCCGACAGCGCCACCAAAAGCGAAGTCACGCCATTGCCCAGCGTGCGCACTTCAATCGGCAGCGCAGGCACCCATTTCGGCCGCAGCAGCGAGATCAGGAACACATAGCCCATGTAAAGCCCAACAAGGATCAACCCCGGGATCAACGCGCCCTTATACATATCGCCAACCGAGCGGCCCAATTGGTCGGCCAAAACGATCAGAACCAAAGAGGGCGGGATGATCTGCGCCAAGGTGCCGCTGGCGGCGATCACGCCGGTGGCAATGCGCCGATCATAGCCATAGCGCAGCATAATTGGCAAAGAAATCAGACCCATAGCAATCACACTTGCCGCCACAACGCCGGTGGTTGCCGCCAAAAGCGCGCCGACAAGGATCACCGCATAGGCCAAACCGCCGCGGATCGGGCCAAAAAGCTGACCGACCGTATCCAGCAGATCTTCGGCCAGACCGGATTTTTCAAGAATGATGCCCATGAAGGTAAAAAAGGGAATAGCCAGCAATGTATCGCTTGAAATCACCCCCCATAACCGCTGCGGCATGGTGAAAAGCAAAGGCCAATCCAGCGTGATCGTGCCTTCCGACATTGGCGCCAGCCAGACGCCAATGGCAAAGAACACCAAGCCATTGGCCGCCAGCGAAAACGCCACCGGATAGCCCAGCAGCAAAAAGATCATCAGACTTGCGAACATGATCGGCGCCATGTCCTGCGCGATAAGCTCTAACATCAGGCTTTATCCTTTCCCGCGGTCAGCAGCGCCTCGGCCATTGCCTTGCTTTCCCGCTCGGCGGCTTCTTGGGCGGTAACAAAGCTGTGCGGATCTTCTATCAGCCCTTGGATCACAGCGATTTTCTTAACAATTTCCGCTAGGGCTTGCAGCAGCAGCAACACAAATCCCGCCAGCAAAATCGCCCGCGCTGGCCAAATCAACAGCCCGCCTGCATTGGTTGAAATTTGCCCTGTGCGGATCGCATCCAGCATATAGGGCACCAACATCCAGGTCATCAGCGCCACAAAGGGCAGCAAAAAGAACAAATGGCCAAACAGGTCGATCCAGTTTTGCGTCTTGCGCGACCGCGAGGCGTAAAAGATATCGATGCGAATATGCTCGTTGCGGCTGAGGGTATTGGCGGCGGCAAGCATAAAGGCCGCGCCGTAAAGATACCATTGTAGCTCGAGCCAAGCATTTGAAGACATGTTGAAAAGTTTACGAATAATCGCATTGATGGCGCTGACCAAGACCGCCACCAGGATCAACCACATCACCGATTTCCCGACAAATTCGGTGAAGCGATCAATTGCCCGCGCAATCGTTAAGAGTGCTTGCATCAACGTCTCCTCCCAGTGGCCTGTTTGCCCTTGCCAAGACGCAAAGAGCCTATAAATTTTTTACCAACTATCTAGGAGTTCTGCGCTGCGTCAAGATTTTAGCGCCAAGTGCTATGACTTGTCGCAGATCACAGCCGGCGTGGCTGCCCCGGGCTAGTCGCGCAGGCTGCGCGCTTCGGGCAGGTTGATGCGGGCGACCTGTTCGGCAATCGGGTCCACCGAAAGCGGGTGCAATTCGGCATGATGGTCGGCAGGGGTGCCAATATCGACCCATTTGCCGGCCTTGAAAATCTCAAGCGCGGAAAACCCCGCCTTATAGCCCATCTTGCGGCTGCCCGGTACCCAATAGCCCAGATAAACATAGGGCAAACCGGCTTCCCGCGCGATATTTATATGATCTAAAATGGCATAGGTGCCCAGCGACAGAGCGGTAAAATCGGGGTCATAAAAGCTGTAGACCATCGACAGCCCGTCATCAAAGACATCGGTCAAGGAAACCACGGTCAAGGGCGTGCCGGTTTCGCCGGGACCTGCGGGGCGTGAATATTCGATCACCCGGCTTTTGATCGGCGTTTCCTCGACCATTGCGGCGAATTCGAACACATCCATATCGGCCATGCCACCATCGGCGTGGCGCGCATCCAGATAGCGGCGAAACAGCGCGTATTGATCCTCTGTCGCCCAAGGGCTGGTAGCGTTGCGGTGCAGATGCGCGGCCGCCTTAAGCACCTTGCGCTGGCTGCGATTTGGTTTGAAATCGGCGACGCGAATGCGCGCGGAAAGGCAGGCCGAGCATTCGGCGCAAGAGGGACGATAAAGCACATTCTGACTGCGCCGAAACCCCTGTTTTGAAAGCGTGTCGTTCAACCGCTGCGCTTGATCGCCTTGCAGTGCCGTGAACAGCTTACGCTCCATCCGCCCATCCAGATAAGGACAGGGCTGCGGGGCAGTAACGTAAAACTGGGGCACTATTGGAAGGGTATGGCGCATCGCTATTGCTTTGATTGAAGAATGGCCCACCCTAACAAGGCAAGCAGGCAAGGCCAAGTCTTAAGATCGGTGTGTTTCCAAATGCTTAAAGGCCCTCTGGAAAATCAGAGGGCCTGAGATTTTTTGCATGTTAATAGGCGCCGCCGCGATCTTCCTCGGTTGGGCCTTGCGCCGCTTGCGCTGTGGCGCGGGCGCGGTCCTGCATAAAGGCATCGAATTCTGATTTGTCTTTTGCTGCGCGCAGGCGCTGTAAAAACGCTTCAAAAGCGGATTGCTCGTCTTCCAATCGCCGCAGCATATCGGTTTTATAAGCGTCAAAGGCGCTGTTGCCCGAAGGGCGCAGGCTGTCAAAGCGGCCCATGCGGTCTTGGCGTTCTGCGCCGCGACAAAAGGATTTAGACATGCGCTTGCTCCAGATCATATAGGCCAGAAGGCCAAGGCCTATGGGCCAAGCAAACACAAAGCCCAAGACCATCGCAGCGATCCATGCCGCGCGACCGCGGGCGTCAAGCCAGCTTTCGGCGCGGCGGAACCAAGAAAGGGGCCCAGCTGTCGGGGCCGTGGTCGAGGCGGTATACATGCAGGTAACTCCTGAAATATTGCAATGTGAACGTGTTTCACATCTCTCAAGATGCGTATGGAGGCTGCGATCTTCAAGGCCTATGTAAATCTTTATTACATGCCGAGCTAATCGTTTGATTTCCCTATGACCCTAGGGGTTCTTCGGTGAAATCTGCGGCTTTTGCACCACAGATGCGCAGCAAATCTTGCGGGGCAATCGGGAAAATATGCCGCGGGGTGCCGGCTGCGGCCCAGACTTGGGCAAAGTCCAACAGTTTGTGGTCAAGCCAGATCGGCAGGGGCGTCAGATGCCCGATTGGGGCGACACCGCCGATGGCAAAGCCGGTGATCTTGCGCACCTGCGCCACCTCGGCCCGCCCCAAAGCCTCGCCTGCAAGCGCAGAGGCGCGGGCCGCATCCACCCGATTGCCGCCCGCGGTTAAAAACAGATAAAGCTGACCTGCACTGCCGGCAAACAGGATCGATTTGACGATCTGATCCAAGTCGCAGCCCGCAGCCTCTGCCGCTTGCGCTGCGGTGCGGGTCTCGGCGGTCATCTCGATCGGCTGGGCCGCTATATTTGCGGCCTTCAGGGCGGCACAGACGCGGGCCAGGCTTTTGCTCATTGCAGGCTCCTTCGTTTTACCGCGCAACTTTGCCCTGCGGTGCGCAATTCTTCCAGCGCCAATTGACCCCGCGCCGCCGCCGCCGCAAACTGCGGTAATGAATGGACCTTTCGCCTCTCGGCTTACCCGCCAGCCCTTGCCCTTTGATCGTGAGGCCGAGGGGGATTGTGCCGCGACCTTCGCCGATATGACGCCCGAACTGCGGGGGCTTTTGTCGGCCACTGCCTCTTGCAGCCAATATCTACGCAGCCTGATGCTGACCGAGGCGGATTGGCTGCGCGAGGCGCTGTCGCAGCCGCCCGAAACCGTTTGCGCGCAGGTGCTGGCGGGGCTGGAGGCCGCGCAAGTCGATGCGCTGCCCGATGCCTTGCGCGCGGCCAAACGCCGTTTTGCGCTGATCACTGCCTTGGCCGATCTGGGCGGGGTCTGGTCGCTGATGCAGGTGACCGGCGCGCTGACCGATCTGGCGGACCGCGCCGTTGATCTGGCGCTGCGCCGCTTGGTGGCCGAGGAAATACGGCGTGGCAAATTGCCGGGAGCCGTGGCCGAAGACGCCGAAACCGCAGGCGGGATGACTTGCCTTGCCATGGGCAAGATGGGCGCGCGCGAGCTGAATTATTCCTCGGACATCGACCTGATTTGCCTGTTTGATCAAGACCGCTATGGCGCCGATTGGCACGAGGCGCGGGCAAGTTTCATTCGGGTCACGCGGCGCATGGCTTCGATGTTGTCCGATATCACGCCGCAGGGCTATGTGTTTCGCACCGATCTGCGGCTGCGCCCCGATGCAGGTGTGACGCCGGTGTGCCTGTCGATGGCCGCCGCCGAGGCCTATTACGAAGCGCAGGGCCGTACATGGGAGCGTGCGGCCTATATCAAGGCCCGCCCTTGCGGTGGGGATCTGGCGGCAGGGGCGCGGTTTTTGCACAGCCTGACCCCCTTTGTCTGGCGCAAGCATCTGGATTTTGTCGCGATCCAAGACGCCCATGACATGCGCCTGCGCATCCGCGAGCATCGCGGCTTGAACGGCGCTTTGGTCGTTGAAGGCCATGATATGAAACTGGGGCAAGGCGGCATCCGCGAGATCGAGTTTTTCACCCAGACCCGTCAGTTGATCGCAGGCGGGCGCGACCCAAGCCTGCGCGACCGCAGCACCTTGGGGGCTTTGCAGGCTTTGGTGGCAAAGGATTGGCTGCCGCAAGCGGTGGCGGGCGAGCTGTCGCAGCTTTACACCGCCCACCGCGAGGTTGAGCATCGCTTGCAGATGGTGGGCGATGCCCAGACCCATAAGATGCCCGTCACCGCCGAAGCTGTCGCGCGGATCGCGGCCTTTTGCGGCCAATCTGATCAGGCGTTTCGCCGCGATCTGCTGGACCGTCTGAGCCGCACCGATCAGCTGACCGAGGGGTTCTTTGCGCCCACTGAACCCGCCGCCGCCGCCCCCGAGCTGTCGGAGCATGCGCGCGCGATTGTCAAAGGCTGGCAGGCCTATCCGGCGCTGCGCTCGGACCGCGCGCAGGCGATGTTTCAACGCCTGCGGCCAGCGCTTTTGGCGCGGCTGATGGCGGCGGGCAATCCAGACGAGGCTTTGCTGGCACTGGATGGGTTTTTGGCGGGGCTGCCTGCGGGGGTGCAGATATTTGCGCTGTTCGAGGCCAACCCCAGCCTGATTGATCTGATCGTCGATATTGCCGCAACCTCGCCTGCGCTTGCGCTTTATCTGTCGCGCAATGCGGCGGTGTTGGATGCGGTGATTGGCGGCGCGTTCTTTTCGGCTTGGCCGGACAAAGCCGCCTTGCGCGCCGATCTTACGCACAAGCTGGCCGAGGCCGCCGATTACGAACGCCAATTGGATGCCGCAAGGCGCTGGACAAAGGAATGGCATTTCCGCATCGGCGTGCATCATTTGCGCGGGCTGATTGATGGCTTTGAGGCGGGCAAGCAATACGCCGATCTGGCCGAGGCGGTGATTGGCGCGCTCTGGCCAGTGGTTTTGGCGGATTTTGCCACCCGTCATGGGCCAGCTCCGGGGCGGGGGGCGATTTGTTTGGGCATGGGCAGTCTGGGGGCGGGTCGGCTGAATGCGGGGTCGGATCTGGATATGATCGTGATCTATGACGCGGCGGGGGTCGAGGGCTCGACCGGCCCGCGCCCGCTTGCGACGCGGCCCTATTACGCGCGGCTGACGCAGGCCTTTGTCACAGCGCTTTCGGCGCAAACGGCGCAAGGCCGGCTTTACGAGGTTGATGTCCGGCTGCGGCCTTCGGGGCGCAAGGGGCCGGTGGCGACCTCGCTGGAAAGCTTCACCTCGTATCAGATGAGTGAGGCTTGGACATGGGAGCATCTGGCGCTGACCCGCGCGCGGGTTCTGGCGGGCGCGCCTGAGCTGGCGGATGCGGTCGAGACGTTCCGCCGCCATGTCATTGCCGTCAAAGGTCAGGGCGAAGCCGTGCGCGGCGATGTCGCACAGATGCGCGCGCGCCTGTCCGAGGCCAAACCGCAGGCCGGAGCTTGGGATGCGAAATTCGGCGCGGGCCGCTTGATGGATATCGAGCTTTTGGCGCAAACCATGGCGCTTTTGGTGGCAAGCCCCGCGCGCGGGGTGCAGGCGCAGATCGCGGCAGGCGCAAAAGCTGGTAAACTGTCGTATTCGGATCAGACGGTTTTGCTGGATGCCTACAGGCTTTGCTGGCAGATGCAATCGGCGTCCAAGCTGTTGGGGGATCGGGTCGCCGACCCCGCAGCACTTGGGCTTGGCGCGCAACGGTTTTTGTTGGCGGCCACGGGCGGCGGCGATGCAGAGGATTTGACCAAGCGGCTTATGACACGCACAGCTCTTGCTGCGGCGGTGATTGTGGCGCATTTGGAGGTTTGAACATGGGGAGACGCGCGTTGGACTTCAAAGAAGCAGACCCAAAGGGGTTGGTGCGCGAAAGCTATAACATCGACGGCATCACCGGCGAGGAATGCCGCTCGATCTTTATCGATTGGGCGCTGAGCCTGCCTGCGGTGGTTGATACGCCGGACTGCCTGCGGTCTTTGCTGGCGCATTACGGACTGCCGAACCCTGATCATCCAATGACCAAAGTTCTGACCGAGGCTTTGGTGGCCCCCGCCACACCGATGCGGCGCGGCGGGCGGGCAGGGCGCTTTGCCCAGCCTTAGCGCAGGGCGCGGGCTTCGGCAGCCAATGTGACAATTGCCGTCCAATCGCCGGCAAGCATCGCGTCTTTTGGGGCAACCCAAGAGCCGCCGACGCAGAGGATATTCTTTAACCCCAGATAATCGCGGGCATTTTTCAGGCTGATGCCACCGGTTGGGCAGAACGACACCTGCGGGATCGGCGCGCCAAGCGATTTCAGAAAAGCCGCACCCCCCGATT
>CAJXWJ010000071.1 GCA_913062925.1 uncultured Pseudorhodobacter sp. | reverse complement strand
CAGGGCCAAGCGGCCGAAACCGTGTAAAAATCGCGCAAAATCTGCGGGAAAAATTGATCTGGATCAAAGTCAGACATTGCCCTAGCCCCGCCTGCAAACTAAACAGGTCTTGTAATCCGTTATGGCGTCGCCATGCGCGGAGAAGATGCAATGATAACGGGAGATGCCAATGGCCGACGCAGCCATCCATGGCCACGATCATGACACACGCGGGTTCTTCACCCGCTGGTTCATGTCGACGAACCATAAAGATATCGGGATTCTGTACCTGTTCACCTCGGCGCTAGTCGGCTTTATCTCGGTGGTCTTCACCGTGTATATGCGGATGGAGCTGATGGAACCCGGCGTGCAATACATGTGCATGGAGGGGATGCGCTTTGTCGCAGACGCCACACGCGAATGCACCCCGAACGGCCACTTCTGGAACACCACTGTTACCGCGCACGGCATCTTGATGATGTTCTTTGTGGTTATTCCGGCGCTGTTTGGCGGCTTTGGCAACTACTTCATGCCGCTGCAAATCGGTGCGCCAGACATGGCCTTCCCGCGGATGAACAACCTGTCCTATTGGATGTATGTCGCTGGCACCTCGCTTGCTGTGGCCTCGCTGTTGTCGCCAGGCGGCGATGATCAGCTGGGTTCGGGCGTTGGCTGGGTGCTTTACCCACCGCTTTCGGTGCGTGAAGGCGGCTATTCGATGGACCTTGCGATCTTTGCAGTCCACCTGTCGGGTGCCTCGTCGATCCTTGGCGCGATCAACATGATCACAACCTTCTTGAACATGCGCGCGCCGGGCATGACCCTGCACAAAGTGCCGCTGTTCGGCTGGTCGATCTTCGTGACCTCGTGGCTGATCTTGCTGTCCTTGCCGGTTCTGGCAGGCGCGATCACCATGCTGCTGACAGACCGGAACTTCGGCACCACCTTCTTCGACCCCGCTGGTGGCGGCGATCCGATCCTCTATCAGCACATCCTGTGGTTCTTTGGTCACCCCGAAGTTTACATCATCGTGATCCCGGCGTTCGGCATCATCTCTCAGGTGATCTCGACCTTCTCGAAAAAGCCGATCTTTGGCTATCTGCCAATGGTCTACGCGATGGTTGCCATCGGTGTTCTGGGCTTTGTCGTCTGGGCGCACCACATGTATACCGTCGGCATGTCGGTCACCCAGCAGTCCTACTTCATGCTGGCGACCATGGTGATCGCAGTGCCAACCGGCATTAAGATCTTCTCCTGGATCGCCACCATGTGGGGCGGCTCGATCGAGTTCAAAACCCCAATGCTCTGGGCCTTTGGCTTCTTGTTCCTCTTCACCGTGGGCGGCGTCACCGGCATCGTTCTCAGCCAAGCCCCCGTGGACCGCGCCTATCACGACACCTATTACGTCATCGCGCACTTCCACTATGTGATGAGCTTGGGCGCTGTGTTCGGTATCTTTGCCGGCATCTACTTCTGGTTTGGCAAAATGTCGGGCCGCGAGTATCCTGAATGGGCAGGCAAGCTGCACTTCTGGGCGATGTTCATCGGCGCCAACCTGACCTTCTTCCCACAACACTTCCTGGGTCGCCAAGGCATGCCGCGCCGCTACATCGACTATCCAGAGGCATACGCCTATTGGAACCATGTGTCGTCGTTGGGCGCGTTCTTGTCCTTCGCCTCCTTCCTGTTCTTCATCGGCATCGTGTTCTATTCCTTGCTCTGGGGCAAAAAGATCACCCAGAACAACTACTGGAACGAATACGCCGACACGCTGGAATGGACCCTGCCTTGCCCGCCGCCCGAACATACCTTCGAGCAGCTGCCAAAGCGCGAAGATTGGGACCACGCCCACGGCCACTAAGGCCAGCGGCAAAACAATCAAAGGCCCCGCAGCGATGCGGGGCTTTTTTTTAACCCGCCCCGCGCTACCTTAGGCGCAACCCCGCAGATCAAAGCAAAGCCCCATGCCCTACGAATGGCTCCCCCCTCAAAACGGTGAAACTCACCTGCATCTCTGGCCCTATCGCAGCCTGCCCCGCCGCGGCATGGTGTGGTTTTTGTCAATCACCATCAGCCTGATCGCCCTGCCGCTGGCAGCCCTGATCGGCACCATGGCGCTTTGGGGCCTGCTGCCCTTTCTGCTGGCCGCCATCGCCGGCATCTGGTGGGCACTCAACCGCAGCTTTCGCGACGGCGAAATCCTCGAAGACCTTACCCTGTCTGAAACCGAACTCACCCTGACCCATCATGGCCGCAAAGGCGTGCAAACCTGGGCCGCCAATCCGCATTGGGTCCGCATCATCCTGCATGCAAGCTCTGGTCCGGTGCCAAACTACCTGACCCTGCAAGGCGGCCCGCGCGAGGTTGAACTCGGTGCCTTCCTCTCGCCCGCCGAACGCCTGCAACTGCGCGCCGAACTGCAAGACGCCCTGCAACGCCACCGCTAAACCGTCTTCATCTGTCTAAAAATATCCCACGGGGGGAAAGCCCGCAGGGCTTTGGGGGTGTGAAACCCCCATTCCCCCGCAGCCCCCCGCGCGCAAGGCCAAAAAAAAGGCACGGCCAAATGCCATGCCTTTTTCCAAAACCCAAACCGCCAAAGCCTCAGCCCAGCTGCGCCTTGATCAAAGCACCCACCGCGCCAAAATCCATCTGCCCGGTGTATTTCGCCTTCAGCACGCCCATGACCTTGCCCATGTCCTTGATACTGCTGGCAGAAACCTCGGCAATCGCAGAGGCGATTGCTTGGCTCACCGCCTCCGCCTCCAACTGCTGCGGCAAAAACTCCGAGATCACCTCGATCTCAGTCAGCTCTTTGGCTTCCAACTCTGGCCGCCCGCCTACGGCATAGGCCTTGGCGCTTTCTTGGCGTTGCTTGACCATCTTGCCAAACAGCGCCAGCAGATCGGCCTCGCCAATCTCTCCCGCTTCGCCGCGTGCGGCAATTTCACGATCCTTGATCGCAGACGTCATCATCCGCAGCGTCGAAAGCCGCTCGGCCTGTTTGGCCCGCATCGCATCCTTCACCGCCGCCCCTAGCCGCTCGCGCAACTCCATCTTTCGCACTCCTTAAATCATTGCCGCGATCCTACACCCGCACCAGATTTCGCGCAACCAAGCCGCCAAATATCAACGCATTGATTTTGTTGTAAAATCCATTTCCCGCAAACCCTTGACCCTTGCCGCCCGCGCAACTAGTGTCCGGCAGATTTTGCCAATGGGAGTCGCCACAATGCCCACCTCCACCAAAGACCATCCGACCGCTTGCATCGCCCTCTCTGACGGTTCGGTGTTCTACGGCAAAGGCTTCGGCGCTGTTGGAGAGACAGTGGCAGAGCTGGTCTTCAACACCGCCATGACCGGCTATCAAGAGATCATGACAGACCCGTCCTATGCCGGCCAAGTCGTGACCTTCACCTTCCCCCATATCGGCAACACCGGCGTCAATCTTGAAGACGACGAGACCGCAACCCCTGTCGCCGCTGGCATGGTGGTGAAATGGGATCCGACCGAGCCGTCAAACTGGCGCTCGACTTCGGATTTGCAGGTCTGGCTGGCCTCGAAGGGCCGCATTGGCGTGGGTGGCATCGACACCCGCCGCCTGACCCGTGCCATCCGCCAACAAGGCGCGCCACATGTCGCCTTGGCGCATGATCCTGACGGCAATTTTGATGTCGGCGCTTTGGTTGCCAAGGCCCGCGCTTGGGCAGGTCTGGTTGGGCTCGACCTTGCCAAGGATGTGTCTTGCACACAATCCTACCGCTGGGACGAACAGCTTTGGGCTTGGCCCGAGGGCTATACCAAACGTCAGGGCGACGGCCTGCGCGTGGTGGCGATTGATTACGGTGCCAAGCGCAATATCCTGCGCTGCCTTGCTTCGGCCGGCTGCGATGTCACCGTCTTGCCCGCAACCGCAACCGCCGAAGATGTGCTGGCCCTGAACCCAGAGGGGGTGTTCCTCTCGAACGGTCCGGGTGATCCGGCGGCGACGGGGGCCTATGCGGTGCCGATGATTCAGGGCGTTCTGGCCAAGGATCTGCCGGTGTTTGGCATTTGTCTGGGCCACCAGATGCTTGCCTTGGCACTGGGGGCGACCACGGTGAAAATGAACCACGGCCATCATGGCGCCAACCATCCGGTGAAAGACCTCACCACGGGTAAGGTTGAAATTACCTCGATGAACCATGGCTTTACCGTTGACAGCCAGACCCTGCCGAAGGGTGTTTTGGAAACCCATGTCTCGTTGTTTGATGGCTCGAACTGCGGCATCGCGGTCGAGGGCAAGCCGGTGTTTTCGGTGCAATACCACCCCGAAGCCTCACCCGGCCCGCAAGACAGCTATTATCTGTTTGACCGCTTTGCCACCGCCATGCGCGCGCGCCGCGGCTAAAGACGCCGCCTGATCTTAAGCAAAGATTAACCCTTCGGACGCAGAGTGATCTGACCGTCCGGAGGCAAGATGTCCGTTATCCCGCTGCGCCCAATCCACCGTTTCAGCGCTGTTGGCGCATTGCCGCGCCCCGCAGCCGCGCCACAGCCCGGCCTGCACGGCTTTGTCACCTTATTGATGCGCAACGGTCTGGTCGCGCCGCATCAGGTCTTGCAGGCCATTGCCTTGCACAAAACCCAGCGGCGGCTGACAGAAACGCTACTTGCGCAACAAGCGATCAGCCCCCAGCGGCTTTATGACTCTTTGGCGCAGCATTGGTCTGTGGGGGTTGCAAGGCTGCACGCCGATCCGCCTGATCCCCGCCTGACCCAACAGATCAGCTCTGTCACGGCGCTGCGCGAGGGGCTTTTGCCATGGCGCAAGATAGGCGAGGCGACTGTGATCGTCACCGCCTACCCCGAAGAATTTACGGCGCACAAACCGTGGCTTACGGAAAAATTCGGCCAAGTCATCATGGCGCTGGCCCCGCTGCAAGAGATTGAGGCCGCGCTTTTGGCGCTGCATGGGCCGCAGCTTGCGCAAGCGGCCGAAACGCGGGTCACCGCACAGGAAAGCTGTCGCAACTTTACCGCGCATAGGCTGCGCACACGCGCGCTGATTGTGGCGGGTTTGGTGTCGATCATGGCGTTTCTTACGCCGCTGGCTGTGCTGAAAATGCTGTTTGCGGTTGCGATTTTGGCGATGATTGCCACCAATCTGCTTAAGCTTGTAACGCTGACGCAAGATCGCGCACCACCGCCTGAACACCGCAATCGCGCAATTATTGCGCAGCTGCCGACTGTCTCGGTGATGGTGGCGCTCTACCGCGAAGACAATATCGCGCAGCGTTTGACGCAAAGGTTAGAGCAGTTGGACTATCCGCGCGACTTGCTGGATATTTTGCTGGTGGTCGAAGCAGAGGATCATCTGACCCGCGCGGCCTTGGCCAAAAGCAGCTTGCCAAGCTGGATGCGGGTCATCGTGGTACCGGCGGGGTCGGTCAAGACCAAACCCCGCGCGCTGAACTATGCTTTGGACCATTGTCGCGGCTCGATCATCGGCGTTTACGACGCAGAGGACGCACCCGAAGCGGATCAGCTGCGCAAGGTGGTTGACCGTTTTTATCAGCGCGGCGCCGAGGTTGCCTGCCTGCAAGGCAAGCTTGATTACTACAACCCGCGCAGCACATGGCTGTCGCGCTGTTTTACAATCGAATATGCAGCTTGGTTTCGGCTGTTTCTGCCCGGACTGGCGCGCTTGGGGCTGGCGATTCCGCTGGGTGGCACCACGCTGTTCTTTCGCCGCGCTGCACTCGAGGCTTTGGGCGGATGGGATGCGCAAAATGTCACCGAGGACGCTGATCTGGGCCTAAGGCTTTACCGACACGGCTACCGGACCGAGCTGATCGACACCACCACCTATGAGGAGGCAAACTGCCATGGCTATGCCTGGATCAAGCAACGCTCGCGCTGGATCAAGGGCTATATGATGACCTATATCACCCATATGCGCGATCCGGCTCTGCTGTGGCGCCAGCTTGGGGCAAAGCGGTTTATCGGCTTTCAGGCGCAATTTCTGGCCAATATCCTGCAATGCCTGTTGGCTCCGCTGATCTGGAGCTTCTGGGGCTTTGCGCTTGGCTTACAGCATCCGCTGGCTACCGATCTGCCACCGCTGCTGCGGTTTGTGGCGACAGGGCTGATGATCTCTAGCGCACTTGTTTTTATCTATTTTGATATCAAGGCAATGCGTAAAACCCGCCATCGGCTCAGTCCGTTGTGGGCGCTGACCCTGATTGCCTATCAACCGCTGGCCACGCTGGCGGCCTATCGCGCCTTATGGGAGCTGTTGACCAAGCCGTTTTACTGGGAGAAAACCCGACACGGGCTTTATGACGTTTAGCGTGTCTGCAATTCACCCGCATCGACCCGAAGCCGGGTCTCGAAGGCTTTCGAGATATGTGATTTCAGCGCCTGATAAGCGGCCTCGCCATCATGCGCCTCGATGGCACGCACGATTTGGTCATGCTCATCCAGCGCCACCCCATCGCGCCCTGCCGCCGCAAAGGTTGTCGTGGCCATCAGCGCCATCGAGCGATGCACCAGATCCAGTTGCTGCACCAAAAACCGGTTATGGCTGGCCAAGTGAATCAAGCGGTGAAAGCGTTTGTTGGCGCGACTGAGCGCACGCGGATCGCCGCCAAGCAGGCTGCGGTCATCCTCAACCATGCCGCGCAACACCCGAATTTCTTCATCCGAGGCGTGGCGTGCCGCCAACCGTGCGGCCAGCCCCTCGAGTTCGGTGCGCACCGCGTAAAGATCGGCCAATTGGTTATGATCAAGCGAGGCCACGATCAAACTGCGGCCATCGCGGGTCAACATGCCTTGGGTTTCCAGCCGTTGCAGTGCCTCGCGCACCGGCGTGCGCGACACCCCCATGGCATCGGCCAATTCACTTTCAACCAGCCGGTCGCCTGGCTTATAGGTGCCAGCTTCGATGGATTCCAGGATCAGCGTATAGGCGTCTTTCTGCACGGCGAAGTTCTCCTTGATATGTCGCACAGTACCCAGCCCGCGCGCAGGATCAAGCGGATTGCCGCGCGCGCGACTTCGCGCTACCACAGCGCCATGATAAAACAGCACTTCTCACATGTTACGGCTTGGGTCTTTGATCTGGATAACACGCTTTATCCGCCGGAATTTCGGCTTTTCGACCAGATCGAGGTGCGAATGACCGCCTGGGTGATGCAAGCACTTGGCGTCGGCAAGACCGAAGCTGATCGGCTGCGCCAGCACTATTGGGACAGCTACGGCACCACGCTGGCCGGGCTGATGCGCGAACATAACGTCGATCCCGCGCCCTATCTGCGCGATGTGCATGACATTGATTTTTCGCTGCTTCCGCGCGATGCCAGCCTTGCAGCCCAGATCTGCGCCCTGCCCGGCCGCAAGATTGTCTATACCAACGCCTGCGTGCCCTATGCCCACCGCGTGCTTGAAGCGCGGGGTCTCGACGGGCTGTTTGACGCGGTTTACGGCGTCGAGGATGCCGATTTTCTGCCCAAACCCGAGGCCGCAGCCTTTGCCCGCATCTTTGCGCAAGACGGTTTGGACCCAAGCACCGCCACGATGTTTGAAGACGATCCGCGCAATCTTGCGGTGCCGCATGCGCTTGGCATGCGCACGGTTCATGTCGCCCCCAAACCGCTGAAGGCGCGACATATTGACCACCATACCTCCGATTTAGCCCTGTTTTTAGCTAAATTGACCTAAGCTGCGACACCTGACCGCGTCGAAATCAGCGCCCAAAGCTGTATCTCTGCCGTAGCTTTCGAGGAGAGACCCATGAGCATGATTGCAGATGCAGGCGCCACCCGTTTTGACCGTATTTTGTCCCGCACCCCGGTGTTGGGCAGCTTGTCGCGGGCGATTGGACAGGATGTCACCATCCTCTATTATCTGCTGGCGATTGTTGTGACCGCCTTGGTGCTGGCGATCAAAACCTTTGGCCTTGCCGCGCTGGTGATGACCTATCTTGCGCTGGTGCCGCTGATGTTTGTGTTTTTCATCTCGATCACCTGGCCCTGACCCGAGACGCTTTGTCGCTTCGCTTTCCGCCACTGCCGCGCTAAATTAGGCAAAAGGGGAAAAGCCATGCGCATCAGCACCGAGATTTTGATTTCTGGCGGCGGCGTGGCGGGCCTGACGGCTGCTGCGGCCTTTGGATCGGCGGGCTTTGAGGTGATCTGCGTTGATCCCAGCCCCCCCGTGACCTCGGCCGAGGCAGAGGGCGCCGATCTGCGCACCACCGCGTTTTTGCAACCCTCGGTCAAGGTGCTGCAAGAGGCTGGCCTGTGGTCGCGGCTTTTGCCCTATGCCGCCCCGCTGCAAATCATGCGGATCATCGACGCGGGCGGTGTCGATCCGGTGCCGCGGGTGATCAAAGAATTTGACGCCAGTGAGATTTCCGATCTGCCCTTTGGCTGGAACCTGCCAAACTGGCTTTTGCGGCGCGAAATGGTGGCGCGGCTGGCCGAGCTGCCAAATGTGCGGTTTCTGCCCGGTCTTGCCACCACCCGCCTGCTCACCCGCGAGGCAGAGGCGCTGGTGACCCTGTCGGATGGTCAAAAAATTGCGGCCAAACTGTTGATCGCGGCAGATGGGCGGTCCTCGCCCATGCGCGAGGCTTTGGGAATTTCCGTGAAAACAACGCGCTACGGGCAAAAGGCCGTGGTCTTTGCCCTGCGCCACCCGATCCCGCATCACAATGTTTCGACCGAAATTCACCGCTCTGGCGGGCCGTTCACGCTGGTGCCACTGCCTGATCGCGACGGCAGCCCCTGCTCTGCCGTGGTCTGGATGGAGACGGGCCCCGAGGCGCAGCGGCTGGCGGCCCTGCCGGTGGCAGAGTTCGAAGCGGCGGCAAATCTGCGGTCTTGCGGCATTTTGGGCGAGCTGCGCCTTGCCAGCCCGCGCTCGCTTTGGCCGATCATCTCGCAAGTTGCGGCGCGGATGTCGGGCGAGCGCACAGCGCTTTTGGCAGAGGCCGCGCATGTGCTGCCGCCCATCGGCGCGCAGGGTTTGAACATGAGCCTTGCCGATCTGGCCTGCCTGCTCGACTTGGCGCAGGCCGACCGCGCGGGGCTTGGCAGCCCAGCCATGCTTGACGCCTATCACCGCAGCCGCCATCTGGATGTGACCGCGCGGGTGACGGGGATTGATGCGCTGAACCGCGCGTCGATGATGCAGGGCCAAGGGCTGCGCGATCTGCGCGCGGGCGCTTTGAACGCCGCCTATAGCCTTGCGCCTTTGCGCAAAACCCTGATGAAAGCCGGGCTTGGCCTGCGCAACGCCGATTGAAAAAGGGCCGCCAAACCGGGCGGCCCCTTTGAAAACACGGGGTTTCGTCTGTTACAAAACCGCCTCTACGCCCCGCCGCAGCCGCGCCATGGTGGCGTCGACATCCACCAGCTTATCCAGACCAAACAGCCCCAGCCGGAAGGTGCGGAATTCAGCGCCCTCGCCCACCTGCAAAGGCACGCCAGCCGCGATCTGCATGCCCAGCTCGCGGAATTTTGCGCCGTTTTGCACCAGCGGATCTTCGGTAAAGCTGACCACGACACCCGGTGCGGCAAAGCCCTCGGCCGCAACCGAGACCACGCCGCGCTCTGCCAGCAGGGCGCGCACCGCACGGCCCAAGGCCCATTGCGCGGCCTTTGCCTCGGCAAAGCCCATCGCTTTGGTTTCCAGCATAGCCTCGCGCATGCCGACAATCGCATCGGTTGGCATGGTGGCGTGATAGGCATGGCCGCCCGCTTCATAGGTGGCCATGATGCTGCGCCATTTCTTCAGATCAATCGCAAAGCTGTTCGAGGTTGTCGCCTCAAGCCGCGCTTCGGCCAAGGGGCTGAACACAACAATGCCAGCCGAAGGCGAGGCCGACCAGCCTTTTTGCGGCGCCGAGATCAGCACATCGACCCCCGTCGCCGCCATATCGACCCAGATGCAGCCGCTGGCGATGCAGTCCAGCACCATCAGCGCGCCAACCTCATGCGCGGCGGCAGCCATGGCGGCGATATAATCATCGGGCAGGATAATTCCGGCCGAGGTTTCCACATGCGGCGCAAACACGGCCTCGGGCTTGGTTTCGCGGATTTTGGCACAAACCTCGTCGATCGGAGGCGGCGCAAACGGGGCTTTCGCGCCATTGCCAGCCGCGCGCGCCATCACCACGGTGGTCGATTGCGCAAAACCGCCGGCGTCAAAGATCTGCGTCCAGCGGTAGGAAAACCAGCCGTTGCGCACGATCAGCACGTTGCCTTGGCCAAACTGCCGCGCCACGGCCTCCATCGCATAGCTGCCACCGCCCGGAATAAGCGCTGTGGCCGAGCCGTTGTAGACCTCTTTCAGCAGGCCCGACACATCGCGCATCACGCCTTGGAATTTGGCCGACATATGGTTCAAAGACCGATCGGTGAAGACCACCGAGAATTCTTCCAGACCCTCTGGATCGACATGTGCATGTGGCAGTTTCATCGACGCTCTCCCTTATTTCAGCGCAAGATAGCGCAGCAGGGGCCAAAAACCAGCCCCTTTAACCCAAGGGGCCACGGCGGCGTTCTTCGGTCAGCAGCACATTCGCCTCGACTTGGCCGACACCGGGCAGCGTCATCACCCGCCGCCGCAGCACACGTTCGAAATCGGCGATGTCGCGCGCGACCACGCGCAGGCGGTAATCAAACAGCCCCAAAACGTGCTGCACCACCTGCACTTCGGGGATCGCGCCCGCCGCGCGTTCGAAATCTTCCAACGAAACCCGCCCCTTGGTTGCCAATTTCACCCCCAGAAACACCGTCACGCCAAAGCCAAGCGCCGCGCGGTCGGCATCAACCCGCGCCCCCGCGATCACGCCTGCCTCTTGCAGCCGCTTGATCCGCCGCCAAGCCGCAGGCTGGCTAAGCCCCAACCGCCGCCCCAACTCGCCCGCCGAAAGGCCCGCGTCCTGCGACACTTCGCGCAAAATCATCCGGTCGATATCATCCAGATCCATCACAGCGGCAGCCCCTCGCCGTCTTTTATCGTGGCAATCAGCATCAGCGCGTCCAGTTCAGCAATATGCGGCAGCGCCAAAATCTGCTGGCGGTAGATCTGCTGATACTGCGCCATATCGCGCGCAATCACGTTCAGCCGCACATCGACACGGCCCAAAAAGGTCTCAATCGCCACCACTTCGGGCACCTCGCGGGCGGCGGCGATAAATTCGTCAAAGGCCCGCGGGTCGGTTTTATCCAGCGTAAAGCGCAAGGAAACTTCGACCTCGTAGCCCAGCTTGCGCCAGTCGATCACCGCGCGCGGCTTGCCGATCAGCCCCGCCGCCTCCATCCGTTCCAGCCTGCGCCACAAGGTCGCCGCCGTCACCCCCGCCTGCTGCGCAAGATCGGCGCGCGCAAGGCTGGGGTCGGCCAGATAATGCCGCAGAATGCGCCTGTCAGTTTCATCGGTTTGCATGATTTTTCTGCCAACAGCCTATTTCAGGAATGAATTATCCAGTTATAGCCAGAATTACCAGAAAAACGCAGAGCAAACAGCCCAAAAATCCCTATGCTGCCCCCATCAACATGAAAAGGAGCGCCCCATGCGCGTTTATTACGATCGTGACTGCGACATCAACCTGATCAAGGACAAGAAAGTCGCTATCCTCGGCTATGGCAGCCAAGGCCACGCCCATGCGCTGAACCTGCGCGATTCGGGCGCAAAGAACCTTGTCGTGGCGCTGCGCGAAGGCTCGCCTTCCGCCAAGAAAGCCGAAGGCGAAGGCCTGAAGGTTATGGGCATTGCAGAGGCCGCCGCTTGGTGTGACCTGATCATGTTCACCATGCCCGACGAATTGCAGGCCGACACCTACAAGAAATATGTGCATGACAACCTGCGCGAAGGCGCTGCGATTGCTTTTGCGCATGGCCTGAACATCCACTTTGGCCTGATCGAAACCAAGCCCGGCGTTGACGTCATCATGATGGCGCCAAAAGGCCCAGGCCATACCGTGCGCGGCGAATACACCAA
>CAJXWJ010000070.1 GCA_913062925.1 uncultured Pseudorhodobacter sp. | reverse complement strand
CTTAGCGCTTGGAGAACTGGAACGACCGGCGTGCTTTCGCTTTGCCGTATTTCTTACGCTCGACCACGCGGCTGTCGCGGGTCAGGAAGCCTGCGGCTTTCAACGCGCCACGCAAGGAGGGTTCATAAAGCTGCAAAGCTTTCGACACACCATGCTTTACAGCGCCAGCTTGGCCGGACAGACCGCCACCAGCAACCGTTGCCATCACGTCGAACTGGCCTTCAACGCCAGCAACGGTGAAAGGCTGACGCAGGATCATCTGCAACACGGGACGGGCGAAATAAACCGCCATTTCCTTGCCGTTGACGATAACCTTGCCGGAACCTGGCTTGATCCAGACGCGAGCTACGGCGTTTTTACGCTTGCCCGTCGCATAAGCGCGGCCAAGGCTGTCGCGAACAGCGACCCGAACGATGGCAGCCGGAGCAGCAGGAGCTGCTGCGCCAACAGCCGATTTCAGATCGTCAAGAGATTTGATATCGGACATGATTATGCGCTCCGGGTGTTTTTCGGGTTCAGGGCCGCAAGGTCCAGAACGGTGGGCTGCTGCGCTTCATGCGGATGCTCAACGCCGGCGTAAACGCGCAGGTTGGTCATCTGGACGCGGCCCAGACGGTTGCGGGTGATCATACGCTCGACAGCTTTGATCACGACGCGCTCGGGATGCGCACCTTCCAGCACTTGACGCGCGGTGCGCTGCTTGATGCCGCCCGGGTGGCCGGTGTGCCAGTAGTAGATCTTGTCGTTGCGCTTGTTGCCCGTCATCTGCACCTTGTCGGCGTTGATGATGATAACATTATCACCCATGTCCATGTGGGGGGTGAAGGTCGGCTTGTTTTTGCCGCGCAGGATGTTGGCGACGATCGAAGCCAAGCGACCCAGAACGATGCCTTCGGCGTCGATCAGGATCCACTTTTTGTCGATGTCCGCCGGAGTAGCGGAGAAGGTTTTCATATTCAACCTATGAGTAAAGAGGGCGAGAGGTAAATCTCGCATTACGGATGGGGGCTTATCGCGTAAGAGCGGGCGCAGGTCAATATGGGATTGAAACATAAAAACGTTTCAAAACAATGCCATACAATTGAGGTATTATTATACCCCCACTTATTTAGCGCAGTTTTGGCGGCGCCAAAGGGTCCATGCCGGGGGCCGGGCGCTGGACAGGCTGCTCGATCACCGGTTCGGGCACTTCAAACAGCCGTGCCACCTGCAAGAGCTTTGCGGTGGCCTTGTCGCCGTCTTGCAAAAAGGTGACGTCAAGCGCTGCGGCATCCATGCCCGAAAACGCCAGCGCCTCGGCGACCGAGCGGGCAAGTGCGGCTTGGGCAAAGGGATCTGCGTTCACAAAGGCAAAGATATGGCCCTGCGTGCCGTCGGTATAGCGCACCTCGGCCAAAAGCGCGGCCGCAGCCAAGCCCGCAGCACCGGTGATCGTGCGTTCAAGCGCTGTGATCAGCATCTGCGGTACCGATTTTGGCGGACGAAACTCTTGCGCCTGCGCCTCGAGGTTGGCAGGCGCGCTGCCCAGCATCTGCACCAACCATTCCAGCGCTTCTGGCGGCAACAGCGTCTCGGCCCCGGCGCCCGTGCCCAGGTTCAGACCCAAAGACAGCCCCTGCCCCAGCATTTGCTGCGCCACAATCCGCCCCGGCAAGGCGGCATAGGGCACAGGGTCAGGCCCAAGGCTCGCCAGCCGCTCTTCGCTGTCAAAGGCCAAAATCACTGGCCCCGATTCCAGATCAAACACCCGCGGCGCGATCACCTCGCCCTCGGCCTCGCGCTCTAGCACGATGAACAAGGTGGCATCCGCCAGTGCGCGGTAAAAGCGAAGGCCGGCAGCTTCATCGCCACCGGCCATCAAATCATAGGCGGTATCAAGCTCGGTCACAGCGCTCTCCCTGTTTTCGCGACTGGGTAGCCCGCTGCGGGCCGTCTTGCAAGCCTTAGCCCTTTTTCACGGCCTTGAGTTTGTTGATGCCAAGCATGCTCATGCCGATCTTTTCATAGAAGGGTTCCGAGGTGCCCTTTTTGATCTTGCGCATGAAATACTTCTCAAAGCCGATCTTGGCCAAATGCACCCAACGCCCCTGCGAGGACCAATTGACGTTGCGCGGTGGAATCTGTGGCTGGGCGACGAAAGCGATGCCGCTGTCGCCAAAGTCGGCCAAGCAGACGGCGTTCCAGGTGCCGACGTTGCTGGGCTCTTCGCCGCGCAGCATCTGACCGATGTTATGGGCGGTGGCGGTGACCATGGATTCGATCATAAAGCCGGTTTTTGGCACGCCACAAGGCACGGGCGTTGGCGCCATCGGCGGGATCGCCACGCAAACGCCCACCGCGAAGATGTTCTTGAACTTGGGGTTTTGCTGGTGCTGATCGACAATGGTAAAGCCGCGCGGGTTCGACAGCCCTTCGATCCCTGAAACCGGTTTGATGCCGCGGAAGGCCGGCAGCATCATCGAGAAAGCAAAGGGCAAGACCTTTTCGCCCTTGCTGCTGCCATCGTCGTTGATCTCTTCCACCGTCATCTGGCCGTCTTCGACCTTTTTCACCTTGGTCGAGGTCATCCATTTGATGTGCTTGTTGCGCATCTCGGATTCCAGCAGGCCTTTGGTGTCGCCAACCCCGTCCAGCCCCAGATGCCCGACATAGGGCTCGGAGGTGACAAAGGTGATCGGCACTTGGTCGCGGATCTTGGCCTTGCGCAGGGCGGTTTCCAGAATGAAGCAAAACTCGTAGGCGGGACCATAGCAAGACGCGCCTTGCACAGCACCGATGATCACCGGGCCTGGGTTTTTCATCAGCTCTTCAAACACCACCTTGGCTTGCAAGGCGTGGTCGATGTGGCAAACCGATTGGGTAAAGCCGCCATGCGGGCCAAGACCTTCGATCTCGTCAAAGGCAAGCTCGGGGCCGGTGGCGATGACGATGTAATCATAGCTGATCGAGGTGCCGTCGATCAGTTCCAGACGGTTTTCCTCGGGGTGCAGCTTTTGCGCCGCCGTGGTGACAAACTTGATGCCCTTTTTCTTCATCGTGGGCGCCAAGTCGATGGTGATGTCATCACGCTCGCGCCAGCCCACCGCCACCCAAGGGTTCGAGGGCACAAAGTGATAGGTCGGATCTTTGGTCACCACGGTGATGGTGTCGCCCTTGCCGATCTCATCTGCCAGCTCGTAAGCCATAATAGAGCCGCCAAGCCCTGCCCCCAAAACAACGATATGTGCCATATTTTCCTCCCTTTTGCCGTCTTAGGCCAATCCATTGAATGCTATCGTATACACAAATTCGCATATGACAATGATATATTGAGCCAGGCCCGATACATCATTGTCGCAGCTTGGCTTTTTAGGTTTTGAACACCCGATAAATCGCGGGAATCACCAAGACGGTCAGCAGTGTTGACGACAGCAGACCAAACAGCAGCGAAATCGCCAGACCTTGGAAAATCGGGTCAGACAAGATCACCACCGCCCCGATCATCGCCGCAATCGCTGTCAGCAAGATCGGCTTAAAGCGGATCGCACCGGCTTCAATCAGCACATCAACCGTGGTTAGGCCGGTGCCGCTCGAGCGGATGAAATCCACCAGCAGGATCGAGTTGCGCACGATAATCCCCGCCAGCGCGATAAAGCCGATCATCGAGGTGGCCGAGAACGGCGCGCCAAAGATCCAATGCCCCAGCATGATGCCCAAAAAGGTCAGCGGAATCGGGGTCAAGATCACCAGTGGCAGGCGGAACGAGCCAAACTGCGCCACCACAAGGATATAGATCCCCAACAGCGCGATGCCAAAGGCCGCCCCCATGTCGCGGAAGGTGACGTAAGTGACCTCCCATTCGCCATCCCACAGCAATGTGGGCGTGCTTTCATCGCTGGGCTGACCATGCATCGAAATCACCGGCTTGCCGCCCTCGGGCCAGTCCATCTTGTCAAGGGCTGCCTGCACCGCAAGCATGCCGTAAAGCGGGGCTTCAAAGGCACCGGCAAGCTCACCCGTCACCATCTCGGCGTCGCGGCCATTGTGACGAAACACCGGAAAGGAGCTTTTCTCGGCGCTGATTTTCACCACATCGCCAAGTTCAACCACACCTTTGGCGCCGGGCAAAACATTGGCCGGAATGGGTGTGGTCAAGAAGCGTTCGTCCATCACCCTATCGCCTTTGTCGCGGGCAATTTGCAGCGCAATCGGGTCGCGCCCCTCGCCGCGATGCGAATAGCCCACCACTTGGCCGCCGTTCAAAATCGCCAAAGTGTCAAAGACATCGCTTTCCTGCACGCCAAAGAATTCCAAATCATCGGCTGAAATCTTGGCGCGCAAACGCCGCGCTTGGGTGCCGTAGCTGTCATCGACATCGACAATAAAGGGCACCGAGTTAAACGCCTGCCGGATCTTGGCGGCAGTTTCGCGCCGCGCCTCGGCGGTGGGGCCATAAACCTCGGCCAAAAGCGTCGAGATCACCGGCGGGCCCGGAGGTGGCTCGACGGTTTTCAGGCTGGTGCCTTCGGGCAGGTCAAGCGCTGCAATCCGCGCGCGGATGTCCAGTGCGATGTCATGGCTTGCGCGCGAGCGCTCGCCCTTTGGCGTCAGGTTGATCGAGACTTCGCCCAGCTGCGGTTCGGCGCGCAGATAGTAATGCCGCACCAAACCGTTGAAGTTAAACGGCGCAGGTGTGCCAGCATGGGTCTGCACCGAGGTCACCTCGGGCATCTGCATCACCACTTTGGCGACATCTTGCGCCACCCGGTCGGTCGCCTGAACCGAAGCGCCTTCGGGCAGATCAATCATCACCGAAAGCTCGGATTTATTGTCGAAAGGCAGCAGCTTAACCGTCACATCCTTGGTATAAAGCAGGCCAAGCGAGCCAAAGGACAGCGCAGCCGTCACCAGCAAAAACGTCAAGCTGCGGCGCTTGGTGGCCAACAAGGGCCGCGCCACGGCGTTAAAGCTGCGCTCGAGGAGGCCGCCATGATGGCCGCCGTGGCTGTCATCGCCGCCATGGGCTGACATATCGGCGCGCCCTGCGACTTTGACCATCAGCCAAGGCGTGATGATCACCGCCACAAAGAAGGAAAAGATCATCGCAGCCGAAGCATTGGCCGGAATCGGGCTCATGTAAGGCCCCATCAGGCCCGAGACAAACAGCATCGGCAGCAGGGCCGCAACCACGGTCAAGGTCGCCACAATCGTCGGATTGCCGACCTCGGCCACCGCGTCAACCGCGCCGTCAATGCGCGAGCGCCCATCGCGCATCCCCCAATGCCGCGCGATGTTTTCAATCACCACAATCGCGTCATCCACCAAGATCCCGATCGAGAAGATCAGCGCAAACAGGCTGACGCGGTTCAGGGTATAGCCCATGATCCAAGCCGCAAACAGCGTCAGCAGAATGGTCACCGGAATAACCACGGCGACCACAATCGCCTCGCGCCAGCCGATGGCCAGCCATACCAAGGCAATGATCGACACCGTGGCAAGGCCAAGGTGGAACAACAGCTCGTTGGCCTTTTCATTGGCCGAGTCGCCATAATCGCGGGTGATGGTGACATGCACGCCTTCGGGGATCAGCTTGCCTTCCAATGCCTCGACGCGGTGCAGCACCTCTTCGGCCACAACCACGGCATTCGCCCCTGCCCGTTTGGCAATCGCCAGCGTCACCGCAGGCGCGCGGGTCAGGCTGCCGTCAGCGTTACGGCTGATATTGGCGACGATATGTTCCGTGGTATCAGGCACATAAGACACCTGCGCCACATCGGCCACATAGACAGGCCGCCCGTCCCGCGTGGTCAGCAACAGGCCCGCAATCTCGGCGGGTGCCGTCAGGGTTTGGCCTGCCACCAGATCAATCTGCTGGCCAGCGTCGCGCAGCTTGCCGGTGTTCAGGGTGCGATTGGCCTGCGAGACTTTGCCCGCAAGCTGTTGCAGCGTCACACCGTAAAGCGCCAACCGTTCCGGGTCTGGCGCGATGCGGATCGCATCCATGGTATCGCCCACCAGATAGGTGATGCCGACGTTATCGGTCTTGGCGACTTCGGTCTGCAAATTGCGCGCAAGCCGGGTTAGCGCATTGGCCCCCACACCTTCGCCCGAAAGCGTCAGGGTCAGGATCGCCACATCGTCAATACCGCGCCCCACCACCAATGGCTCGGGGATGCCCAAGGGGATGCGGTCGGAATTGGCCATCAGCTTGTCATGCACCCGCAGCACCGCTGCATCAGACGAGGTGCCCACCAAAAACCGCGCGGTTACCATTGCTGCGTCATCACGGGTCGAGCTGTAGACATGCTCGACGCCGTTGATGCCTTTGACAATAATCTCCAAGGGTTCGGTCACAAGCTTGACGGCATCTTCCGCCTTCAAGCCCTGCGCCTGCACATGGATATCGACCAAAGGCACCGAGATTTGCGGCTCTTCTTCGCGCGGCAAAGACACCAGCGCCACAGACCCTGCGGCCACCGCCGCCAGAATGAACAAAGGCGTCAGCGCCGAGCCGATAAAGGCCCGCGTCAAACCGCCTGCTATGCCCAAGGGGCCGCGCTTACTCATGCTTAGCTCCATCGGTTTCGATCACATCACCGGCTTGCAAACCCGAAAGGATTTCCACCATCTCGACCCCGCCGATAACCTCATGCGATCCGGGAACAACGACGCGCATCGCGTTGTTTGCGCTGATATAATCCAAACCAGCGGTGGTTGTCAGCGCCGTCACTGGCACCATCAAAGCCTCATGCGTGCCAACCGGCAGACGCACCAAAACCCGCGCATCGACAAAGGCATCAGACAGCCCGTCGACCTCGACATCGGCCACCACGCGGCCATTCTCGATCAGCGGATAGATCCGCACCAAAGTGCCGCTTTGCGCGCCGGTGGCAGATTCGATCTGAATGCTGTCGCCCTCGTGCAGACCGGCCGCGTGCCGCTCTGGCACGGCAAGGCGCAGGAAAATCCCGCCGCCGCCAAGGTTTGCCACCGTCTCGCCCGCCATCACCACCGCGCCCTTGGCGGCTGGCACCTGCAACACCCGCCCCGCAATCGGTGCCAGAACCGAGCCTTCGGCGGCCTGTTGTTCAATCACCCGCCGCTGTGCGCTGATCGAGGCGATTTGCCCGTCCAGCACATCAACCTGCGTGCGCAAACCGTCCAGCCGCTGCACCGTGGTGACGCCTTGCTTTAGCAGATCTTCACCGCGCTTCAGCTCGACCTGCGCATTATCACGCTGCGCACTGACCGCTTGCAGCTGTGCATCCATCGCCGAAAGCTGAAACGCCAGCTTTTCGTCAACGATCCGCGCCAGCACCTGCCCCGCGGTGACGTTGTCGCCCTCGGACACATCCAAGGCCACCAAAGTGCCGCCCAGCCGCGCCCGCGCCGGAATGCGGTCGCGCGCCTCGATCCGGCCATAGACCGCTTTCCAGTCGGTCACTTGCAGCGGCGCAAGCGTCATCGGCTCGGCAAAAGCTGGTGCGGCAAATGCGACCAGCAGTGGGAAAACAGTCAGCGAACGCATAAAGAGGCCTTTCCTTGGAGTGCTCGATGTATTATATTCATATTTGTGCATGTAATGTCAATCGCCCCTTGGCGCTTTTGGCCCAACAAAGGAAACTCTTATGACACTCGACCGCTCTGTTCTGCTGTTCGCAGGCCTTATGATCTTTCTTTCGGTTGCGCTGACCCTTTGGGTCTCGCCGCTGTTCTACTGGTTTACGCTGTTCATCGGCGCTAACCTCGCGCAGTCTGCGATCACAGGATTTTGCCCTGCGGCCTTGGTGTTCAAGGCTTTTGGCGTCAAATCGGGCTGCGCTTTCAAGTAAAGTGACCAGATAAGCCGTCAAAAGGCTTAACGCCTGCCCTGATCCTACCGCAGATGGCGCCGCAGTCCAAAGAGTTTGCGGCGCCAAAGCGCGCCTGCCCCCCCCAACACATTTACGCTCGTCCAAGCCGTCTTATACCCCGCCGCAAGCTCTGGGCTTGCGAGATCGGTGGGGATGGCGACATAATGCTGCCTTAAACCGGAATTATACAATTTTATCTCAATCAGGATGCAGTGACTGCGCCTTAACTCAAAAGCCATAATCTGGGCCTAAGCCCATGAAATCCAAGCAGGAGGCAGGCCCATAGGGCAGCCATGATCGCCTTTGAAAACGTCAGTAAGTCCTTTTGGACAGGTAAATCGCGCAAGGTGATTCTTGACCGGGCGTCCTTCTCTGTCGAGGTTGGCAATTCGCTGGGCATTCTGGCCAAGAATGGCACCGGCAAGACCACGATCATCAATATGATGGCCGGGCTTGAGAAACCCGATGAGGGGCGGGTTATTCGCACCTCGCGGATTTCCTTTCCGCTTGGGTTTATGGGCGGCATGGTTGGCAGACACAGCGCCAAGGAAAACGCGCGTTATATCGCGCGACTTTACGCGCTGGACCCTGACTATATCGAAAGCTTTTGCCGCTGGCTGTCCAATATCGGCGAATATTTCGATATGCCCTTGGGCACCTATTCTGCGGGCATGCGGGCACGGTTTTCCTTTACGCTGATGCTGGCCTTGGAATTTGACATTTATCTGATCGACGAGGGCATGCCCAATTCGACCGATGTCGAGTTCAACCGCAAAGCGGGCGAGGTGCTGCGGCAGCGGCTTAAGAATGCCACTGTGGTCATGGTCTCGCATCAGGCCTCGACGCTTGAGAAATTCTGCCGCTCGGCGGCGGTCCTGCGCAATGGTCAGCTTTATAAATTCGAAACCCTAGAAGAAGCGAAGCGGTTGTATGACTACGAAGCTTAAAGTAACCCGATTCCGCACCCGTCGCCCTGATCCGCTGCCACAGCCGCCGCAGCCAGAGCCTGTCGTCGCTGCGCCCGCCGCCACGGTTATCGGTGATCGCGCCTTTTTCCCCGATGCCGACAGCGACGGTTTTGCCGGCATGCGCTTTCCCACCGCCGCCCCTGCTGCGACTGCGGCGACCGAGCAATCCGCCCCTGCCCAGATTGACGCGATCCGGCAAGAGGGGCTAACGGGGCGACAATTGCGCATGGCGCGACGCTTGGCGCAAAAGCACGGCCTGCCCGCAACCTCGGATTTCGATGCGGTGCGGCTGTTGCGCAATGCAGGCATTGATCCGTTCCAAACAAATTCGGTGCTAGAGTTGGTTGCCGCTGCCGGCAATGGCGCGCCTCCCTTGCCGCCTGAATCGCGGGCGCTGACCCTGACACCGGGCGGCGATGGCATTCAGCTGCCACAAACCATCAAGCCTGTGCAGGTGCCTTCTGCTGAATTGGCCGCCGAACAGGCCCATATTGCCGAAGTCGCGCGCATCCAGCGTGATATTGTGGCGCGGCGCAAACGCAAATCGCTACTGCTGATGGCGCGGCTTTTTGTCTTTGTCGGACTGCCGACGCTGCTTGCAGGCTTTTACTATTACACCATCGCCACGCCGTTATATGCCTCGCATACCGAATTCGTGATCCAACAGGCCGAATCCTCCTCGACCGGCCTTGGCAGCCTGATTAAGGGCTCCGCTTTTGCCACCTCGCAGGATTCGATTGCGGTTCAGGGCTATTTGCAAAGCCAAGACGCGATGCAGCGGTTGGATGCCGATATCGGCTTTCGCGCGCATTTTTCAGACCCCACGATTGATCCCATTCAACGCATCGAACCCGGGGCCTCGAACACCGCGCTTTACAAGCTTTATCGCCGCAATGTGAAGATTTCCTATGATCCGACCGAGGGTCTGATCAAGATGGAGGTGATTGCCGCAGATCCGCAGACGGCGGTGAAATTCTCCAAGGCGCTGATCGGCTATGCCGAGGAGCAGGTCGATCAACTGACCGCCCGCCTGCGCGGCGATCAGATGAAAGGCGCACTAGAAGCTTATCAGGATGCTGAGAAAAAGCTCACGGAAGCTAATATGAAGGTGATTGATCTGCAAGAGAAGAACAAGATCGTCTCCTCCGAGACCGAGATTGGCCTTGTCAGCAGCCAGATTGGGTCTTTGGAAAGCCAGCTGACGCTGGAGCAGCTGTCGATCGCGCAGATGGAATCAAACGCCAACCCCAACAGGGCGCGGATGGATCCGATCAAGCGCCGCATCGTCACTTTGGAAGATCAGATCGCGCAGCTGCGCAGCAAGCTGACCGAAAGTTCGGCCACCGGACAATCCTTGGCGCGGGTGCAATCCGAGCTGTTGATCGCGCAATCCGATGTCGGCACGCGTCAGATCCTGCTGTCAACCGCGCTGACGGCGATGGAAGCCGCCCGCAACGAGGCGAACCGGCAGACCCGCTATCTCTCGCTTGCGGTCAGCCCGATCGCACCAGACGAGCCAACCTATCCCTTGGCTTTTGAAAATACTCTGGTGGTGATGCTGATCTTCATTGGGATATACCTTATGATCTCGATGACAGTCGCAATCCTTCATGAACAGGTTACCGCATAGTATGAACAACCGCGTCGCAATTTCTGGGCTAACCGTGGGCAACGATTGCCCGCTGTTGGTGATCTCGGGGCCGTGTCAGTTGGAAAGCCTCGATCACGCGCAGATGATTGCGGGGGTGATGGCAGAGGCCTGCGCGCAAGCCGGTGCGCAGTTTGTGTTTAAGGCCAGCTACGATAAGGCCAATCGCTCGTCGCTCTCGGGCCGGCGCGGCCTGGGGATCGAGGCGGGGCTAAAGGTTTTGCAAAGCATTCGCGCCACTGGGATTCCGGTGCTGACCGATGTGCATGACGCAGGCCAAGCGCGCGAGGCGGCAAGCGTCGTCGATGTCATCCAGATCCCGGCGTTTTTGTGCCGCCAGACCGATCTTTTGCTAACCGCAGGGCAGACGGGTGCTGTGGTCAATATCAAAAAGGGTCAATTTCTGGCACCTTGGGATATGCAGAATGTCGCCGAAAAGGTCGCCTCAACCGGCAATGACAAGATCCTTTTGACCGAACGCGGCACCAGTTTTGGCTATAACACCCTTGTCGCCGATATGCGCGCGCTGCCGATCATGGCGCGCACGGGCTATCCGGTGATTATGGATGCCACCCATTCGGTGCAACAGCCCGGCGGCAATGGCACCTCTTCGGGTGGGCAGCGCGAATTTGCGCCGGTGATGGCGCGCGCGGCAGTAGCCCTTGGCGTCGCTGGCGTGTTTATCGAGACGCATGAAGACCCCGATCAAGCGCCGTCAGATGGGCCGAATATGATTGCTCTGGCGCAGATGCCGGCGCTGATTGCCAGCCTGATGGCTTTTGACCGTCTGGCCAAGGCCGACCCGCTGCACGCCTAGGCCACCTGCCCCGCAGCCCAGCCCGACGACCAGGCCCATTGAAAATTATAGCCGCCAAGCCAGCCGGTGACATCGACAACTTCGCCAATGAAATAAAGCCCCGGCACCGCTTTTGCCATCATCGTACGGCTGTCCAAATCGGCCGTGTCAACGCCGCCCAGCGTCACCTCGGCGGTGCGGTAGCCTTCGGACCCCACCGGCACCAAGCGCCACGCCTGCACCAAGCCCGCCACCCGCGCCAGCTCGGCCCTTGAGATTTCGGCCATCGGCTGCAAGATCCCCGAAACCGCCTCTAGATGGCGCGCCAATTTCTCGGGCAGGAACTTGCCCAAAGCCGTGCGCAAAGCGCTGCGCCCCGCCTCTTGCTTGGCCTGCCCCAGCACCGCCAGCACATCCAACTGCGGCGCAAGATTGACCTGCAAGGCCTCGCCCTCGCGCCAATAGTTCGAGATTTGCAGCACCGCAGGCCCCGAAAGCCCGCGATGGGTGAACAGCACCGCCTCGTCAAAGCCCGCGCGCCCGCAACCGACCCGCGCTTGCGTCGCAAGCCCTGCCAGCGGCACCATCCACTCCAACTCCTGCGCCGAAAAAGTCAGCGGCACCAAACCGGGCCGCGTCTCGATCAGCCCCAGCCCGAATTGCGTGGCGATCTGATAGCCAAGCCCCGTCGCGCCCATTTTCGGAATGGACTTGCCACCCGAGGCCACAACCACCGAGGCCGCCTGAACCCGGCCACGGCTAAGATCAATTGAAAAGCCCTCCCCCGCGCGGGCGACCCCCGTAACCGCACAGTCAAGCCACAGCTCCGATAATCACCTCGGCCTTGCCGCGCACCGATTCCATCAAGGTCTGCCATTGCG
>CAJXWJ010000069.1 GCA_913062925.1 uncultured Pseudorhodobacter sp. | reverse complement strand
TGGCTGCATGCCGAGGCCCCACGCGCCTTTGAACAAACCGTCGAGGTGTTTTTACAGGCCTAGTTTTGCGGCCGCTTCATCCGCAGCAAAAGCCCGTCTTTCAAGATAAACTGATGGTAAAGCGCCGCCGCGATATGGCCCAAGATCACCACGATCAGCACGGGCTTTAACCAGCCATGCGCCTCGACCAGCAGCGATTGGTTGCCATACCAACCGATCAGACCCGTCAGCGGCACCGCCAGCATCAAGCCATAAAGCCCGATATGGCCCCAATGCGCCACCAAAGCCATCTTTGCGGTTGTGCCCACGGGATCCGCCGGCACGCCACGGGTAAAGCGCAGCACCAAACGCCACAGCACAAAGGCCAAGATCGCCACGCCGACAACTATATGCGCCCAGACCGAAAGCGACATCGCTGCCACGCCAGTTTTGCTAAAGTCGCGCCATGCGTGGCTCATGTCATCGCCCAAGATCAGCTGGAATAAGATCAGAGCCGCCACGCCCCAGTGCAAAGCAATCTGCAACGCTGAATAGCCTTTTGGCTGTGACATAAGCTAATCCTTAACCTTGTTACTCTTCCAACATCATAACGACGAATTGCGTTGTCGGCA
This sequence comes from uncultured Pseudorhodobacter sp., assembly GCA_913062925.1. Taxonomy (GTDB): domain Bacteria; phylum Pseudomonadota; class Alphaproteobacteria; order Rhodobacterales; family Rhodobacteraceae; genus Cypionkella. The sequence continues at coordinate 12,260 of CAJXWJ010000069.1, read as the reverse complement.
ACGCAAGCAGCGCGCCAATCAAAGCGCAAATCCCCAACATCATAGCCGAGGCATTACCCGTCAGCATGGCAACCGCCACACAAAGCGTCATCAATACCAAAGCAATACTCGCAAACATTACCGCCAGATAAAGCGTCATCGTCAAGCGCCTCCGATAGGGGTCTTGAAACAGCAGCACTCGCGAAAATTTTGATATACAAAAGGCTAGACCTTGGTTCAACCTAGAGCGCAAGGCTCACGAAGTATATCCAATAACGACAGGGTCCAGCCAAAAGCCTAGGCTGAGGTCTGCTTTTCAATTTGCCGCCCGATAATCCATGTCGCAGGCAGGGCCAGCACGAAGCCCAGCGCCGCGGCGATCAGGATTGGCTGCAAGGTGTCATATCCTGTCACCAATGCAACCACGATACCGATGCCCATCAGCGTGGTCGAAATCATTGAAAACAGCATCATCATCAAACGCGACATGGCAAGCTCCTCTGTGGTTAGACGATCAGCCTAGCCCAGAGCACCCGCGCGTACCTTGATCTGGAGCAAGGTTTGACACGGTTTTGCCGATATCAAAGCCAATGCCCCTAGGCCAGATGGCCTTGGACAAAGGCCACAATATCGCTGGCAGGCCGCGCGCCGGCCAACCGCGCCACCTCGCGACCGCCGCGATACAAAACCAAGGCCGGAATGCCCTGAATGCGCGCGCGTTGGGCGATTTGCGGGTTGTCTTCGGTGTTCAGCTTGGCCAGACGCGCGCGGCCCTTCAGGCTTTGCGCGGCTTTGACAAACTGAGGTGCCATCTGCCGGCAAGGCCCGCACCACGGCGCCCAATAATCCACCAGCAGCGGCAGATCATCGCCGCGCGTGGCCTTGTCATGCGCCTTGGCGTCCAGCTCGATCACCCGGCCATCGACCAAAGCCTCGCCACAAGAGCCGCACTTTGGGCCAGCGCTCAGCCGATCCACCGGAACGCGGTTCATCTGGCCACAGGTGGCACAGGCAAGTTTCACAGCTTCCATCACAGACCTCACATTCATCTTTTAGAATAAGATGAGGGCGCTAGGCCAAAAATGCAAGTCCCCAAACCGCAAATCCATAGCCTGCCGACCCCGCAAGCGTCGCCGCAACCACAGAGCGGCTGCCCGCATAGGCTGCCAAAACCGCTGCAATGCCGCAGATCATCGGCAGCGCCACCCCGCCTTGCAGCCATGGCATCACCGAGGCCACAAACAGCGTCGCAATCGCCGCAGGGCCGGTTGCCGCCAAAAATCGCGCCAAAATGCCAGTGGGGGCCAAGGCCGATAGATCGGCCCGCGTCGGAAACACCCGAAACGCCCAAGTGCAAAAGCCCACCAGCAGCGCCAGCGTCAAAACCTCACTGCGCATCTGTGATCCTCCGCAGCATCCCCGTCACCGCCCCCGCCAGCATTCCCGCCAAAATCCCCAGAGTGCCCGAGCCGATCAGCGTCACCAAAACCGTAACCGCTGCGGCCACCGCAATCACCGGCACTTGCGCGCGCGACATGATCGACAACAGCAGCGCCAAGAACAGCGCCGGCAGCATAAAGCCCAAGGCCGCCTCTAGAACCGGCCAGCCTTCCAGCGCGCCACCCCCCGCATAGGCCCCCAGCACCGTGCCCGAAACCCAAGCCGCATAGGCGCCGATGCCAAGCCCAAACATATAGCTTTCCGAAAACTGCCGCCCCCGCGCCAGCGCGCCTAGCGCCGCACCAAACACCTCGTCCGTCAGCCCAAAGGCCCAGAACAGCGCCCAGCGTTTGCGCGCGGCGGGCCCTGCCCGCTTCATCAGCGCCGGGCCATAAAGCAGATGGCGCAGGTTCATCGCGATCAAGGTAAAAGCCGCGACCAAAACCGGCGCGCCGCCTGCAATCAGCGCCAGCGCCAAAAACTGCGAGGCCCCCGCATAGATAATAACCGACAGGCCCGCAGCCTCGGTGGGGCTCAGGCCCGCGCGCACGGCCGCCACGCCAAAGGAAAAAGCGATCGGGAAATAGCCCAGCATAATCGGCAGCGCGCCCGCCAAGCCGGTCAGAAAGGTCGAGGAAGGGGCGGCGGTTTTCATGGGGGCAGACCTAGCGGCCCGCCCCCAAAGCTGTCAATCATCCCGCGCCCTGCCACGGCACAAAAACGACGTATTGCCGCGGCTTTGGGCTATTCGGCCGCCTGCATATAGCTTTCCAGCGGCGGGCAGGTGCAGATCAAATTGCGGTCGCCAAAGACATTGTCGACGCGGCCAATCGGCGGCCAATATTTATCGACCCGAAACGCGCCCGGCGGAAAGCAGCCCTGCTCGCGCGGGTAGGCGCGGGTCCAATCGGCCACCAGATCCTCAACCGTATGCGGCGCGTGGCGCAGCGGGCTGTCTTGGCTGGAAATCTCGCCCGCCTCGACCGCACGGATTTCAGCGCGGATCGCCAAAAGCGCGGTGATAAAGCGGTCAATCTCGGCCTTGGTCTCGGATTCTGTCGGCTCTACCATCAAGGTGCCAGAGACCGGCCAAGACATCGTCGGCGCGTGAAAGCCGTTATCAATCAAACGCTTGGCGATATCATCCACCGTCACGCCCACCTCGGCAAAGGGGCGGGTGTCAAGGATGCATTCATGCGCGACACGCCCCTTGTTGCCCATAAACAAGATCGGATACTGCCCCTGAAGCCGCGCCGCGATGTAATTGGCGTTCAAAATTGCCACCCGCGTCGCTTGTGTCAGGCCCTCGCCGCCCATCATCAGACAATAGGCCCATGAAATCAGCAAGATAGAGGCCGATCCAAAGGGGGCAGCGCTCACTGGCCCCTCGGCACCACCCGTCTCGGGGTGGCCGGGCAGATGCGGCGCCAGATGCGCCTTGACGCCAATCGGCCCCATGCCCGGACCGCCGCCGCCATGCGGGATGGCAAAGGTTTTGTGCAGGTTCAAATGGCTGACATCGGCGCCAATCTCGCCCGGTTTCACCAGACCAACCAGCGCGTTCATATTGGCCCCGTCCAGATAGACTTGGCCGCCGAACTGATGGGTAATATCGCAGATATCGCGGATGGTTTCTTCAAACACCCCATGGGTAGAGGGATAGGTCACCATGCAGGCGGCCAGCCGATCACCCGCTGCTTGGGCTTTGGCGCGGAAATCTTCGACATCAATATCGCCATTCGGCATCGCTTGCACAACGACAACCTGCATCCCCGCCATCTGCGCCGAAGCCGGATTGGTGCCATGCGCCGACACCGGGATCAGGCAGATGTTGCGCCCCGTGTCACCGCGCGCGCGGTGATAGGCGGCAATGGTCAAAAGCCCGGCATATTCGCCCTGCGCGCCCGAGTTCGGCTGCATCGAAAACGCATCATAGCCGGTGATTTCACAAAGCTTTTCCGCCAGATCGCTGATCGCCTCGTGATAGCCAAGCGCTTGATCTTTTGGCACAAAGGGATGCAGCGAGCCGAATTCAGGCCAGGTGATCGGCATCATTTCGGCAGCCGCGTTCAGCTTCATCGTGCAAGACCCCAGCGGGATCATCGCACGGTCCAGCGCCAAATCGCGGTCCGACAGGCGGCGCATATAGCGCATCATCTCGGACTCGGCGCGGTTCATGTGAAACACCGGATGCGTCATATAGTCGGTGGTGCGCAATTGGCTTTCCGGAAAGGCAAGTGCCGCGCGGTGCGGGGCGACGCCATCAATGCCAAAGGCCTTTAAAATCAAGGACAAGACCCGCTCGTCTGTGGTTTCATCCAGCGAAATTCCAACCCGGTCCAGCCCGATTTTGCGAAAGTTCAGGCCCTCGTGCCGCGCGGCCGCCAAGATACCGGCTTGGCCCACGCCCACCTCGACGGTAATGGTGTCAAAAAACGCCTCGGGCGAGACCTTGGCCCCCGCAGCCTTTAGCCCGCGCGCGATGCGGTCGGTCATGAAATGCACGCGCTCGGCAATGGCGCGCAGGCCTTTGGGGCCATGAAACACCGCGTAGAAAGAGGCCATCACCGCCAGCAGCGCTTGGGCGGTGCAGACGTTCGACGTGGCCTTTTCGCGGCGAATATGTTGCTCGCGGGTTTGCAGCGACAAACGGTAGGCCTGATTGCCGCGCGCATCGACCGAGACGCCGACAATCCGGCCGGGCATGGCGCGCTTATGCTCGTCGCGGCAGGCGAAAAACGCAGCATGCGGTCCGCCGTAGCCCATCGGCACGCCAAAGCGCTGGCTGGACCCGACCGCAATATCGGCCCCCATCGCGCCCGGCTCTTTCAGCAGACAAAGCGCCAAAAGATCGGTCGCCACCACCGCAATCGCCTTGGCCTCATGCAGGGCTGTGATCTGATCGCTAAAGTCATGCACCGCGCCATAGGTGCCGGGGTATTGGAACAGCGCACCGAAAACGGCATTTGGATCAAGCCCTTGCACAGGGCCCACCAGAACAGCGATGCCCAGCGCCTCGGCACGGGTTTGCACCACGGCGATGGTTTGCGGGTGGCAGTCTTCATCGACAAAGAACGCCTTGGCCTTGGATTTTGCCACCCGCTCGGCCATCGTCATGGCTTCGGCGGCGGCGGTTGCCTCGTCCAAAAGGCTGGCGTTGGCCACCGGCAGGCCGGTCAGATCGCAGACCATGGTTTGATAATTCAGCAAAGCCTCGAGCCTGCCTTGCGCGATTTCGGGCTGATAGGGGGTATAGGCGGTATACCAAGCCGGATTTTCCAAGATATTGCGCTGGATCGCAGGCGGGGTCACCGTGCCGTAATAGCCTTGCCCGATCAGCGAGGTCATCACCTTGTTGCGGCCCGCCACCTCGCGCATCCGCGCCAAAAGCCCGTGTTCAGACAGCGGCGCCCAGCTAAGCGGCGTGCTTTGCCGGATGCTTGCGGGCACGGTTTCGTCGATCAGCGCGTCAAGACTGGGCACGCCAATCGCCTGAAGCATCGCCGCCATTTCAGCAGGCGAAGGGCCAATGTGGCGGCGGTTGGCAAAATCATAGGGGTTATAGTCGACAGGGGTAAAGGCCATGCTGCGTTCCTTTTGGGTATAAGGGATCAGCCCCCGAAAGGAAGCCGACAGGCATTGAATTCAAGGGGTTAGCGCCCCTTTGTGCTTATCCGATCAGGTCGTTGTATTCGTCTTCATCCATGAAGGCGTCCAGAACCGACAGATCATCGACGCGCAGTTTGAAAAACCACGCAGAGCCGGTTGGGTCTTCATTGACCAAGGCAGGGTTATCGACCAGCTTTTGGTTCACTTCGACAATCTCGCCGTCCAAGGGCGCCAGAATATCCGAAGCCGCCTTGACGCTTTCGATCACCACGACTTCGTCACCCTCGGCGACCATGGTTTCCACCTCGGGCAGTTCGACAAAAACCACATCGCCCAGCGCGGTGGCGGCGTGTTCGGTGATGCCGACCACAACCAGATCGCCCTCGACGCGCAGCCATTCATGTTCTTTGGTATACTTCATCTTAAACCCTCAGCGTTTGTAACGTGTTGAATGGAAAGGCATATCCGAGACGGTAACGGGCAGCATCTTGCCGCGCACCTCGGCCTCGAGGGCGGTGCCTGCGCTGGCAAAGGCGCGCGCGACATAGCCCATTGCGATGGGGGCCGCCACCGAAGGGCCGAAACCGCCCGAGGTGACGCTGCCAACGGGTGTGGCATTTGGCGCAAAGAGCGGCGTGCCTTCACGGATCGGTTGGCGGCCTTGCGGGCGCAGGCCAACGCGGCTGCGCTGCGCACCCTCGGCCAGTTCGGCCATAATCCTCGCCTCACCCGGAAAGCCACCCGCGCGTGCGCCGCCAGTGCGCCGCGCCTTTTGAATGGCCCAAGTCAGCCCCGCCTCGACAGGGCTGGTGGTGGTGTCAATGTCATGGCCGTAAAGGCAAAGCCCCGCCTCCAGCCGCAGGCTGTCACGCGCGCCAAGGCCGATCGGCATCACCTCGGGCTGATCCAAAAGCGCGCGGGCCAAGGCTTCGGCAAGCGATGCGGGCACCGAAATCTCGAAGCCATCCTCGCCGGTATAGCCCGAGCGCGAGATCCACAGATCTTGGCCCTGCCAGCCCAGCACCGCGACATCCATAAAGCGCATCGCGGTGACGTCGGGGATCAGCCGCGCCAAGGCGGCCTCGGCCTGCGGGCCTTGCAGCGCCAAAAGCCCACGATCCGTCACCGGAATCACCTCGCAGACCTGCGACAGATGCGCTGTCATATGGGCGATATCGGCGGCTTTGCAGGCGGCATTGACCACCACAAAGATATGATCGCCACGATTGGCGAACATCAGATCGTCCAGAATGCCGCCAGTTTCATTGGTAAACAGCCCGTAGCGTTGCCGCCCCTCGGCCAGCCCCAGCACATCGACTGGCATCAGCGCCTCAAGTGCCAAAGCCACGGCCTGATAGCTGTGTTTCGGGCGCAAGATCACCTGCCCCATGTGGCTGACGTCAAAAAGCCCAGCCGCCGCACGACAGTGCAGATGTTCTTGCATCACCCCAGCCGGATATTGCACCGGCATATGATAGCCCGCAAAGGGCACCATCTTGCCGCCCAAAGACAGATGCAGGTCGTGCAAAGCCAGATAGTCTAGGTCTTCGGCCAAAACAGCCCCCAAGTTCCGCCGGAAAATAACACCGGCACCGATCAGGCAGGCCAATCCCCACCCCACGATGCCCCCTCTGTCCTTACCCCAACGGGGTGCCTGAGATCGTTATCCCTTCGGCGGGCGCGGGCGCGCCACTCTCCAGAGTCTGTTTGTCAGAACGGTCCTTTGGCCTGAGAGTTTAACGGGGCGTTTGCTCCTTCGGCACCAGAAGTTTCCTGCTGGATTCTCCCGATCTTGACACCTGATTGGTATCCTGCGGCATACATCGGTGGCAAGTGAAAATATCGCCAAGAGGCAAAACCGGTCTATCCGCAGCGCCGCGCGCCCATCGCAACCGCCTGCGCGCCTGAAAGTTCGTAGTAATCCCGCGTCACCAACCGCGCTTTGGTCATGAACCACCGCCGCAACGGCGGCGGGTAATGGCGGGCCATTTGCTGGCTTAAGTGGTCAAATATTGGCCGCGGCAAGGGCAGTCCGGCAAGGCGACTGCGTGGACCGTGAAAGCCAAGCCGCGCGGTATCAGCCACACAAGCCTTTGGCAAACCCAGATAAAGCGTGCAGGCCGATACGCAGATACCCTCAATACGCAGCCAGATATCTTGCCCGCGCAACCGTTCCACCTCGTCCAGTCGCTGTTGCAAATCCCCCCCCATATCGGCACGGATGACCTGCACTTTTGCCCGGCCCTGCATCGGCGTGGTCAGGCAGATCAGCGTCAGGCTGATCGACAGCAAAGCCCAAGGCCGGCCCAATAGCCGAGCCAAGGCGCTGCAAAAACGGTCTGACATGGTTGGCTCCCCTTTGGCCTGCCCCGCGGGCATAAAGCAGGCAAGGGTAGGGTCAGGGAACAGGTCAGAACGGACAGGATTGTGTCGCTGCCGTGCAAGAACCACGCCATAAGGCGATGATTTTCCTATCCTTTAAGGTAATTTATTTGTGACCGCCCCGCCGCAGACGCAGCCGCAGACTGACAGCCTGTCGCTAACAGAAGGTTAGGCGCGCGCCCGCAGACCTAGGCCTCAAGCTGCTGATAATAGGGCGCATAACGGCCGTAACCGGCATAGCGCCCCATGTCAAAACCTTCATGACTCAGCACGCCAATCAGCTTTGCCTCGGGGCGCAACAGCTCTTGCAGCTGCGCGCAGGCCTCTTGGGCGGCGGCTTGGGTGGTCGTGCCATAGCGCACCACCTGCACCACAGCATCAACGTCGCGCAGCAGATAGCGCGCATCAACGACCGGCAAAAGCGGCGGGCTGTCAATCAAGATCACATCGAAATCCGGCTTCAGGGACGCCAGCAACTGTTGCCAAGCCTTGCCGTTAAACAATTGATCCGTCGGCACCACACTGCGCACGCCCGCACTCAAAACCACCAGCGAGGTGAGCGGATCCTCGACCGCCTGCGGCAGATGCGGCGTAGCGCTGCCCCAACTGAGCAGGTAATCCAGCAGTCCGACCGAAGTGGTCTCGACCAAACGCGGCTCGACCGATGGGTTGCGCAGATCGGCGTCGATCAACAAAACCGAAGCGCCAGAGAGGGCATAGGTGCGGGCAAGCGCGATGGCGGCGGTGGTCTTGCCCTCGGCCTGAAGCGCGGAGGCGATCAGAATAACCCGCGCCTGAGACGCCGCCGCGGTGGCAGGTTCAGCCTGCCAATCCAGCGCCGCGCGCAGCTTGCGAAAACTCTCGGCATAGGCCGAAAGCGGCGCCTTGGCCACCAAATCGGCAGGCATTCCGGCCTCTTGACGCCCAACATCAGGCACACTCACCGGAACTCTGACCTGCAAGACATTTTGCAACTGATGCGCCGAGGTGATGCCGCCAACATAATATTCCTTGAAAAACGCCAGCATACCTCCCAGCCCCGCGCCCACAATCGCGGCAAGCGCAAGGATCAACGCCTTTTGTGGAGCTGCGGCCTGCGCCGGGGCAAGGGCCTGAGCCACCACCCGCACATCGGCAATCTGCACATTCGCCAGCGTGCCGAAATCCTGTTCGCGCGACAAAAGCGTCTGATATTGGCTGCGCGCCAACGTGGCCGATTGCTGGTGATCGAACAATTGCGCAAGCATCTCGGCCGACAGCGTCGATTGCAGCAAGACGGCGCGCAGGGCATCGCGGGCGCGGGCCTCGCGCTCGCGTGCCTGAGTCAGGCTTAGCTGCACAAGATCCAGCGCACGTTGCGATTGCTGCGCCAAGCCGCTGTCAAGGCGCGCAAGCTCTGCGGCAAGATCAGAGGCGCGGGCGCTGCCCTGATCGGCTGCGGCCAATCTGGATTTAAGATCAATGCGTTGACGCTCTAGCTCTTGCAGAGCTGCATCGCCAAGGCTTTGCGAAAGTGCCGGCCAATCTTGCGCTGCAAGGGCTTGCTCGGCCAAACTGGACTTGCGCAAGACCGCTGCCTGCTCGGCCTGGGCCGCTTGCAGCTGACGGTGCAGCTCGGCAATCGCGGGGTCGCCGCTTTCCGCCTCCAGCCGCGCAAGATTGGCCGCGATAAAATCATTCACCGCCGTTTCGGACTCTGCAAGCTGCCTTTGCGCGGTCGTGATCTGGCGGCGCAGCACATCGCGCGCCGTGATCAGGGCAGTGGTTTTGCCCGAAACCCCCAAATCAATATAGGTAGCAGCATAAAGATTAGCGAGATCAGCCGCCGTCTGCGGCGCAGCCGCCGACACCGTGATCGCAATCAGATAGCTGAGACCCTGCCGCTGAATCTCGACCGCCTCTTGCAGCCGCTCAAGCGTGTCATTCACCAGTTTCGCGGCAGCAACGGCCTGTGCTTTCGGCGCAAGATCCAACCCCAGCGCAAGGCCAAGCTTTTCGACAAAGCCCAGTTTCGCCCCAAATTCCGGCGCGCGGATCAGCTGCCCCGCCTCGACCACCGCCAAAGCCATGCTGGCTGAGCGCAAAATCTCAACCTCGCTGTCCAAGCGCGCGTTCAGCAGCGCGGTTTGCTGCGGAAGCCCTGCATTTGGTTCAAGCAGATTCGAGCCTTGGACATCGACCTGCACCAAAGTTGTGGCGCGATACACGGGGGGAGCCACCAGACAATAGGCCAAAGCAAGTCCCAAAAACACCGCAACCGAGGCTCCAATCAGCCCACGCTGGCGCAGCAAAACCGAAAGCGCCTCACGAAAATCAAAATCGATTTGCTTCAAAGTTTATTCCTTCGACAAAACTCTTGGCACTCAAAAAAGTGCCCATTTTCAAACCAAAACAGAATCTTACGCCAATGGCTGTGCGCGGGTGCCGGAACTGCGCTGTGCGGCCCCCATGCCAAGCATCGCCAAAAACACATAGGTATTGGCCGGAATTTCCAGACTGAAATCTGCCGCCGATTGCAGCCCCGCCAGCACCAACGCGCCGATTGCCGCCACAGCATTGGCCGAAAATCCGTCACCCTGCCGCAGCCTACGCAGGCAAATCACCCCCGCCGCAAGACAAAGCAGTGGCGGCAGCGAGCCCACCAGCACCCCCAGTTCAGCCCAAAGCGTGAGATAGGTGTTGTGGCCGTGCCCATAAGACACCGCTAGATTTAGAGGCGGCGCGCGAAACGCCTCGAAGGCTGGGGCGAAGCCATCAAAGCCAAAACCGGTTAGCGGCCGCACCTGGATCATCGTCAAAATCTGGCGGTAAAGCGCAAGCCGCGTCGCGCCATCGCTTTGCGTTAGCAGCAGACGCTCGGCTACCCCCTGCCCCCAGAGCAGGCCAAAGATCAACGCCACGCCCAAAGCCAGCAGCGGCCAAAATCCGTGTCGCCAGCCACGCAGCCGCAGCCGCAACAGCACCGCCATCGTCAAACCCACAATCGTCGCCAACAACCCCAGCCGCGATTGCGTTGCAACCAAGGCAAGGGCTTGAAGCAACATGCCAACCGCAATCACAGCACCGCCACCGCGAAACTGCATGAAAACGGCGCGCAGCCCCCTGGCGGCTTGTTGCCCGGGCAAAGCCCGCGTCCCAAGCAGCGCAGCCCCCAGAATAAGGCCAAAGCCCAGAAAGCAGGCCAAGGCATTGCGATTGACGAAACTGCCCGTCGCCATCCCCAAATATGCGGTTTTCTTGGCAAAAAGCGTCACATCACCAAGCAGATTCAGCGCAACAAGCGCCCAGATTGCCTGCAAGGTGATGCCGAAAAACAAGATCCGGCTCATCCACTCTACCCGCCCACGCCGCGTTGACACCTCGATCACCAGCGCCAAAAACAGCAGATAGCCGCAAAAACGCAGCGCGCCGATTTGGCTGGCCTCTGGCACCACCGACAGGCTGCCGCCTGCCAAATCGTGCAAGTCCGCCGGCATTTTGGGCGCAAAATGGGGTAAAAGGCCGCGTAGGTCAGAGGCTTGCACCAGCGCAAACGCCGGCACCAAAGCTGCAAGCGCGAAAAGCCCCGCAAAGGGCCGCGCGCGAGCAGCGGCTTTGGTCCTGCACCGCCAGGCCAGCAGCTGATACAGACAGGCAAGGCCCGCGATCGCCACCGTCCAGATCAACCACCAAAGCGGGCGATTGCTGGCAAAGGGCAGCGCAGTCAGCACTGCCAAAGTCATCAAGACCCCAGCAAAACGATCGTTCCAAACCGCGAAATCGATGGGGGTAAACCGCAAAAATCTAACCATTTTCACCGCCTTTGGGCGGATCAGGCTGCTGCTGTGCCAAGCCTTGGATCAGCGGGCGCAGCGGGCTGTCTTGCGCGTAAAGCTGGCGCAGCAGGTCTTGCCCCCATGCAACTTGAATCAGATACAGCAGATCCTTGGACAAAACGGCAATGAAATCTGGCGATATCTCAGTGGCTTGCATGCGCGCAAGACGATCCGCGGCTAAGATGCGGATTTGCAGTGGCCAAGGCTCGAACGGGGCTGCGGCCTGTGCTTGGGCGTAGGCGGCCGCCATGACCGGGGGCTGTGCCACCAGCAGATCTACCGCCAAAGCGCGGGCAAAACTGGGGTTTTGTTGCAAAACCCCGCGCACCGCCAAACGGCACGAACCCGCAATTTCATCGCGCAGGCGCGGCGACAACCGAACCACATCTTCGCCCAAAAGCGATTCGGCACAAGCGCGCATCAGCTGCGTCAGACCGCTGGTGCTGGCGGCCTGCCAACCTGGATCATACTGCCGCATCGCCAAAGCACGCTGGGGGGCAGCGGCGTAAAGCACGCGCGCCGCCTGTGCTTCGCGGCCCAAAGCCAAGAGCCCCGTGCCGAAAAGCGCAGAGCAAAGCCCCAAGCCGATCACTCTGGAAATATACGACCTCACACGGCGCCAAACCAGCATCATCAAACCTCTGAGCGGGACCTCAAAACAAACGCCACGCCACCTAAAAAGAGTGTGTAAAATTGAACCATCCCAAAAATGTATTAACAAATAACTAATAAATAATTAATTCAAACTATCTCCGTTAATACTTTTTAAACACATTTTTATTTGCAAATTTTATTTAGCTGTATATCTTTCTCTGTATTGTCCGTTTTAATTCGTGAAGTCTTTTATGACAAACCCATTTTATATCCGTGTCTTAGGCCTGATTCTGGTCTTCAAATTGCTACTCGCCACATTGCAAGTGTAGGATGTCGCGGTTGCGGTGAGCTTAGTACTAATTTCAACTTTGGTTAATGCATGACGAATTTCTAGCATCTGCGCCCCTTCGATGACAGGATTGTTTATGGCGCTTCGGAGTG
>CAJXWJ010000068.1 GCA_913062925.1 uncultured Pseudorhodobacter sp. | reverse complement strand
GCCCCCTTACCCCAACCGCGCGGCGGATAGGCCGGCCAGCGTGCAGGCGGTGGCATCAAAACTTTGGCAGTCGATGCCTTGCAAGCCAAGCGCTTGGGCGTAAAGGCCAGACAGCGTTTTGGCCCCGATCAGCACAACCGGACGGTTGGCCCAAAAGTCGCGCGCGCTGACCAGTTCAGCCCCGATCAGCAGCCCCGAAAGCCTTGCCCGCGCCGCAGCTGAAGCCAGACCTGTGAGCAGCCCCTCGGCCCGCAGACCAAAAAGCGCCGCCGTACCTGCCAAAGGCGCGGCAAAAGCCTCGGTGACGCCCTGTTCAAAACCGGCATCGTCCCAGCCTTCGCCGCTCAGACCATGGCGCAAGACCGAATGCTCGGCCAAAAGCGCAAACAGCTCACCAGTGATAAAGCTGCGAAAACCCGCCACTTGTCCCTGCGCGATACCGACCCATTTCGAATGGGTACCGGGCAGACAAAACACCCCGTCAAAGCCCGAAAGTCCCGCAAGCGCGCCCGCGATCTGGGTCTCTTCGCCGCGCATCACATCGGCGGGCGCAGATTGTTTCAGCCCCGCCACGATCTGCACCGAAATTCTTGGATCCAGCGTGGCAACTGCCGCCAGCGCGCCCGCCTGCACCGGCGCACAGGGAACGGCACGGTAGGGCACCTCGCGCCAGCCCTGACGGCTACCGACCATGCCGCAAGCGATCACTGGCATCACCCCTGCCCCCAACCAGCCCGCGATCAGCCGCAGCAATGCCGGCTCGAAGTCTTGCGCAGCAAGCTTGCTCATCCCCTCGTCCGAGGCGCTATGGGCCAAGACCTGATCACCCTGCATCGCCCAAACCCGCAGGTTCGAGGTGCCCCAATCTACTGCGATCCAGTCTGGTGTCATCCCGTCACCACCACACCGCCGTCAATCACCAAGGCCTGCCCCGTCATCATTTTCGAGGCATCCGAGGCCAGAAACAACATGCCGCCCACAATATCTTCGGGCGCAAGCGGGTCTTTCAGGCATTGCCGGTCCAAATGGGCTTGCAGGCCCTCGGGGGTGACCCAAAGATCCTTTTGCTTTTGCGTCAGCACCCAGCCCGGGGCCAGCGCATTGACGCGAATGCGGTCAGGGCCAAATTCGCGCGCAAGCGTGCGGGTCATGCCGTTGATGCCGGAATTTGCTGTCGTATAGGCCACATAGCCAGCATTGCCCATCATATAGCTGATCGAGCTGAAATTGATGATAGAGCCCCCACCCGCCGCCTGCATCGAGGGGATCACCGCTTGGGCGGCAAAGAAATAGGCCTTTAGGTTGATCGCCTGTGACCAATCCCAAAACGCCTCATCCACCGCCAGACTGTCGTGGCGTTGATCGTTGGCGGCGTTGTTGACCAGCACCGTAATCGGGCCATGCGCGGCCTCGGCCTGGGCAATCGCTGCGCGCAGCGCGGTTATATCTGTGATATCGCAGGGCAAAAACAGCGGTCGATTGCCGGTGGCTGCCTGCATCGCATCACAAAAGGCGCTTGCATCCGAACGTTGGCAAAACGCCACCTTTGCCCCTTGGCGCAGCAGGCCTTCGGTCAGGCTGGCGCCAATGCCAGAGCCGCCGCCGGTGATGAAGACCGATTTTCCGTTCAGGTCAGGATAGTGGGCAAGCATCAGGACTCTCCATTAAAGCCGTATCGCCTCGACGACCCACATCGTCGCGGGCCAAGCCACGGGCAGGGTTATGCCCGCTGACATCAGCGCCGCACCGCTTAAGGTCAGGGCCCCGGTTTTCAGCGCATTCGGGCCGCGCGATTGCGGCGGGCGGTCTTGGGGGTTGCGCAAGCACAGCTGATAGCGCGCGGCAGGCTCCAACCCCGCCAGCCGCAAGGGGCGTGGCAAGATCTGCTCCGAGGCTTCGGCTTGACCTGCAAAGACCACAAAGCGGCTGCCGTCGGTGGCAAGCTGCATCTCGGCCACCACCGCAGGATCGGCGCTGTCCAAAGGCAGGATCACCCCCGCCATCATCCAAGCGCGATTTTGCTTATACCAAGCGGTGATCGCGCGCAGCTCGGCGGCCTCGGGCTCTGTCAGCTCGCGCGGGTCCATCTCGAAGCCCATATGGCGCGCGGCCGCCACCCAAGCCCGAAACCCCATCGGCAAGACCCGCCCCGAGGTGTGGCAATGGCGCGGCCCGACATGCGAGCCAGTGATGGCCGAGGGCAAAAACAGCGCCGCATCATGTTGCATCCGCAAGCGTTCTAGCGCGTCATTGCTGTCTGAAAGCCAAACCCGATGCGTGCGCGCCAAAATGCCCGCATCAATCCGCCCGCCCCCCGATGCACAGCTTTCAATCTCGACATTTGGATGCGCCGCGCGCAAGGCATCCAGCAGCGCATAACTGCCCAGCGCTTGGCCAGCATCGACCACAGGCAACAGCCGGTTGTGATCCCATTTGATATAGTCGATGTCATATTCGGCCAAAATTGCCGAGATGGCGTCGAAAAGATAGCTGCGCACCTCGGGGCGGGCCATATCCAGCACCATCTGATTGCGCCCGGTGACCTGATCGGCAGGCCCCAAGCGCCAGTCGGGATGGGCGCGGTAGAGATCAGAGTCCGGGTTGACCATCTCGGGTTCAAACCAAAGCCCAAAGCTCATGCCAAGCGATTTGACATGGGCGATCAGCGGCGCCAGCCCCTCGGGCCATTTGCGCCGGTCCATGACCCAATCGCCCAAAGATGTGGTGTCATCATCGCGCCGCCCGAACCAACCATCGTCCAGCACAAAACGCTCGGCCCCCAGATCGGCAGCGCGGGTGGCGATGGCGCTTAGATCGGCAAGGCTGTGGTTGAAATAGATCGCCTCCCAGCAGTTGTAATGCACCGGCCGTGGGCGGGCGGGATCGGGCCATTGCACCACGCGGTCGCGGATGTCGCGCTGAAACGAAGCCCCAATGCCGCCAAGCCCGCTGTCAGAATAGGCAGCAATCAGCACGGCAGAGGCAAAGCGGGTGCCCGCCGCGCGCTCGGAGCCGCTGGCATGGCCAAATTGCACCTGACGCCGCCCGTCGGGCAGCTCTTCGGCCAGCATACGGTGGCCACCCGACCAAGCATAATGCAGCCCAAAGGCACGGCCAGCGGTCATGCTGCACCCCAGTTCAGGCAACAAAACATAAGGAGGATGTTCATGCCCCGAGCGCCCCGTGCGCGCCTCGCGCAGGCGAATGCCTGCGGACCATGGCACGGATTGCAACCGAAACTCGCCAATCCAGCGGCCTGCCACATCGATCATATGATCAGCCAGTTGTGGCGCGGGCAGCACGGGGGCGGCAAGCCATTGCACCCGCAGGGGCGCGTCCGCCTCTAGCAGGGTTTGCAGGGTAAACACCCCTGTCGGCTGCGCCTCGATCAAATGCGTCAGCCGCAGGCCTTCGGCACGGGCATGAAAGGCGATGCTAGTGGCCGTGGTCTCGGCGCGATCAAAGGCAAAGCGTGGCTCTAGCGGCGCGCCAAGCGCATCGGTCAGAACCAGCCCCGCCTGCCCCGCAAAGCCCTGATCGGGGCTCAGGCTAAGGGGGGCCAGCACATCCATCATGCCGCCGGTCAGATCATTGCGCGCCGAGGCCGCGATCTGGGCCAAATCTTCGGCCTCTGGCAGCTCTGCGCCCCAATAGACCACGCGGGCAAGCCCATCGTCGCAAGCAAAAACCAGCGTCTGCGCGCCCGCGTCCAAACGCCAAGTCTTCACTTTACCGCCCCCAAGGTCAAACCCGCGATGAAATGCTTTTGCATCGCAAAGAACATCAGCACCGGCGGCAGGGCCGCCAGGATCGATCCGGCCGAAACCAACTGCCACTGCGCGATCCACTGCCCGTTCAGCGACGAAAGCCCCGCAGTGACCGGCTGGGTATCCGGCGAAGAGGTCAGCACCGTGGCCCAGAAAAAGTCATTCCAGATAAAGGTAAAGACCAGCACTGACAGCGCCGCAATCGCAGGCCGCATCAAGGGCAACACGATGAACCAGAAAATCCGCCACTCGGCCACGCCTTCCACCCGCGCAGCCTCGATCAATTCAAACGGCAGCGATTTGATGAAATTGCGCATGAACAGCGTGCAAAACCCCGACTGAAACGCAATGTGGAACAGCGCCAAACCATACCAAGTGTTATACATGCCCATCTGCACGGTCAGATCGCGCACCGGCACCATCAGGATTTGAAACGGCACAAAGTTGCCCGCGACAAACATGAAAAAGATAATCAAGTTGGACGGAAAGCGGTACACCGCCAGCGCAAAGCCCGTCATGCACGACAGCCCCACCGCGCCGATCACCGTCGGCAGCGTGACTTTGAACGAGTTCAGAATATACTGCCCCATCGGCGTGTTGCGAAACACATCCAGATAATTCTCGAAGGCCAAATGCGAGGGCAGCCCGAAATAATTGCCCGCCGCCAGATCAGAGGCAGGGCGCAGCGAGGTGACAGCCACCCCCAACAGCGGCAACAGCCACAGGAAAAGCGCTAGCGGCACCGCAGCCGTGTAAAGCCATTGCTTGGCGGGCGAGGCCTGTTCGATCGGTCTGGGAAACATGCTAGCGCTCCGTCTCGTCGCGCCACATCTTCCAGATGAAGCCCGAAATGAAAACCATCATAATCGCAAACAAAACCACTGCGATTGCAGCCCCGTAGCCCATGCGGAAGCCATATTCCGACAGCGCCTTTTCATACATATAGAACGACAGCACCCGGCTGGACCCGTAAGGACCGCCGTCTGTCATCACGCTGACAAGGTCAAACGAGCGCAGCGCGCCGATCACCGTCACCACCACCGCGATAAAGGTCGCGGGCCGCAGCTGCGGGATGATCACATACCACAGCATCTTCCACCCCTTGGCGCCGTCCAGCCTTGCGGCTTCAATCTGATCGGGGGCGACGTTGTTCAGCCCCGTGAGGTAAAGGATCATCACATAGGCAATCTGCGGCCAAAGACCGGCTGCGATAATGCCGTAGGTGACATAGCGCTCATCGGCCAAAATCGCGATGCCGCTGCCGGTCAGCCATTCGATCAGATTATACAACAGGCCAAAGTTTGGCGCGTAAAACCATGAAAACATCAGGCCGACCACGACTTGCGAGATCACAAAGGGAAAGAAGAACAAAGACTTGTAAAACCGCATGCCGCGAATGGTCTGATTAAGGAAAATCGCAATCATCAGCCCCGCAGGCACCGCCAGCATATACAAAAGCAGCCAAAGGATGTTGTTCTTGAAAGAGGTATAGAAGGCCTCGTCGTCGATCAACTCGACATAATTGGCAATGCCGATCCAGGTTTTCGCCCCCAGACCATCCCAATCGTAAAAGCTGATCCACATGCTTTGGAAAATCGGCATGATCACATAGACCATAAACATCAAAACGCCGGGGGTCAGGAACAGCCAAGGCGCAAGCTTGCGTTGGTTGGCTTTCCAGCCGCTGGGTTTTGCGCCAGAAATCGGGCCAGAAATCGGGGCTGTCATGGCGGGCCTCTTTTTAGTTCACGCGGAAGATAGGGGTGAAAAAAATCGGGCGGCGGTTGCGCGCCGCCCGATCTGTTGTGTGCAGCAAGGCTTACTTATAGACTTGCAGACGGGTCTTTTCCAAACGCTCAAGGATCGCGTCCAGACGCTCTGGCTTGGCCATGAACTCTTGGAAGCCTTCCATGCCAGCCTTTGCCATTTCAGCAGGCGCATCGCGGTCAAAGAACTGCGCCAGCGCATAGGCCGAAGACAATTCCGCAAAACCGGCCGAGATATAGGGATCAGAGGCATCTACGGTCGCGTTCTTGTTGGTGGGCAGCTGGCCCAAAGTGGCGTTCAGCTTGGTTTGTGCCTCGGCCGATGCGACATAGGCCAAGAAGGTCTTGGCGTCAGCCACGTTCTTGGCACCAGCCGGAATATGGATGGTGTCGGTTGGTGCCTCTTCAGCGCGCGGCAGTCCGGGGGTGATTTCTGGGAAGACCATAAAGCCCAGATTGTCGTTTGTCATGCCGCCTTGCTTAAAGGTCGCCACCGCAAAGTTGCCCATCACATAGTTGGCAGCCTTGCCCTGCACCAGCAAAGCCGCTGCATCTTGCCAATCAATCGCCGAGGCATTGGCGGTGATAAAGGGCTGAATGCGGGCCCATTCTTTGAACACGTTGCGAACGCGATCATCGGTCCAAGACACTTTGCCCGCGGTCAGATCCATGTGGAATTCGTAGCCGTTGACGCGCATATCAAGGTAATCAAAGATCCCTGCCCCGGGCCACAGCGCCTTGGTGCCGGTGGTCAGACAGTCAATGCCAGCGGCTTTGAACTTGTCGCAATTGGCAACGAACTCTTCCCAGTTCTTTGGCTCTTCTGCACCGGCCGCCTTATAGGCGTCGCGGTTGAAATAGATGCCCCACTGGTAATAGGTATAGGGCACGCCCCACTGTTTGCCGTCGATGGTCATCGAGGCTTTGGTCGCCCCCAGCGCATCGCCCAGATTGTTGGCATCCCAAACGTCGGTCACATCCTGAAACTGGCCCGCAGCGACAAAGGGCGCCATCCGGTTGCCGGCATACCAGTTGGCAAGATCTGGGCTGTCAGCGGTCAAAAAGTTGCGGATCGCGGTTTTATAGCCTTCGTGGTCAAAGTTGTTCAGCTCGACCTTGATATCGGGGTTGGCCGCTTCGAAATCGGCGATCAGCGCTTGCATCCCTGCCAGCGGCGTCGCGTCAAAGTCTGCGTTGTATTTCAGCACGCGCTGTTCGGCAAAAGCCGAGCCAGACATCATCAGCGTTGCCACAACAGCAAGCGCCCCTTTGGTGAAACGAACCATGGTTTCCTCCCTTTGGTTCCATTAGTTGAAACTTAGTCTTGAATATTGAAAACTATGCGGCGTATCGTCTAAGCTGTCAACAGCGCAGAAAAGGGTTTGGCACGATGACGCAAGACGCAGGCTCGGATGGAACGGTGGGCAAGGCGCTGGATGTGCTGGACATGGTTGCACAGGCAAACCGCCCGGTGCGCTTTTCAGAATTGCTGGCGCAAAAGACCTATCCCAAGGCCACGCTCTATCGGTTTTTGCAGACGCTGACCAACCAAGGCATGCTGGGCTATGACGAAGATCGCGGCACCTATTCGCTGGGGGTGCGGCTGGTGCGGCTGGCACATTCGGCGTGGCAGCAAAGCTCGCTTGCGCCACTTGCGCGGCGCTATATTGATGATTTAGCAGCAGAATCTGGCGAAACCATCCATCTTGCGCAGATGGATCAGGGCCAGGTTCTTTATGTCGACAAGCGCAACGCCACCCAGCCGGTCGAGATGTTTTCCTCCGCCGGAAAGGTGGGTCCGGCCTATTGCACGGGGGTGGGCAAAGCGATGCTGGCCTTCATGCCCGACCCCGCCGTGCAGGCGGCAATTTCGCGCCAATCCTTTCACCGCTTTACCCCCCACACCTTGGACAGCGCCGCCAAATTGCTGACCGAACTGGGGGCGATCCGCGACCGCGGCCATGCCTTTGACCGCGAAGAACACGAGCCGGGAATCATCTGCTGCGCTGTGCCGATTCGCAGCCGCTCGGGGCGGGTGCTGGGGGCTTTGTCGATGACCTCGACCACCAGCCGCACCACGCTGGCCGCGCTCGAGGCGCAATCCCCCCGCATCAAAGACACCGCAGCGCAGATTGCCGCCGAAGCGGAAAGCTGGCGCTTTCCAGAACAAAATTAGGAACAGGGAGAGAGTTATGGCAGAGGTTGTTCTGAACAATGTCGTCAAGAAATACGGCGACATCCAAGTCATTCACGGCGTTGATTTGCAGGTCAATGACGGCGAGTTTTGCGTCTTTGTCGGGCCATCAGGCTGCGGCAAGTCAACATTGTTGCGCATGGTGGCGGGGCTAGAGGTGACCACCTCGGGCAGCATGAAGATCGGCGCGCGCGATGTCACCAGCATGGATCCAGCCGAGCGCGGCGTGGCGATGGTGTTTCAAACCTATGCGCTTTATCCGCATATGACGGTGGCCGAAAACATGGGCTTTGGCCTGAAAATGACCGGCCATGCCAAGGCGGATGTGGCGCAAAAGGTGGCAGAGGCCAGCCGGATTTTAAAGCTGGACGATTATTTATCGCGCAAACCCAAGGCCTTGTCGGGCGGTCAGCGCCAGCGCGTCGCCATCGGGCGCGCGATTGTGCGTGGCCCCGAGGTGTTCTTGTTTGACGAACCGCTCTCGAACCTTGATGCCGAATTGCGGGTGGAAATGCGGGTGGAAATCGCGCGACTGCACCGCGAAATCGGTGCGACGATGATCTATGTCACCCATGATCAGGTCGAGGCGATGACGCTGGCCGACAAGATCGTGGTGCTGCGCGCGGGGCGGATCGAACAGGTGGGGGCACCTTTGGATCTGTACCGCGACCCCGATAATAAATTCGTTGCAGGCTTTATCGGCTCGCCCGCGATGAACTTTATCGCAGCACGGGTCAGCGGTGCGGGTCAGGTTGATGCAGCCGGGCTTGGCGGCGCGCTGCCGATCGCGGTCAGGCTGCCTGCTTTGGGCGCGCCGCTGACCCTTGGTCTGCGCCCGCAGCATCTGGAGATTGACGCCCATGCAAGCACCCACCGCGTCGAGATGACCGAAGCGCTTGGCGGCGTGTCGTTCCTGCATCTGACCGCCAGCAGCGGCGAAAAGCTGGTGATCGAGGCGCGCGGCGATACCGTGATCAAACCCGGCACCATGGTGGGCCTGCGCTTTGATCCGGCACATCTTTTGGCCTTTGATGCCAGCTCGGAAATCCGTCTGCGCTGAACCTGTGAAAAATCCCTGCCGGTTCTGGCAGGGATTTTCCTGATATATCAAAACCCTGCGGGCTTAATCTGCGATCACATCTTGGCGCTGTTGGCCCAGGCCTTCGATGCCCAATTCCACCACATCGCCCGCCACCAGATAGCGCGGCGGCTTCATGCCCATGCCAACTCCGGGCGGGGTGCCGGTCGAGATCACATCGCCCGGATGCAGCGTCATGAACTGCGACAGATAGCTGACCACATGCGCCACGCCGTAGACCATGGTTTTGGTCGAGCCGTTTTGCATGCTTTGCCCGTTCACCGTCAGCCACATTTTCAGGTTCTGCGGATCGCCAACCTCGTCGCGCGTCACCAGCCAAGGCCCGATCTGGCCAAAGTTGTCGCAAGATTTGCCCTTGGTCCATTGGCCCGCGCGCTCGGTCTGAAAAGCGCGCTCGCTGACGTCATTGCTGACGCAATAGCCCGCGACATGCGCCATCGCATCGGCTTCGCTGACATATTTCGCCTTGGTGCCGATGATCACCGCAAGCTCGACCTCCCAATCGGTCTTGACCGAGGTGCGCGGGATGATGATCGGATCATCCGGGCCGCAGATCGCCGAGGTGGCCTTCATAAAGACCACAGGTTCAGGCGGCACCGCCATGCCCGATTCTGCGGCGTGATCGGCGTAGTTCAAACCGATGCAGATGAATTTTCCGGTGCCCGCCACGCAAGCCCCCAGCCGCGTGCCAGCCGCAACCACCGGCAGCGCGCCTGCATCCAGCGCGCGCAGCTTGGCAAGCCCCGCATCCGACAGCACATCGCCGCCAATATCGGCGACAACGCCAGACAAATCGCGCAGGGTGCCATCGCTGTGCATCAGGCCGGGGCGTTCAGCCCCAGCCGGGCCGTGACGAAGTAGTTTCATAAAGCGTCCTTTCAGATATTGGCCCAACCGCCGTCGATCACATGCGCAACGCCCGTCACAAAAGCCGAGTCGTCCGAGGCCAGAAACACCACCAAACCGGCGATGTCTTCGGCCTGCGCCAGCTTACCCGTGGGTTGGCGGGCAAGAAAGCCCTTGCGCGCGGTCTCGTAATCGCCACCCGCGCGCATGCGGTCTTGCAAGGACGGCGTATCAACCGTGCCCGGGCAGACCGCATTGCAACGGATGCCTTGGGTGATGAAATCGGCCGCGATTGCCTTGGTCATGCCGATGACGGCGGCTTTGGTGGCGCCATAGACAAACCGATTGGGCGCGGCGATGATCGAAGAGGCAACCGAGGCCATATTGATGATCGACCCGCCGCCCGCCGCCAGCATCGCCGGCAAAAACGCCTTGTTCATTCGGTACATAGCGGTGACGTTCAGATCGAAGGAGAACGCCCAATCGTCCTCAGAACAGTCCAGAATGCTGCCATGGCCAACAAAGCCCGCGCAATTGAACAGCACATCCACTGCGCCCAGCTTGGCCGCAAGCGCGCTGACCGCCGCCGGATCGCGCACATCCAACAGATGCGTTTGCATCCCCTCGGCCGCCAATTCGGCCAAAGCCGCTGCGTTGATATCGGTGGCAATCACTTTTGCCCCCTCGCGCGCCATCGCCAGCGCCGAGGCCCGCCCAATGCCCTGCCCTGCTGCCGTGACCAAAGCCGTCTTGCCGCTTAACCGTCCCATTTGCCTGCTTCCTTATGCGTTGCGCGCAGACTACATCACTGCGCCGATCTGCCAAGGCACGAATTCCGCGCCACCAAAGCCCAAGGCCTCGGATTTCGTCACCTCGCCGCTGGCGACGCGGATAAACATCTCGAACATCTCGCGGCCCTTCTCGGCCAGAGTGACGCCGTTTTCGATGATATCGCCGGTGTTCAGATCCATATCCTCGGGCATATGGCGATAAAGTTCAGAGTTGGTTGCGACTTTCAGGCAGGGCACGGGTTTGTAGCCCGAAACCGAGCCGCGTCCGGTGGTAAAGACGATCAAATTCGCGCCACTTGCCACCTGCCCCGTCACCGAGCAGGGGTCATAGCCGGGGCTGTCCATGAAAACGAAGCCCTTTTGGGTGATCTGTTCGGCAAAGAGATAGACATCCGTCAGCGGTGCCGAGCCGCCCTTGGCCACCGCGCCCAGCGATTTTTCCAAAATCGTCGTCAGCCCACCGCGTTTGTTACCGGGGCTTGGGTTGTTGTTCATCTCGCCCTTGTTGCGCGCGGTGTAATCCTCCCACCAGCGAATGCGGGCGATCAGCTTTTCGCCGACCTCGGCGCTTATCGCGCGGCGGGTCAGAAGATGTTCTGCGCCGTAAATCTCGGTGGTCTCGGACAGGATCGTGGTGCCGCCGTGGCTGACCAGCAGATCCGAGGCGATGCCAAGTGCGGGGTTGGCGGTGATGCCCGAATAGCCATCCGAACCGCCGCATTGCATGCCAATGACCAGCGCCGACAATGGCGCGGGCGCGCGCGCGCAGGCATTTGCCACCAGCGCCATCTCGCGCAGCGCCTCGACCCCGCGTTCGACGGTGCGACGGGTGCCGCCTTCGGCCTGAATGGTCAGATGACGAAAGTTATTGTCGGCACGCATCCGGCCTTTGCCAAGCAGATCAGGCAGTTGCATCACCTCGCAGCCCAAACCCACCAGCAGAATGCCGCCAAAATTCGGGTTGCGCGCATAGCCTTGCAGGGTGCGCATCAAGGTGGCGTAGCCCTCATCCGACCCCGACATGCCACAGCCCGAGGCATGGGCAATCGGCACAATACCGTCGATATTGGTCAAAGCCTTGAACCAATCAGTCTTTTCGGCCTCCTCTGCAATAAAGCGCGCCACCGAGCCTGAGCAGTTCACCGAGGTCAAAACCCCCAGATAATTGCGCGTGCCCACCGCCCCATCGGCGCGGTGATAGCCTTGAAAGCTGCGCGGGGTGTCGGCCGGTTGCAGCGGCACAGCGGCGGCTGCAAAGTCATAATCCTGCCGATGGTCGGTCATTGCGATATTGTGGACATGCACATGCGCGCCCGCTGCAATCGCTTGGGTCGCTGCGCCGATGATCTGGCCATAGCGGGTGATCGCTGCCCCCTGCGCAATCGCCCGATTGGCAAGCTTGTGGCCGCGCGCGATCCGCTCGGACAGCAGGACGCCAAGGCTTTCACTGCCTGCGGCCAGATCGGCAAGGGCGATATCAACATTATCTTGGGGGTGCAGGCGCAGGGTCAGTGGCATCGGGGCCTCGGGCTAAGAAAAGCGCGGTCAGCACATTCACGCTCGACTCGCAGCTTATTGGTTTTTATCATTAAAGACAGAATGGCCAGAGCCGCCCGCCCTGACAACTGTTTTTAATTCTGAAGCCGATATAAACAGGAGCCCGCCTTGGCCCGCACCGATGCCCGATTGCGACAGGCCTATAACAGCCTGCTTGATCTGCTTGCCCCCCTGCCCATCGGCGCCAGCCTGATGTCAGAGGTCAAGCTTGCGGCGGCTTTGGGGGTGTCGCGCACAGTGGTGCGGGCGGTGCTGGCGCGGTTGGCCAGCGCGGGGATTGTGCAGATCATCGGGCGCGATAAGACCCTGCTGCGACAGCCCTTGGCCTCGGAGGCTTTGGCGCTGCGCGATGACTACATCAGCCACGATGCGCTTGAAGCGCGCTTTCTAGACTGGGTGCTGCGCTTTGACGTCGCCGCAGGCACCAGCCTGAATGTCACGCAGCTGTCACGCCAATTTAACGCCCCACCACATGTGCTGGCCGAATTTTTGGCCAGCCTAAGCCAATCCGGGCTGGTTGAACGCCGGCCCCGCGGCGGCTGGCGGCTTTTGGGCTTTACCGCAGATTATGCGCTGGACCTGTCAGATTTTCGCCAAGTGTTAGAGCTGCATGCCATTCGTCATCTGGTCACCCTGCCGCCTGCGCATCAGGTTTGGGCAGATCTGAGCGCAATCAAGGCCGAACATCTGGCGCTTTGGGCCCGACTTGAGACAGATTTTCACGACTTCTCGGCGCTGGACGGCCGGTTTCACGCTCTGATCAACTCTGCGGTACCCAACCGCTTTGTCACGCAATTTCAAAAGGCAATCCGGCTGATCTTTCACTATCATTATCAATGGGATAAAACCCTAGAACGCCATAGAAACGCCGCAGCAATTCGCGAACATTTGCAAATCATCACAGCGCTAGAGGCCCGCGAGGCCGAACAGGCGGTGCAGGCTGCTCGCGCTCATCTGGCCACAGCGAAAGAAGCGCTTTTGCACTCCTTGCGCGGGCATCAGGCGGGCGGCTAAGATCCCGAACCGGCGTGCGAATAATATCTT
>CAJXWJ010000067.1 GCA_913062925.1 uncultured Pseudorhodobacter sp. | reverse complement strand
GGATTTTGCCGGCGGCATCGTGGTGCATGAAACCGCAGGGCTTGCAGCGATCGTGCTGTCGGTGGTGCTGGGGCGGCGGTTGAACCGCCACACGCCGCCGCACAATCCGGGCTATGTCGCGATTGGGGCAGGGATGTTGTGGGTCGGCTGGTTTGGCTTTAACGGCGGCTCGGCGCTGGCGGCTGATGGCTCGGCTGCGATGGCGATTTTGGTCACCCATATCTCGGCGGCGGCGGCCTCACTTAGTTGGGCGCTGCGCGAGCGGATCAAGTTTGGCCGCACCTCGCTGGTTAGCCTTGTCACCGGCAGCATCGCCGGTCTGGCCTCGATCACGCCGGCGGCGGGCGAAGTTGGGCCGATGGGGGCGCTGGTGATCGGATCGGTCGCGGGGGTCTTGTGCCAAGAGGCGGTGCTGTTCATGAAAAACCACACCCAGATTGACGATGCGTTGGATGTTTTTGCCGTGCATGGCCTTGGCGGGATTTTCGGCACGTTGATGATTGCGGCCTTTGGCTATGCGGCTTGGGCCCCCCAAATCGGAGCATTGGTGATTGTGGGGCTTTACACGGTTGTGGTCACCTATGCGCTGGTGCGGGTTGTGGCCTGGATGACGCCGCTGCGGGTTGACCGCGAGACCGAGACCAATGGTCTGGATATCTCGGTGCATGGCGAGCGGGCCTATGAGCTGAACTCGTAACGCCCAGAGCGGCAAATTGTGTCGAGGCGTCTTGCTTGTGGCCTAGATTGGCAGCGAGAAAGACGCCTTGATCCTGTCCATCACCACGGTGGTTTTAAAGCCTTTGATATCGGCATTGTTGTAAAAGAAATCACGGGTAAAAGCTTCGTAATCTGACATGTCTTTGGCGCTGACGATCAACATGAAATCGGTCTCGCCGGTGACGTAATAGGCGCTCATCACCTCGGCGCGCTCGCGCACCGCGCGCTTGAAGCGGTCAATGATATCAGAGCGTTCGCGCGCCAGCTCCACGGCCACCAGCATGGTCAGTGGCCGCTCTAGCGCTGTGGGCGAGATCACGGCGATATCGGCCTCGATCACCCGATCGGCGCGCAGCTTGTTGAGGCGCCGCTGCACCGAGCTGGGCGAGAGGCCGACCAAATCAGAAAGCTGCGCGCTGGTCAGCAGGTTGTTGCGCTGCACATGGCGCAGTATTTTTCTGTCGAAATCGTCGATCACGCTGAATTTTCCCACTTTCGTCTGTAAATCGCTGAAAATATGCAAGATGTCGAGATAATTGCATAAATTCCGACAGGCGAAAAGCTAAGATTGCGCAACCCTTTTGCAGGATCGCACAGCATGCCAGAGCTTCCTTTTACCGCCGCCGAATATGCCGCCCGCCTGAGCAAAACCCGTCTGGCCATGGCCGCGCGGGGCTTGGACGCGATTTTTGTTACCGACCCGTCGAATATGGCGTGGCTGACCGGCTATGACGGTTGGTCTTTCTATGTGCATCAGGGGGTTTTGCTGGGCCTTGAGGGCGAGCCGGTCTGGTGGGGGCGCGCGATGGATGCAGTAGGGGCGCAGCGCACCACTTATCTAAGCCATGACAATATCTTGGGCTATGACGACAGCTTTGTGCAAAACCCCGCCAAACACCCGATGTCAGAGCTTGCCAAGCTGATCACCGCGCGCGGGCTTGCCGGCGGGCGCATTGGCTTTGAGATGGACAATTACTACTTTACCGCCTCGGCCTTTCTGGCGCTGCAACAGGGGCTGGCATCGGCGCAGCTTTTCGATGCCACTGGCTTGGTGAACTGGCAGCGCGCGGTGAAATCCGCGACCGAGATCGAGTATATGCGCCGCGCCGCCCGGATCGTCGAGCGGATGCATGCGGTGATCCGCGACAAGGCCGAGGTCGGCATGCCCAAGAACGAGCTGATCGCCGATATCTATCACGCTTCGGTTTTTGGCGCAGAGGGCCATTGGGGCGATTATCCGGCGATTGTGCCGATGGCGCCTTCGGGGATGGATGCGACAGCGCCGCATCTAACTTGGGATGACGCGCCGCTGCGCGCAGGCGAAAGCACGTTTTTCGAGATTGCAGGTGCCTACCGGCGCTATCAATGCCCGCAATCGCGCACGCTGTTTTTGGGCAAGCCGCCGCAGAAATATCTGGATGCCGAACAAGCGGTGCTCGAGGCGGTCGAGGCGGGGCTGGCGCAGGCAAAGCCGGGGCAGCTGTGCGAAGATATTGCCAATGCGTTTAACCACACCCTCAACCAGCACGGCTTTCAAAAAGACAGCCGCTGCGGTTATGCGATTGGCCTGTCGTATCCGCCCGATTGGGGCGAGCGCACGATGTCTTTCCGCAGTGGCGATAAGACTGTGCTTGAGGTCGGCATGACCTTTCACTTTATGCCAGCCCTTTGGCTTGATGATGGCGGGCTTGAGATCACCGAGCCGATTGTGATCACCGAGACCGGGGCCGAATGCCTGTGCCGCACGCCGCGCGCGCTTGTGGTCAAGGATTAGGCGATGCGGAACAATCCAATATCGGCCACCATCGACTTTGCCGCCAGCGGCGTGCAGCACGGCTATTTGCGCCTGCCCTATAGCCGCAACGACAGCGCTTGGGGGTCGATCCAGATCCCGATCACCCAAGTGAAAAACGGCAGCGGCCCCTGTGCGCTGCTGACGGGGGCGAACCATGGCGATGAATACGAGGGCCCGCTGGCGCTGATAGAGCTTGCCGCAACCCTGCGCGCAGAGGCTGTCAGCGGCACGGTGATCATCCTGCCGTTTATGAATTATCCGGCGTTTTTGGCGGGCACGCGGGTCTCGCCTTTGGATCATCTGAACATGAACCGGGTGTTTCCGGGCAAGCCCGACGGCTCGCCTACAGAAAAGATCGCGGATTATTTTCAGCGCACCTTGCTGCCAATGGCCGATCTGGTGCTGGATTTTCACTCGGGTGGTAAGACGCTGGATTTCATCCCCTTTGCCGCCAGCCATGCGCTTGAGGACGCCGAGCAGCAAGCGCGCTGCCGTGCCGCGCGGGATGCCTTTAACGCGCCCTTCAGCATCGAGATGCGCGAGATTGACGCCTTGGGCATGTATGACGACGCGGTCGAACGGCTGGGCAAAACCTTTGTGACCACCGAACTGGGCGGCGGCGGCACCGCAACGCCCTATACAACCGAAATTGCCCGCAAGGGCCTGCGCAATCTGCTGATCCACGCAGGCATCTTACAAGGCGATCTGATCCGCGCGCCCTCGCGGCTGTTGTCGCAAGACGATGACGGCTGCTTTCACTTCACCAACCACAACGGCCTTGTCGATTTCGCCGTCAGCCTTGGCCAAACCGTCGCCAAAGGCGATCTGATCGCGCGGATTTGGGACACCGGCCACACCGGCATCGCCCCGCGCAATTTCTACGCCTTGATGGACGGTATCGTCACCGCCCGTCATCACCCCGGTCTGGTGCAAGCAGGCGATTGCCTTGCGGTTCTTGCCACCGAGATCACCGCCCAACCTTCTGAACAGAAAGCCTGATATATGCTTCGCAATGATGACCAGCTTGCCCAATGGGATCGGGACAATTTCTTTCACCCCTCCACCCACCTTGGCCAACACGCCCGTGGCGAGACGCCAACGCGGATCATCGCAACCGCCTCTGGCGTGCATATCGAAGACCGCGACGGTGCCAAATTTCTGGACGCTTTTGCCGGGCTTTACTGTGTGAACGCAGGCTATGGTCGCACAGAAATCGCCGATGCGATTGCCGATCAGGCGCATAAGCTGGCCTATTACCATTCCTACGTCGGCCATGGCACCGAGGCCTCGGTGACGCTTGCAAAGATGATCATGGACCGCGCGCCTGCACATATGTCCAAGGTCTATTTCGGCCTGTCAGGGTCGGATGCCAATGAGACGAACATCAAATTGATCTGGTATTACAACAACATCCTTGGCCGTCCGCAAAAGAAAAAGATCATCTCGCGCTGGCGCGGCTATCATGGCTCGGGGGTGATGACAGGGTCGATGACCGGGCTGTCGGTGTTTCACAACAAATTCGATCTGCCGCTGAACAATATCCTTCACACCGATGCGCCCTATTACTTTCGTCGCGAAAACCGCGATCAGACCGAGCTTGAATTTTCAGCCCAATGCGCGGCGCGGCTTGAGGCGCTGATCCTGGCCGAAGGTGCTGACACCATCGCGGCCTTTATCGGCGAGCCTGTCTTGGGCACGGGCGGCATTGTGCCACCACCACAGGGCTATTGGGCCGCGATCCAAGAGGTGTTGCAGCGCCATGACATCTTGCTGGTCGCAGATGAGGTGGTGACAGGCTTTGGCCGCTTGGGGTCGATGTTTGGCGCCGATCACTACGATATGAAGCCCGATTTCATGACCATCGCCAAGGGGCTGACCTCGGCCTATGCGCCGCTGTCGGGGTCGATCATCTCGGATCGGGTCTGGCAAGTGCTGGCGCGGGGCACGGATGAAAACGGCCCGATCGGCCATGGCTGGACCTATTCGGCACATCCGATCTGTGCGGCGGCAGGGGTGGCGAACCTAAAGCTGATCGAGGATCTGAACCTGATCGAGAACGCGAAAACCGTGGGGGCCTATCTGAATGCCTCGATGAAACAAGCGCTTGGCGATCACGCCCATGTCGGCGAGGTGCGCGGCGAGGGGCTGCTTTGCGCGGTAGAATTGGTCGAGGATAAGGCCAATACCGTGTTTTATGACCCAAGCCGCAAGATTGGGCCAGCGATTGCAGCGGCGATGCTTGAACGCGGCGTGATTGCCCGCGCGATGCCGCAGGGCGATATCCTTGGCTTTGCGCCGCCGTTTTGCCTGACCAAGGCCGAGGTCGATACCGTGGTTGGTGTGACCCAAGCTGCGGTTAAGGCGGTGCTGGGCTAATGCGGTCAATCGCGCTATCCTGCGGTAAAGCATAGAGGAGGGGCTGGTGGGCTCATTAATAAATCCTTTTCGTGGCAAGGGCTTGCCAGACCTTTCTCCTAAATCGGGGGCAGATGCACAGGCGGTGGCGGCTTTGCTGGCGCTGTGCCCTGCGCATCAGCCAACGCCTTTGTTGGACTGCCCCGACCTTGCCGCAGCCGCAGGGGTGGCGCGGCTGACGATCAAGGATGAACGCGGCCGCATGGGGCTGGGCAGCTTTAAGGCGCTTGGCGCGGCCTATGCGATTGCGCGCGAGGCTGCGGCAGTTGGTGGCGATTTGTCTGTGGCGCTGGCGGGGCGCTGCTATGTCACCGCAAGTGCCGGCAATCACGGGCTGTCGGTGGCCGCGGGCGCGCGGGTCTTTGGCGCGCAGGCGGTGGTGTATCTGGCGCAAACTGTGCCCGAGGGCTTTGCCAAACGGCTGCAAGCCATGGGCGCGCAGGTGGTGCGGGCAGGGGCAGATTACGAGGCCAGCATGCAGGCGGCTTCTGCTGCGGCCAAGGCCGAAGGCTGGACGCTGCTGTCTGATGGCTCTTGGCCGGGCTATGTTGATCTGCCGTTTCGGGTGATGGAAGGCTATCGCCAGATTGCCACCGAGATCGTGGCGCAATGCGCTGAGATGCCTGATTTTGTGCTGTTGCAGGCAGGTGTGGGCGGGCTTGCCGCCGCTTTGGCGGCAGAGTTGCGTCTGGCTTGGGGGGATACCCCGCAGATGATCGTGGTCGAACCCGACGCCGCCCCCGCACTGATTGAGAGCATTCGCGCAGGCCGCGTGGTGGTCACAACGGGCCCTGTCTCGGCGATGGGACGGCTGGATTGCAAGACGCCGTCGATGCTGGCGCTGGCCGATCTTGCGCGCGATGCTGACCGCTTTGTCACACTGACCGAAGCGCAGGCGGCAGCAGGCGTCGCAGCACTTGCAGCCGCTGGTCTGGCCACCACGCCCTCGGGGGGGGCAGGGGTTGCGGCCTTGCTGGCAGGTCAAGACGGGATTGGTCCGCGCGCGCATGTGCTGTGCATTCTAAGCGAGGGGCCAGAGGATGTCTGACACCTCGATGATCTTTCCTGCGGCGGAATATCAACGCCGTATCAAGGCTTTACAGGTTGAAATGGGCTTGGCGGGGCTGGATGCGCTGCTTTTGACCACGCCTGCGGATGTGTTTTACACCACCGGATTTCTGACGCGGTTCTGGGAAAGCCCGGCGCGGCCTTGGTTTGTGGTGGTGCCTGCGACGGGCGATCCGGTGGCGGTTATTCCAAGCATCGGCGCCGATCTGATGCGGCGCTGCTGGATCAGCGACATCCGCACTTGGAACGCGCCTGATCCGCTGGATGATGGCGTCAGTCTTTTGGCCGATTGCCTTTGCGGTTTGGTTGCGGCTTCGGGGCGGATTGGCATTCCGATGGGGCTGGAAAGCCACCTTCGGATGCCGATTGCCGATTTCTTGCGCCTGCAAGACCGCATCGCGCCGCGCAAGATTGTTGATGGCACGGGCGCAGTTTACCGCGTGCGTGAGATCAAATCCGAGGCCGAGATTGCCAAGATCCGCGCCACCTGTGCCGTCGCCGATGCAGCCTTTGATCGTGTGCCCGAATTTGCCCGCCAAGGCGTGCCGCTGTCCGAGGTGTTTCGCAGCTTTCAGATCGCCTTGCTGCAAGAGGGCGCAGATTGGGTCAGCTATACCGCAGGTGGCGCGGGGCAGGGCGGTTACGGCGATGTGATCTCGCCGGCCGATGCGCAGCCCTTGCAGACGGGCGATATCTTGATGCTGGACACCGGCGCTGTGCGCGACGGCTATTTCTGCGATTTTGACCGCAATTTTGCCATTGGCCATGCCTCTGATCCTGTGCGCCGCGCGCAAGAGGCGCTGTATCTGGCGACCGAGGTGGCGCTTGAAACCCTGCGTCCGGGTATGCTCGCCTGCGATCTGCACCGCATTCTGACCGAGGCGATTACGCGGCAGGGCGCGGTTGCAGGCGGTGGGCGGCTGGGGCATGGCTTGGGGCTGACGCTGACCGAATGGCCCTCGCTCACCCCGCTTGACCGCAGCGAGCTGCGCGAAGGCATGGTGCTGACGCTGGAACCGGGGGTCGAGATCGCGCCGGGGCGGATCTTGGTGCATGAAGAGAACATCGTTCTGCGCGCCACGGGGCCAGAGCTGTTGTCGCGCCGCGCGCCTGCGCAGATGCCCGAGATCCTGACATGAAGCAGATCGGCTATGAATTGACCGGCCCAATCGGCAGTGCGGCGACACTGGGGCTGGTGGTCTTGCAAGCGGATGAGACGCTTGAGCAAGACTTTCGCCAGATTTTCCCAGACCGCGATATTGCGATCTATACCAGCCGCATTCCATCGGGCGATGCGTTGAACGCCGAGACCATTGCCGCGATGGAGGCAGAGCTGACGCGCGGCGCCCAGCTTTTGCCGCGCGCTGCGCGTTTTGATGCGGTGGGCTATGGCTGCACCTCTGGCACCACGCTGATCGGGGCCGAGGCGGTGGCGCAGATGCTGCGCCAAGGCGTTGACACCCCTGTGGTCACCGATCCGCTGACAGCGGCGCTGGCGGCTTTGCGGGCTTTGGGCGCGCGCCGGCTTGGGCTTGTCACCCCCTATATCGACAGTATCGCAGGCCCCGTGCGTGATGCCTTTGGCGCAGCCGGAATCGACGTCTGCCAAACCCTAAGCTTTGGCGAAGAGGTCGAGGCCCGGGTTGCGCGCATCTCGCCGCAATCGATCATCGAGGCGGCGCGTGCGGCTGCATTGGGCGCAGAGGCGGTGTTTTTGTCCTGCACCAATCTGCGCACGCTGGGCTGTATCGCGGCGCTAGAGGCAGAGCTGGGTCTGCCCGTTCTTAGCAGCAATCAGGTGCTGGCTTGGCACATGATGCAAACCACCGCGATCACAGCGCGCAAAGACGCGCCGGGGCGGCTGTTTCAAAGCGCCAGCCTTGCGGGCTAAACCGGTCTAGACAATCGTGAGAGGCGTCGAGATCTGATAGCCAAAGTTGCGCACAACTTTGATCGGCTGGGCCGCCACCCCTGCCGTGACCATCTTTTTGCGCAGCCGCACAATCCGCACCTCCATCGTGGCCTTCGAGATATCGCCCTCGCTGCTGGCGATCTTGGCGATAGCACTGCTGTGCAGGCGGTGGTTGGGGGCTTGGGCGAAAGCCGTCAAAAGTGCCACCTCGGCAGCAGACAGCGCCACCTCTGTCAAGGCCCCCGCCAGCGTCATTGCGATCGGGTTTAGCACAGCGGGCTTGATGACTGGGCCGGCGGGGGGCAGACGCCGCGCAAGCGCTTTGATTGCGGCGGTAAGCTCGGCCCCCGAGCTGGGTTTGGTTAGATAGATGTCAGCGCCGCTGTCATAGCCGATTTGCCGCTCTTCGGCCTCGCCGCGCGCTGTCAGCATCACGATGCCAAGGTCGGGATGGCTTAGGCGCAGCCGCTTTGCCAGCGAAATGCCGTCCTCGCCTGGCAGGTTCAAATCCAGCACCATGATGGCGGTGCTGTCCAAACTGCCGCCCGCTTGCATCGCCTCGACGCTTTCATAGGCGGTGATGCAATGGCCCTTAAGCGCCAACACATCGACAAGCGACTCGCGTAGGGCTTTGTGATCTTCGACGATGGTGATGTTCAACATGCAAAGCTGACCTTAAATATGACGCGACCCTCGGTCGGTTTGTAGGTGATGCCGCCGGCAAGCAGATGCACCAGCCCGCGCACGATATAAAGCCCAAGCCCTGCGCCGATTGCAGCCTTGGCGCGGGGGTTGCGGTAGTATTTCTGAAACACCTGCTCGGGGTCTGGCAGGCCTGCCGTTCCGGCCAAGTTTTCTACCAAAAGTGTCACGCTTCGTCCCTGCGCGGAAAGATCGACATGCACGAGGCTTTGGGGGGGCGAATACTTCAGCGCATTGTCGATAAGATTGCCGCAGATGACCGCCAGCAGCACCGGATCGCTTTGCAACGACGCTTGCTGTGGCGTCTTAAGCAGGATGCGTTTATTCTCAAGATGGCTGTCACAGATCTTGCGCAAGATCAAAGCCAGATCACAGCCCGATTGGCTGACGCTCTGGCCTTGGCTGTCAAGACGGATCGCCATATAGCAGCGGTCAATCACATCACTCAACCCGCTGATGGCATCCGAGACCCGATTGCGCTGCCCTTCGCTGATTGTCCCCGCCGAGATCGACATATTGATCACCGCCAGCGCATTGCGCGCCTCATGCCCCAGCATGTCAATGAACTGCGCCATGGTTTGGGTCTTGGCCTGCTCGACAAACCGCTGATTTTCCATGGCAATGATCTTGTTTCGGGCCGCTTTGGCTGCGGTAATGGTTTTGCGGTCATGCAGCTCGAGAATGGTGAACATCAAAATCCCCGAGGCCAAGCCCTGGATCATAAAGCCGTAAAGCGCAAAGACCGTCATCCGGCCATAGCCAAAAAAGGTGATGACCCACAACAAAAGCACCACCGAAAACACCCCGTAGATCCAGCGCATCGCCGTCAATCCCGGCGAGGCTTCGGTTTTTGCGGTGATGCCGCAAATCAAAAACACCAACGGTGCGCAAGCCACCGACCAAGCGTTCAGCTGAAGCCCAAGGTTGTGATCCACACTCCAGAATATCGCCAAAGCGCTGCATACCAGCAAAAGCTCGAGATCAAAAAGTCGCAGCGCCCAAGGGGCAGGCGCAAACCGTTGCAGCACGCTGCGATGGAATTTGATCGACAACAGCGCCGAGACGATGATCGCACAGCGAAAAACCGTGATCACGCTTTGCCGATCAACGCTTGGCATCAGGATGGTGAAATAGCCAAAAGCAAAGAAATTGTGAAAAAGCCAAGCGATTTGCATGGCCGAAAACCAGCCAAACATTGCTTCACGCGCCCGCAAAAACCGCCGCAGCGACCAGAAAAACAGCATCAGCAGAAAGGTAAAGTAGAAGATATAGATGATTTCGTTTATCAAACTTAGCTTTTGCGCCGCAGCGATTGGCAAAGCGGTCAGACTGGCCGCTATTGCACCTGTTGAGGCGATGCGCAGGAAATAATCGCCCCCCTCTTGTGGTGGCGTGATGCGATAGCCGCGCAACGATGAAGGCCAATCGGCGCTTTGCAGACGATAGCGCGGCACCGGCGCGATGGCGGCGCCAAAAACCGCGCCATCGGCCACATAAAGCTGCACATCATCCAAAATCGTCGGGCGCACCAGCAGCACAATCTCGCCACCCGCAGGGTCGGGCAGGATCCGCAGCCGCAGCCAATGCGCGGCCGAAGAATAACCAAGCTTGAGGGTCTGCGCGCTGGGCGTGTAAAGCGCTTGCGCGGCGTCCTTTATGCCAAGGGCCGCGCCATCGTCACGCATCATCGCGATGCTGACAATTCGCTCGGCGGATTGTGCCCGTGCCAGCTGCGGCAGAGCAAGCAAAAGCGCAATCAGCAGCGTGTAAAAGCGCGCGCGGAGCCTGGCTTTGTTAATGCCTTGCATGGATGACTTTCTATGGCGTACCTTGGAATTGCCCTTTGGGTGTATCCCGCTAACCCTTTGGGCGTTAACCTTAAGCCGCCGCCGGATCAAGCCGCCAGACCCCAGATGCGCCGCCGCAGCGTCCAAGCTATCCTTAAGCTTTTCGCCCTATACCGAGCCCGTCTGCACCACTGCGGGGATCGGCTGTTTTCCTTTCGCGGCCTTTAGGGCATAAGCAGGGCAGGAGGCCGCAATGTTTAACGCATGGAAGCAAGAAAAGGCCACGGCAGCGCTGATCGAGGCTGCCCAAGACCTCAGCGATAAGCTCGCCGAGGCGAAGCCGCATTTTGTCGAAAGCCACGCCGCAATGGCGCGGTTTTGGGCGGGGCACATGCTGTCGCAGGGGCAAGATCTGATGACGCTTGCCGATTGGCCCGCCGCGGCACGCAGCAAGTTCATCAGCTCGACTCAGACCAAGATCGCGGCGTTGCGCAAAGCGCGTGCCTATGACAGCAGCGATGGCTTGGCGATCTGGCTGCACAGCGCGCGTGCGCTTGGCGAGCCACGCATCATCCCCGCAGTCCGAGAGATTTGGCAGCATTTGGCGCAGGCGGGGCAAAACGCCGATGCGATGGCACTCGATCTGCTGCAAGACGCAGGCCTGCCGCCCGATCAAGGTCGGTGCATTCCAAAGGGATTCGAGGCGATTTAGCCAAAAAGCCTTGCGGTTTTAAGATGGCATTAGTTGCTTTGGTTTGGCCCAGCGGTAAATTCGATTTTGCAGCGATGTCCGCCTGGTAAAACACCATCCGGATTGGCAAGATCAGCGCTGACGCCGAAGGTGCGCGATGCGGTGTCAAAAACTGGATCTGCGACGCGGATTTGCGTTAAAAACTGGCCAGTCATCGGCGCATCAGGTGTCACATAAACCTTGCGACCAATGATGTCGGCGGAATAAAGTTCAACCGGCAGAAAAGCTTCGACATGCAGTGGGTCTAATTGCGCGATTTTTGCGACATAACGATCGCCGCTTGCGTATTCACCAACTGAAAGGGTAATTTCTAAAATCACGCCATCAATTGGCGAGCGGATGTCGGTATCACGAAGCGCAATTTTCTGGCGTTCTAATTCTGCCTTTGCCGAAGCCAAATTAACGCGGGCCTGTTGAAGCATTGCTTGGGCGGTTAAATAATTGAACTCGGCTTCTTGTAATTTGCTGACGCTTTGAAGAGAGCGCTCGGTCAGCTTTCTTTCGCGCTCAAGCTGGCTTTTAATGAAAGCAACATGGGCTTGTTGCGAATCAAGCTCGACAGTTGATTGTGATTTCACCTCAAGTAAAGCAACCGAGGCTTTTGCGGATTCGCTGTCGGTGCTGGCTATAATCTGGCCTGCTTTGACATGATCGCCACGCCTTACAAAGACCTCGTGCAAAACACCCGGAGAGGAAGGACCAATTCTGATTACCGAAGCAGGCTCCATCACGCAATCAAAAGACTCGGCAAAAGCTGCGCCACATTGTGCCGCAGCAATAAAAAGCGCCAAGGGCAAAGAGATTAAAGACGGCGTTTTCGTCATATACCCTCCGACCCTTGGCGTTAAAATCAAACGTCAGATTTCGGCAGATTGGCGTCAATCATCCGCGTCAGCGCAGATAGATTTCCCAGCGACTGCAAATGCAGGAAACACAGTTCTAACTCGTCGGTGTTGAACATTTCCGTCAGCGACTCGGCTGGAATTGCCTTTAGTTTTTCGCGGTTTATCGTGAAGAATCCGGTCATCGAACCATTGCGGCCATCGGGGGCAGCAAAGCGAGCTTGGGCGGCTTCAAGCACGCCAAGATCAACCAATCGTGCGCAAAACAGTTTGGTGCGCTCGAATTGACCCTGATAGCCGGTCAAGAATTCCAAGATCGAGGCCAGATAGCGGGTGCGATTACCTTCAGAGTCAAACAGCCGCTCGCCCTTGCCGTCAGAATTCAAGCCTTCAAATTCTTCGTCAACGCAAAGCGTCAAAGAGGTGGTATCTGCGACTTCGGCAAAAACAAAAGGATAACGGCGTAAAAATGCCGAAACATATTTACCTTTCCAAGCGCCTTCAGCGTCCAGATACAGGTTTTGCCCATCTTCTAGACCCAAGATGATCGAAGGAAAAACCTGTTCGGCGGTGCCTGCAAAAACAATCACATATTCGCTGGCAGCTGCCGAAAATTCTGCGGCAAGCAGAGGTGACGAATTTAATGTGCTGGCGAAATTATAATTCTTTCCAACCTGAACAGAAATATCGCGATGTGTTTCCGAAGAAACAGGAATTGCACGATCATAGATAAGAAGTTGCTTTGACATATGTTTTTCCCATTGAACCTGCGCCAACAGAAACGCCTTTACTCGGGAATACTGCCAGCGACTTTACGCCTTATCCGCAGGTCAGCATTGCTTTGCAAGTAAATTTTAATATTCCTGCAAATTCATGGTATTTATGTGCAGCTATAGGATTCGTTTGGATAATAGAATGGCTTAATTCGTTGATATTTCAGGTGCAAACTATATACTTTAGATGTAATTTAATACTTAAGTGTATTTATAAGTACAAAATAAAGGTTGTTTAAAGGTTAACGTTAATCAATAACTAGGGCACTTGTGGGCGGCGTCTTAAAATCAACGCTTCACGAAGACTGGTATCGAGTGCGGATTTTAATGCCTGCGCGATCTCGAGTGGCAAATGAAGTTGTGATTTCTGTCTTAGGACACTCTTAAATTTGCCGATAACGTTATAAAACATGAGGACAACATGAAGAAAAATTTGATGATCACGACGGCAGTTTTGTCGTTGTTCGGCACCGTTGTTGGCGCTGCTGACCTTGGTTCGGCCTCTTATGGCGCGGGTCTGAATTTGCTTTCGCCAACCGCAACTGGTTTCGCCTACGGCGCTTCGGTTGACACCACCGGTCTGGGTTCGGGCGCAGCTTCGGTGACACTTCAAGCGCCAGCGACCTTTGACATGACCGGCTATGCTTCGTCGACATCTGGTACCGTTACGGGATCTACCACTGATGCGACTACAGCAAATGCCAAATCCGGTGTTGTCAGCGTCGTGAACTTTGACCGTACCGTTGCGGCATCTGGTTCGTCGATTGGTCTTGGCCAGGTTGTGGCGCAGGGCGATGCGAAAACTTCGGTTGGCGCTGTCGGTTCCGCATATGGTCTGACGAGCAACAACCGAATTCAACAAATTACCGCTACAGGTGAAGCACCGAGCGTTTACGGTGGGGTTTCTTACACCACTAATGGAAGTGTTGCTTCGACCTCCAGCGCGGCTTCGGACAGCGCCGCGTCGCTGATCGGTACGGGTTCGACTTCGGTTGTGGCTGGGCTTTTGGGTAAAGATAGCAACTTCGTTGGGTCGACTGGCACGACGGTCAAATCGAACCAGACCGGCGTTGCCTATTCGGCAATGAACGCTACTGGCGATAATGCTGGTACAGGCGTCTCAATTGCGCCGATAAACGGAGTAGTTTACGTCCCTGCGTTTGTCACTGCTTTAGGCATAGATGCGAGCCCACAGGTTTCATACGCAACTTATGACGAAGCGCTTACTGCTGCTTCTAATTTCGCTACCGCTAACCCAACTCTGAACCCTATCGGGATCACGACTGTTCCATCGCTCACTCCAAACATGACGACACTTTCGAATGTCGTTGCTGGCATTGGTACTCTTGGCACCGGACAAGGTACTGCAGGCTTCAACAACACCTTTGATCTTGGTTCGGGTGCTACTGATAAAATCAACCTTGCGGTCAGCAACGTTGGTGGTGGTGCGATCTCGCTTGCGGCTGACACCAGTGGCTTCTTCT
>CAJXWJ010000066.1 GCA_913062925.1 uncultured Pseudorhodobacter sp. | reverse complement strand
AAAGCGCGGCAGGTGCTTCCTCGTGGCCTTGGGAAGATCGAAATAGATTTCGGGGATGCCCACAATATCGCCGTCGGGGTCGATACCCGCTGAGGGGCAGGCTTGACGCATGGTCTGCCCCGCAGCGACCGCGACGACCGCAGGGAGGGCCCTGCCCGCGCCTGCACGCCAAGCGATGTGCTGCGCCCTGTCAGGCAGCCGAGCTTTCAGCAGGCGACGTAGCGTCTCACCTTCCCTTGGCAGATCCTAATCCGCCAATGAGCTGGCCTGATCCAAAGCTCTGATCTTTTGCGCAAACATAGCCGCTAGACTTGGAACATGTCGTAAAACTGTAAATATTTGGATTCTATGCAGCATTACGGGCAGCAATCAGGCGAAAATATGCAAATCGCACGGGTTGTCGGCTGCCAGCGGGGCGG
This sequence comes from uncultured Pseudorhodobacter sp., assembly GCA_913062925.1. GTDB lineage: Bacteria > Pseudomonadota > Alphaproteobacteria > Rhodobacterales > Rhodobacteraceae > Cypionkella. Next base: position 13,871 of record CAJXWJ010000066.1, on the reverse strand, counting down.
CGATAAAATGGGCTTGAAAACCCGCAGAACCATGCTTTGATCTTACCAGCGTCTTCAATTTTGAAAGGGCCTTACCATGAGCAATCTGCATCAGGCCGCTTGTCATTGTGGGGCGGTGCAGTTTCAGGTCAGGCTGTGTGATGGCTTTGACAGCATTCGGCGCTGCACCTGTTCCTATTGCCGGATGCGCGGCGCGGTTGCGGTCTCGGCGCGGCTGGAGGATATCAGCTTTGTGCAGGGCCAAGACAAGCTGACGCTCTATCAGTTCAACTCGAAGACCGCGAAGCACTACTTTTGCAGCTTTTGCGGCATTTACACCCATCATCAGCGCCGCTCGAACCCGCACCAATTTGGCATAAATGTCGCCTGCCTTGCAGGGGTAAGCCCGTTTGACTTTGCCGAGGTCGAGGTGAAAGACGGCGTCAATCACCCCGCCGATGGCGCGGGGGTGGCGGGTCTTGCAGGGGTGTTGCGCTTTGTTGCCACACAAGCTTAGACGGCGGCACGACGGCTGATATTGCAAAATGTCAAGGATTTCAGGGAATCCAGACCTTGGACGCGGAAAGAGGTTGCATTTTTCTGCAAAAGGCGGAAAGGCGCAGGATCTTAGGATCTTGGCTTTCGTCTTGGCCGCACTGTCCTTATATGAATGTGCCTGCATCACTTTGGTGAGTCGCGGGAAATTGTTATTTTGCGATCAAGGATCAGCTTAGAATGTCACTCCTCTCGAGCATCTTCTCGTCAGATATGGCGATCGACCTCGGCACAGCCAACACACTGGTCTATGTGCGCGGGAAGGGCATTGTTTTGAACGAGCCCTCGGTTGTGGCCTATCACACCAAAGACGGCAAAAAGCAGGTCTTGGCGGTGGGCGAGGATGCCAAGCTGATGCTGGGGCGCACCCCCGGCTCGATCGAGGCGATCCGGCCGATGCGCGACGGCGTGATTGCCGATTTCGAGGCTGCCGAAGAAATGATCAAACATTTCATCCGCAAAGTGCATCGGCGCACGACGTTTTCGAAGCCCAAGATCATCGTCTGCGTCCCGCATGGCGCCACGCCGGTTGAAAAACGCGCCATCCGCCAATCGGTGCTGTCTGCTGGCGCGCGGCGTGCAGGGCTGATTGCCGAACCGATTGCTGCGGCCATTGGCGCAGGCATGCCGATCACCGATCCAACCGGCAATATGGTGGTTGATATCGGCGGCGGCACCACCGAAGTGGCGGTTCTGTCCTTGGGCGACATCGTCTATGCCCGCTCGGTCCGCATTGGTGGCGACCGAATGGATGAGGCAATCATCAGCTATCTGCGCCGGCATCAGAACCTGTTGATCGGCGAAAGCACCGCCGAGCGGATCAAGACCAGCATCGGCACCGCGCGGATGCCCGATGATGGGCGCGGCTCGTCGATGACCATTCGCGGCCGCGATTTGCTGAACGGCGTGCCGAAGGAAACCGAGATCAATCAAGCGCAAGTCGCCGAAGCCCTGTCCGAACCCGTGCAGCAGATTTGCGACGCGGTGATGCAGGCGCTGGAAACCACGCCCCCCGATTTGGCGGCAGATATCGTTGACCGTGGCGTGATGCTAACGGGTGGCGGCGCGCTTTTGGGCGATCTGGATCTGGCGCTGCGCGAGCAGACCGGGCTTTCGATTTCGGTGGCCAACGAGCCGTTGAACTGCGTGGCCCTGGGCACCGGCAAGGCCTTGGAATACGAGCGGCAATTGCGCCATGTAATTGATTACGACAGCTAAAATTAGGCTGGGCCTTTGGATCGCTTTAGATAAAACGGGCCTTATATGGCAAAGATGCGCAGCACACCTGAAGAGTTTCACCGACCGCTGCGGCGGATTTTGGTTGCTTTGCTGGTGCTTGTGCTGCTGGCGGTATTTTTCCTGTGGCGGATTGATAGCCCAAGGGTCGAGCGGTTTCGTGCCGCCTTGATCGACCGCTTTGTGCCTTCGTTTCACTGGGCGATGGCGCCGGTGACTTGGGGGCTGGAAGTGGTGCAGGACTTTCAGTCTTATGCGCGGCTTTACGAGCAAAACCAGCAACTGCGCGAAGAATTGCGCCAGATGAAGGCGTGGAAAGAAGCCGCCCTTCAGCTGGAACAAAAGAACGCGCGTCTGCTGGATTTGAACCATGTGCGGCTGGACCCAAAGCTGACGCATGTGACGGGCGTGGTTCTGGCCGACAGCGGCAGCCCGTTTCGGCAATCGGTTTTGCTGAATGTGGGCGCGCGCGATGGCATCAAAGACGGTTGGGCGACGATGGATGGCATCGGCTTGGTCGGGCGGATTTCGGGGGTTGGGCATCAGACCAGCCGCGTGATCTTGCTGACCGACAGCAACAGCCGGATTCCGGTCACGATCCAGCCCTCGGGACAGCAATCGATTCTGACCGGCGACAATTCTGATCTGCCACCGCTGGAGTTTATCGAAGACCCAGACGCAGTGCGGCCGGGCGATCGGGTGGTCAGTTCGGGCGATGGCGGGATGTTTCCAGCCGGGCTTTTGGTGGGCACGGTAGTTTTGGGCACCGATAAGCGGCTGCGGGTGGCACTTGCGGCTGATTATCAGCGGCTGGAGTTTTTGCGGGTGCTGCGCAGCAATGCGCTGACCGCGATCACCGATCCTGGCGCGCTTTTGGCACTGCCGCCGCTGCAAGGTCCGCCCGCGCCACCTGCGCCTTTACCGTCGAGCGCCGCCGAGGCGGGCAGCAATGGCTAGGGGCGATTTGCAATGATCGACGGGGCCACGCGTGAGATTTGGCTGCATCGGGTGATGTTTTTGGGCATAGCACTGGCAACTTTGTTTTGGCGCCTGCTGCCGCTGCCCTTGGCTGAGGCCGCCAGCTGTGCGCCCGAGGCCAGTTTGTGCAGGCTTTGGGTCTGGCTTGACCGCATGCCTGGCCCAGATCTGCTGCTGTGTCTGATCTTTGCTTGGACAATGCGGCGGCCCGATTATCTGCCGGTGCTGCTGATTGCGGCGGTGGTGTTTTTGGAAGATCTGCTGCTGATGCGCCCGCCGGGTCTGTGGACGCTGCTGGTGCTGATGGGGTCGGAATTTGTGCGCGGCCGCGTGGCTTTGACGCGTGAGTTAAGCTTTATGGTAGAATGGCTGTTGGTGACAGGGCTGATGTTTGCCATGATTGTGATCTATCGGCTGATCTTCGCGATGGTGCTTTTGCCGCAGGCAGGATTAGGCTTTGCTTTGGTTCAGCTGTTCTGGTCGGTGCTGTTTTATCCGGCAGTGGTCTATCTGTCGCGGGTGGTGCTGGATCTGCGCAAACCCGCGATGGGCGAAGTTGATGCCTATGGTCGGCGGCTTTAAGGAGGTTTGACCGCATGAGACGCACGCCTCGCGATACCGAAGCAAGCGCGCGCCGCGTCACGCGGCGGGCTTTGTTGATGGGTGCGGGCATGTCGGCCATGGTCGCGGCCTTGGGCGCGCGCATGCGGTTTCTGGGCGTCGATCAGGCGGCCGAGTTTCGTCTGCTGGCCGAAGAGAACCGCATCAACATCCGGCTGATCCCACCGGCGCGCGGCTTGATCCAAGATCGCAATGGCAAGTTGATCGCAGGCAATGAGCAAAACTACCGCGTCACCATCACCCGCGAAGATGCAGGCAAGACCGATGCCGAGGTCGAGGCCGTGCTGCACCGCTTAAGCCATCTTATTCCGATGACAAAAGACGATCTGGCCAGCACGATGAAAGATATCAAGCGCAACAGCGCCTTTGTGCCAATCATTGTGGCCGAGCGCTTAGATTGGCATGAATTGTCGCGCATTTCGGTCAATAGCCCTGCCCTGCCCGGTGTCTCGCCCGAGGTGGGCCTTAGCCGCGTCTATCCGCGCGACATCGATTTCGCCCATATCGTCGGCTATGTTGGCCCCGTCTCGGATAAGGATATCGCGGCGCAAGAAAGCCCTGATCCTTTGCTGCGTATCCCCAAATTTCAAATCGGCAAGATCGGGGTCGAACGCTGGATGGAGGACACGCTGCGCGGATCGGCGGGCACCAAGCGGATCGAGGTTAACGCCCTTGGTCGGGTGATGCGCGAACTGAGCCGCGAAGAAGGCGTCAAGGGTCGCGACCTGCGGCTGACCATCGACGCCGATGTGCAGAATTTCGTACAAGCCCGCTTGGGCGATGAAAGTGCGGCCTGTGTGGTGATGGATGTCACCAATGGCGATATTATTGCCGCGGTCTCGTCGCCGTCGTTTGATCCCAATCTGTTTGTGCGCGGGATCAGCCAAAAAGACTATTCCGCGCTGACCGAAAACGACCACCGCCCCTTGGCCAATAAGGTGGTGCAAGGCGCTTATCCGCCGGGCTCGACCTTCAAGATGGTCACAGCTTTGGCTGCCCTTGCCGAGGGTGCGATTGACGAAAACAGCACCGTGCGCTGCAACGGCTATTTGGAAGTTTCGGGCCGCAAGTTTTACTGCTGGAAACACTCGGGCCACGGCAAGGTGGATCTGAAAAAGTCTTTGGCCGAAAGCTGCGATGTGTTTTATTATGACACCTGCCAAAAGGTCGGCATCGACAAGATCGCCGAGATGGGCCGCAAGCTGGGCTTTGGCGCGCGCGCCGATCTGCCGATGTCGGCGATTTCCGACGGGCTGATGCCAGACCGCGATTGGAAGCAGGCGCGCTATAAAAAGGAATGGCTGATCGGCGACACCATCAACGCCTCGATCGGGCAGGGCTATGTTTTGGCAACGCCGCTGCAACTGGCGGTGATGGCCGCCCGCATCGCCAGCGGCACCGAGGTTGAACCGCGCATCATCCATTCGATCAACGATCAGCCGGTGCCAGTGCCCCCCGCCCCCAGCCTTGGGCTTGAAGGCGCCAAGCTGCGCGCGGTGCAAATGGCGATGTTCGAGGTGATGAACGGTCAGCATGGCACCGGCAAGGGCGCAAGAATTGCCGATGAGACCATGCAGATGTGCGGCAAATCTGGCACCGCACAGGTGCGCAATATCTCCTCAGCCGAGCGCGACTCGGGCGTGGTCAGCAATGACAATTTGCCATGGAAGCAGCGCGACCACGCTTTGTTTGTGGCCTTTGCCCCTGCCGACAACCCGCGCTATGCCGTTTCAGTCGTGGTCGAGCATGGCAGTTCGGGGTCAGGGGTGGCGGGGCCGATTGCGCGCGATGCCTTGCTGCGGGCGATGACGGGGGATATTCCGCCGCTCAGCGCCTATCCGCCTTCGCAGCGCGGCCGGATGGAGACTTTGCTGAACGCGCTCAAGCTGCGCCTGCCCGATGGCAGCCCGCCTGCGCCGTCAAAGGTATAGCCCGATGAGCTTTCTGGAATACCGCCTGAAACTTGCGCCAACCGGCTTTTCCAAGGTGTTTTACATCAATTGGGCGCTGATCTTGGTCCTGACGGCGATTGCGGCGATTGGCTGGCTGATGCTCTATTCCATTGCCGGCGGGCAGATGGATGTCTGGGCGCTGCCGCAGATCAAACGCTATGGCTTGGGCATGGTGATTTTGCTGGCGGTGGCGGTGGTGCCGATCTGGTTCTGGCGGTCGATGTCGGGGCTGGCCTATGCGCTTGGCATGGTGCTGTTGCTGATCGTCGAGTTCTTTGGCGTGGTCGGCATGGGCGCGCAGCGCTGGATTGATCTGGGCTTTATCCGCATTCAACCCTCCGAGCTGATGAAGGTCACTTTGGTGATGATGCTGGCGGCCTATTATGACTGGCTGCCGGATAAGAAAGTCTCCAAGCCGCTCTGGGTGCTTTTGCCGGTGCTGCTGGTGGTGGCGCCGACGATTTTGGTGCTAATGCAGCCCAATCTTGGCACATCAGTGATGCTGGTGGTGGCTGGCGGTGGGGTGATGTTTGCAGCCGGCGTGTCGCTTTGGTATTTCGCCGCCGTGATCGCCATGGTCGGCGGCACGGTCTTTGCGGTGATCTATTCCGAAGGCCGGCCGTGGCAATTGCTGCATGATTACCAATACAAGCGCATTCACACCTTTTTGGACCCAAGTGCCGACCCCTTGGGTGCGGGCTATAACATCATTCAGGCCAAAATCGCGCTGGGGTCAGGCGGCTGGGGCGGCAAGGGCTTTATGCAGGGCACGCAAAGCCGGTTGAATTTTCTGCCCGAAAAGCACACCGACTTCATCTTTACCACGCTGGGCGAAGAGTTCGGCTTTGTCGGCGCCATCTCGCTTTTGGCGCTTTATACGCTGGTTTTGGTGATGCTGATTTGGGCGGCGGTGCAAAACAAGGATCGCTTCAGCCAACTGCTGATTGTTGGCGTTGCGATGAACTTTTTCCTTTATATCGCGGTGAACCTGTCGATGGTGATGGGGATGGCGCCGGTGGTCGGCGTGCCTTTGCCGCTGCTCAGCTATGGCGGATCGGCGACATTGGTGATCTTGGTGGCCTTTGGCTTGGTGCAAAGCGCGATTGTGCATCGGCCACGCTAAGACAGAACAGGAGACCCGCATGACGCTTTGCCTTTATTTCGCTGCCCCCGCCGTTTGGGACGAATACCGCGAGATTTTGCCCGCCCTGCTGGCAGAGGCCGGGATTGACGCCGAGGTGGTGACCAAGGCTCCCGAGCCTGCGGCGGTGGATTACATCCTTTACGCGCCCTCGGCCCCTTTGCAGGATTTCACCGCATTTACCCGCTGCAAAGCCGTGCTCAGCCTTTGGGCGGGGGTCGAACGGATTGTTGGCAATGCGACGCTGACCCAGCCTTTGTGCCGGATGGTCGATACAGGTCTGACCGAGGGCATGGTGGAATGGGTGGTCGGCCACAGCCTGCGCCATCATCTGGGCATCGACCGCCATATCGTCAATCCGAGCCATCTGTGGGATCCGACCTGCCCGCCGCTTGCGCGCGAGCGTCGGGTGGCGATGCTGGGGATGGGCGCGCTTGGCACCGCTTGCGCGCGCGCGCTGGCGGCGCTGAACTTTCAGGTTCAGGGCTGGAGCCGGACCGAGAAATCGGTGCCGGGCATCCCCTGTTTTCACGGCGAGGCGGGGCTGGAAGCCGTGCTGCGCGGCGGCGATATTGTGGTGACGCTGCTGCCCAAAACCCCCGAGACCGAGAACCTGCTGGACGCACGGCGGATCGGCTGGATGAAGCCGGGGGCGGTGATCTTGAACCCCGGGCGCGGCGCGCTGATTGACGATGCGGCCTTGCTGGCGGCGCTGGATGCGGGCGCCCTTGGCCATGCGACCTTGGATGTGTTTCGTGTTGAGCCTTTGCCCGCAGATCACGCCTTTTGGCGCCACCCAAAGGTGACGGTGACGCCCCATATCGCCGCGGATACCCGTGCGACGGGGGCAGCAAAGGTCTTGGTCGAGAATATCCGCCGCGGCGAGGCGGGCGAGCCGTTCTTGCACCTTGTGGACCGCGCGCGCGGTTATTGAGGCGGCGCGCGGGCTGCGGCCAAGGCGGGGGGCTGTCTGCCCCCCGCGGGTTTGCGGGCGCAAACCCGTCCCCCCGAGGATATTTTTAGACAGATGAAGGGCGAAGTTAGCGGTATTTGCGAAACAGCCTGGTGCGGGCGTAGAGCGATTCCAGCCGCTGCATCCGCACGGCGGTGTCATCCCAGGTTTTGCTTTGCACCGAGGCCAGCAGGGTTTCGACCAGCACCATCAGGCTGACATTGCTGTCCCAGGCTGAGGGGGCCTCGATATGGCAGGCAAGGGTATGGCTGGCGAGGCTGGCTGCAGGCGAGACCCAGCGATCGGTGATCAGGATGATCTCGGCGCCTTGTTCGCGGGCCATCTCGGCGATTTGCAGCACGGCGTTTTCATAGCGGCGGATGTCAAAAACCAAAAGCACATCGCCCTGTTTCATATCAAGCAGCGCCGGGGCCCAGGTGGTGGCGCTGTCTGACAACAGGGTGACTTCGGAGCGCACCACTTTCATCAGCGAGGTGAAATAATCGGCCAAGACATGGGTGATGCGGCCGCCCATGGCAAAGACATGGCGGTTGGGATCGGCCAGCAGCGCGCAGGCGGCATCGAATTCGGCATGGTCGATCTGGCCAAGCGTGGCTTGCAGATTGGCCATCACCGCATCGGCAAAGCGGTTCAGAATATGGGTATCGGGCACCCCCCCCGCCCAGCGGTCGTGTTTGCTGAGCGGCGAGACCAGCATCGCCTCGACCTCGCGGCGCAGGCTGGCTTGCACATCGGGATAGCCCTTATAGCCAAGCTTTTGCGCCAAGCGCACCACCGTCGGCGTCGAGACCTGCGAAGCCTTGGCCAGCAGCGTGATTGAGCCCAAGGCCGCCATCGGGTAATGTGACAGGATATGACTGGCCAATTGCCGTTCGGCGCGGGTCAGATCGGGCAGAGCGCTGCGCAATTGGTCTTCGACTGTCAGTTTTTCGGTCATGGCGGCTCCGCGTGGAACTATTGTTTCAGCACTTATACAAAAAGAAACATTCTTGACAGAATGCAAGCAAAAGAACAGCCTTGGGCAAAATAACAGGGATGACTCGCAGCCTATGAATGGCGCAGAGACCAGCATGCGGTTTGAACCGCTGATCGAGAACGCGGCCGCGCAGGGGCGGTTTGTGTTGGTCTGCGAGCATGGCTCGAATGCCTTTCCCGAAGCTTGGGGCGATCTGGGGCTGACGGCGGCCGAGCGGGCCGCGCATATCGCTTGGGATCCGGGCGCGCTGGATTTGGCGCGCGCGCTGGCGCTGCGGCTGGAGGCGGTTTTGGTGCATGCGCCGGTCAGCCGCTTGATTTACGATTGCAACCGCGCGCCCGATATGGCCGGGGCGATGCCTTTGCGCTCAGAGGTTTATACCATTCCGGGCAATGCCGCGATTTCGGCGCAAGAGCGCTTGGCGCGCACGCAGGCGGTCTACCTGCCTTGGGTGCAGGGGCTGCAGCGGGTGATTGCCGAGCGCATCGCGCTGGGGCTGCGCCCGGTGGTGGTGACGGTGCATTCCTTTACCCCGGTCTATCACGGTGTGGCGCGCGCGGTGGAGTTTGGCGTGATCCACGACGCCGATGACAGCCTTGCCCGCGCGGTGGTGGCGGTGGCTGCGCAAAAGACGCGGTTGAATGTGCAGCTGAATGCGCCCTATTCTGCCGCCGATCAGGTGACCCACAGCCTGCGGCTGCATGCGACGCCCTACGGTCTGCCCAATGTCATGCTGGAACTGCGCAATGACCTGATCGCCACGCCAGAGCAGGTCTCGGATATGGCGGATCAATTGGCGGTGGTTTTGAACATGGGGCTGGTCGAAATTCAGCGGCAGGCCAAGGCCAGCTGAGGCGGGCGGGCGTCCGAGGGGGTGCTGCGGCATCTGTGCATTTGAAGCCCCAATTGATGGGGAAACTCAAAGGAGATCCGGATATGGCCGGTAATTTGACATTAGACGAGCTGAGTGCCGCGGTAAAAAGCGGCGAGATTGATACGGTTTTGGTTTGCGGCATCGATATGCAGGGCCGCTTGATGGGCAAGCGCTTTCATGCGGCGTTTTTCATTGATGGCGGCTGGCAAGAGACGCATTGCTGCAACTATCTGCTGACGGTGGATATGGAAATGACCACGGTGCAGGGCTATGCTTCAAGCTCGTGGCAGACCGGCTATGGCGACTATGTGCTGAAGCCCGATTTGGCAACGCTGCGGCGGATTCCTTGGCTTGAGGGCACGGCGCTGGTCTTGGGCGATACGCTGGACCATCACGGCCATGAGGTGCCGCACAGCCCGCGCGCGATCTTGAAAAAGCAGGTGGCGCGCGCCGATGCGATGGGCTTTGACGCGATGATGGCGACCGAGCTGGAGTTCTATCTGTTTGAGAACTCTTATGCCGATCTGCGCGATCAGGGCTGCCGCGATCTTAAGCCGGTTTCGGGCTATAACGAGGATTACCACATCTTCCAGACTACCAAGGAAGAGGATGTGATGCGCGCCATCCGCAACGGGCTTTATGGCGCGGGCATTCCGATTGAGAATTCCAAGGGCGAGGCCGATGCCGGTCAGGAAGAGGTGAACTACCGCTATTCCGACGCGCTTGATACTGCCGACAACCATGTAATTGTTAAGAACGGCATCAAAGAGATCGCCTTTGCCAAGGGCAAATCGGTGACATTCATGGCGAAATACGATCACCGCCGTGCGGGATCATCAAGCCATGTGCATCAAAGCCTTTGGACCAAGGACGGCAAGCCTGCCTTCTATGATCCGGCCGATAAATACGGCATGTCGGCGCTGATGAAGCATTTCGTGGCAGGCCAGCTGGCCTATGCCGAAGAGATGACGGTGTTCCTTGCGCCCTATGTCAACAGCTATAAACGGTTTTCGATCGGGATGTTCGCGCCCACCAAGGCGGTTTGGTCGGCAGACAACCGCACTGCGGGCTTTCGGGTTTGCGGTGTCGGCAGCAAGGCGGTGCGGGTAGAATGTCGCATTCCGGGATCGGATGCGAACCCCTATCTGTCTTGTGCGGCCTTGCTTGCGGCAGGGCTTGACGGCATCGAGAAAAAGCTGGAGCTGGAGCCGGAATTGTCGGGCGATATGTACAACACCGATGGCATCCGCGAGATCCCGCATAATCTGCGCGATGCGGCGGCCAAGCTGAAAGGCTCGGCGATGTTGCGCGCGGCTTTTGGTGCGGATGTGGTCGATCATTACCACCACGCCGCGCAATGGGAGGTTTCGGAAACCGACCGCGTGGTGACCGATTTTGAGCTACAGCGCCTGCTGGAACGGGCCTAACACAATCGGGCGCGCAGGGGTTGCGCGCCTGTCCCAAAGCCGCGGTGCGCGATAAATGCACACCCTACGAGGTAAAAGATGACACCAATACAGCTGATATCGCCCGTTGACGGCTCGGTTTATGCCGAGCGGATGCCGCTTGCGCGTGACGCCGCCTTTGCCATGGCCGCCCGCGCCAAAGCAGCCCAACCGGCTTGGGCCGCGCGCCCCTTGGCCGAACGGATTGCCTTGGTCAAGGCCGCCGTCGCCGCCCTCAATGCCATGGCCCCGCGCGTTGTCGAAGAACTGGCCTGGCAGATGGGCCGCCCGACCCGCTTTGGCGGTGAATTTGGCGGCGTGAATGCCCGCACCGACTATATGTCAGAGATTGCAGCAGAAACTTTGGCGCCGGTGATGATTGAAGACAGCGCCGCCTTCCGCCGCTATATCGCGCGGCAGGCCTTGGGTGTGGTGTTTATCATCGCGCCTTGGAACTATCCCTATCTGACCACCATCAACACTTTGGTGCCCGCGCTGATCGCAGGCAATACCGTGGTGCTGAAACACGCCAGCCAAACCATGCTGGTCGGCGAGCGGATTGCCGAGGCCTTTCACGGCGCGGGCATTCCGCAAGATGTGTTCCAAAACGTGGTGCTGGATCACCCGACGACCGAGGCCTTGATCGGGGCGCGGGCGTTCAATTTTGTGAACTTCACAGGATCCGTCGGGGGCGGTCAGGCGATTGAACGCGCCGCTGCCGGCACCTTTACCCCGCTGGGTCTGGAACTGGGCGGCAAGGATCCGGGCTATGTCCGCGCCGACGCCGATCTGGAGGCTGCGGTAGATACGCTGATGGATGGCGCGATGTTCAACGCCGGCCAATGCTGCTGCGGCATCGAGCGGATTTATGTCCACGAAAGCCTTTACGACGCCTTTGTCGAAAAATCGGTGGCTTGGGTCAAGGCGCTGAAACTGGGCAATCCCTTTGACGCCGAAAGCACCTTGGGGCCGATGGCGAACAAGCGCTTTGCCGCCGTGGTGCGCGCCCAGATCGCCGAAGCCGTGGCCGCAGGCGCAAAAGCCCTGATCGACCCCGCGCTGTTTCCAGCCGATGACGGCGGCGCCTATCTTGCGCCGCAGATTTTGGTCAATGTCGATCACTCGATGCGGGTGATGATGGAGGAAAGCTTTGGCCCGGTGGTTGGCATCATGAAGGTCAAAGACGACGCCGAGGCTTTGGCCTTGATGAACGACAGCCCCTATGGCTTGACCGCCAGCGTCTGGACAACCGATTACGACACCGCCGCCGCTTTGGGCGAACAGATTGACACCGGCACGGTCTTTATGAACCGCGCCGATTATCTGGACCCCGCGCTGTGCTGGACCGGCTGCAAAGACACCGGCCGCGGCGGCAGCCTGTCTTATCTTGGGTTCCATTCTGTGACCCGTCCGAAATCTTATCATCTTAAGAAGGTGCAAAAATGAGCCATAGCGTTCCCAACCGGAACTGGTCTTATCCAACCGCAATCAAATTCGGCGTCGGCCGCATTGCCGAACTGGCCGAGCATTGCGCCGCTGCCGGGGTGAAAAAGCCGCTGTTTGTCACCGACAAGGCGCTGGCCGCCTTGCCGATCACCGCAGATGCGGTGGCGGTGCTGCAAAAGGCGGGTCTTGGGGCTGCGGTGTTTTCCGAAGTCGACCCGAACCCGAATGAAACCAATATGGCCGATGGCATTGCCGTCTATCTGGCAGGCGGCCATGACGGCGTGATCTGCTTTGGTGGCGGCTCGGCCTTGGATCTGGGCAAGATGATCGCGCTGATGGCGCATCAGCGCGCCGATCTTTCGGTCTGGGATCTCGAGGACATCGACGATTGGTATACCCGCGCCGATGCAGATAAAATCGCCCCCATCATCGCCGTGCCCACCACGGCAGGCACAGGCTCTGAAGTGGGCCGCGCAGGGGTTTTGACCAATGCGCTGACCCATAAGAAAAAGATCATCTTCCATCCAAAATTGCTGCCGGTGGTGGTGATCTGCGATCCGGCCCTGACTGTGGGCATGCCGCGCTTTATCACCGCAGGCACCGGCATGGACGCGCTTGCGCATTGCCTCGAGGCCTATTGCTCGCCCTTCTACCACCCGATGAGCCAAGGCATCGCCTTGGAAGGCATGCGGCTGGTGTTTGAAAACCTGCCAAAGGTCTATGCCAACCCCAATGATCTGGACGCGCGCGCGCATATGATGTCTGCCGCCGCCATGGGGGCCGTGGCCTTCCAAAAGGGTCTGGGGGCGATCCACAGCCTCAGCCATCCGGTGGGCGCGGTCTATGGCACCCATCACGGCACCACCAATGCGGTGGTGATGCCCATGGTGCTGGAAATGAACCGCCCCGCGATCGAAGACCGCATCGTCAAAGCCGCAGCCTATCTGGGCTTTGAGGGCGGCTTTGCGGGCTTTCATGACCAGATCATGGAACTGCGGACCCTGCTGAACATCCCCGAAACCCTCTCGGCAATGGGGGTGCAGTTTGGCGATCTGGATATGCTGACCGAGATGGCGCTGGAAGATCCGTCTTGCGGCGGCAACCCGATTGCCATGACGCGCGAAAACACCCGCGCGCTGTTTGACGCCTGCATGTGAACCAATAAGGACCTGCGCCGATGCAACATCTGACCACAGAGATCGCAGTCATCGGCGCAGGTGTCATAGGCCTTGCCGTGGCCGAAGCCCTGCTGGCCGAGGGCCACGAGGTCACGCTGATCGACCCTGCCCCGCCCGGCATGGGGGCCTCCTATGGCAATGCAGGCACCATTGCCGATTATGCGGTGATGCCTGTGGGCACGCCCGATGTCTTGCGCAACCTGCCCTCCTTGCTGTTTGACAAGGACTCGCCGCTTGCGATCCGGCGCGCGGCGCTGGCCTCGCTTGCGCCTTGGCTGCTGCGCTTTGCCCGCCAAAGCCTGCCAGCGGCGGCGGCGCGCAATGCCTCGGCAATTGCAGCCTTGGTGGCCGATGCCTGCCCGCGCTGGGAAGAGCTTGCCAGCCGGATCGGCGGCGCGCAGATTTTGCAGCGGCGCGGCTGCCTTTATATCTATGAAACCGCCCAAGGCTTTCAGGCCGCCCAAGCCGATATCGCCTTTCGCAAAACCATCGGCATCAGCGCCGAGATGATCTCGCC
>CAJXWJ010000065.1 GCA_913062925.1 uncultured Pseudorhodobacter sp. | reverse complement strand
TCATCATGATGGCGCCAAAAGGCCCAGGCCATACCGTGCGCGGCGAATACACCAAAGGCGGCGGCGTGCCTTGCCTTGTGGCTGTGCACCAAGACGCAACCGGCAAAGCGATGGAACTTGGTCTGTCCTATTGCTCGGGCATCGGTGGCGGTCGTTCCGGCATCATCGAGACCAACTTCCGTCAAGAATGCGAAACCGACCTGTTCGGCGAGCAGGCCGTGCTGTGCGGTGGCTTGGTCGAGCTGATCCGTATGGGCTTTGAGACGCTGGTTGAGGCGGGCTACGAGCCAGAGATGGCCTATTTCGAATGCCTGCACGAAGTGAAGCTGATCGTCGATCTGATCTATGAAGGCGGCATCGCCAATATGGATTACTCGATCTCGAACACTGCGGAATATGGCCAATATGTTTCCGGCCCGCGCATCCTGCCTTACGACGAGACCAAGGCCCGCATGAAAGCCGTGCTCTCCGACATTCAGTCCGGCAAATTCGTCCGCGACTTTATGCTGGAAAACGCGGTTGGTCAGCCAACGATCAAGGCGTCGCGTCGCTCTAACGACGAGCACCAGATCGAACTGGTCGGCAAAAAGCTGCGCGACATGATGCCTTGGATCTCCAAGGGCAAAATGGTCGACAAGGCCCGCAACTAAGGCCGCGCGCCTTTGCAAAAGCGATGGGCCAGAGGGAAACCTCTGGCCTTTTGCGTGGCGCAAGGCCACTGAGGGCAAAGACTTTTACCAACGGACGGCGCAATGACCCCCACCCGCAACGACTGGCTTTCGATTTTCGTCCTTGGTCTTGTCTGGGGCGGCACCTTTATGGTGATTGCCTTTGCGCTGGAAGGCTATGGGCCGCTGACGGTTGCCTGCGCGCGCACCAGTTTTGGCGCGGTCACCTTGCTGCTGGCGCTGCGGGTGATGGGTCTGGGATTGCCGCAGGGCTGGGCGGTCTGGCGCTATATCCTGCCTGCGGGCGTGCTGTCGACGGCGCTGCCGTTTTTCCTGCTGTCTTGGGCGCAAGCCTCGGTGCCTTCGGCCTTTGCGGGGCTGTCTATGGCGGCGGTGCCCCTGTTCGTGCTGCCGCTGGCGCATGTGTTTTCAGACGAAAAGATGACACTGCGCAAATCCTTGGGCTTTGGTCTGGGTTTTGCCGGCGTGGTTTTGGTGCTGGGCCCAACCGCGCTGGAGGGTGGGCCAAGCCTGCTGCCGCATCTGGCCTGTTTTCTGGCGGCGCTGTGCTATGCGGTCTCGTCGGTGCTGACGCGGCGCTGCCCCAAGGTCGAGCCCGTGGGCTTTGCCGCCGCCACCTTGATTGTGGGCGCGGCGGTCTTGGTGCCTGCGATGCTGTTGGTGGAAGGCCTGCCGCACTGGGCGGGCACGCAGCCCGCCATCGCCATCGTGTTTCTGGGGCTGATGCCGACGGCGCTGGCCGCCTTGTTGCGGGTCAGCATCATTCGCCGCGTTGGGTCGGGCTTTATGACGCTGACCAATTATCAGGTGCCGCTGTGGTCGATGGCCTTTGGCGCGGTCTTGCTGAAAGAAGCGCTGCCGCCGACCTTCTTTGCCGCGCTGGCGCTGATCCTTGGCGGCATGGCCCTAAGCCAAAGGCGCGCCTAGATCTGGGGGGCGCCCCCCTTGACCACGCTGCCGCCCCCTGCCACCTTGCCGCAAAAGACGAGGTATTTTATGACCACCTTATTGATCCTGATGCCAACCGGCGGGCATATTGATACGCCCTGCGTCCATTCGCTGATGGGGCTGACCCAAGCGCTTTCCAAACGCGGCATTGGCTTTGCTTTGCGCACCTATGAATGGTCTGATCTGGTGATTTCGCGCAATTACTTGTTGTCGGTGTTTTTGGGTCTGACAAAGTTCAGCCATGCGCTTTTGCTGGACAGCGACATGAGCTTTGAGCCGGACTTGTTCTTTAAGCTTCTGGATTTCGACGAAGATTTCACGGTTGCCGCCTATCCGCAGCGCCGAATGCCTTGGGCTGCGCTGCGCAGTGCGATCGAGCGCGAGGCGGTCAAACCCGAAGCAGAGCGGGCCAGCACCGCAACGCTTTTGGCGCAATCGCTGCGCTATAACATCCCGGGCGTGTTTGAAAAGGGCCAGCCCTGGCCGCTGGAACGACGCGATGGCTTTCGCAAGGTGCCCGGTGCAGGTACCGGATTTATGCTGTTGAAACGCGCGGTTCCTGAAAAAATGGCCGAAATGGGCGTGGCGCTGCCGGTGCCCGATTTCAACGGCCCCGGCTATCCTGACGCGAATTTTCATGACTTCTTCAGCCATCTGCGCGGCCGCGAAGGTGGCGTGATGCATGGCGAAGATACCAGCTTTTGCCGCCGTTGGGTCGCGGGCTGTGGCGGCGATATCTGGTGTTACGAGGCGTCTCGGATCACCCATCACGGCCATCTTGCGTTTTTGGGCGACTACGGCCTGGTCGACAAACCCTAAACCGCAGCCTCGACCGCGGCAACGATCTCGCCCACCACATCGGCTAAAAGCCCAGCATCTTCGCATTCTGCCATCACACGGATCAGCGGCTCTGTGCCCGATTTGCGGATCAAGATCCGGCCTTTGCCCTCGATGGCTTGGGTCTTGGCGGCAATCACCGCCTGCACCGTCGCCGCCGCCAAAGGGTTTTTCCCCGCCGCGTAGCGCACGTTTTTCAGCATCTGCGGCACGGTTTCAAACTGGCGCACCAAATCGCTGGCCGCACGGCCCGAACGCGCCATTTCCGCCAAAAACTGCAAACCCGCGATCAGCCCATCGCCGGTGGTGGCATAATCGGTCATCACGATATGGCCCGATTGCTCACCGCCCAGATTGAAGCCGCCGCGCCGCATCGCCTCGACGACATAACGATCCCCAACCGAGGTGCGTTCCAGCCGCAAGCCGCGCGCGGTCATAAAGCGTTCAAGCCCAAGGTTTGACATCACCGTGGCGACCAAAGTGCCGCCCAGCAGCCGCCCCTCTTCCGCCCAACGCCCCGCCAGCAGCGCCATGATCTGATCACCATCAGCGACATGGCCGGTTTCGTCCAAGATCATCACCCGATCGGCGTCGCCGTCCAGACTGATGCCAACATGCGCGCCATGCGCCACCACGGCCTCGGCTGCGGTTTGGGTATGGGTCGACCCGCATCTGTCGTTGATGTTCTTGCCGTTTGGCGTCACCCCGACCGAGATCACCTCGGCCCCCAATTCCCACAGCACCTCGGGCGCGGTTTTATAGGCCGCGCCATTGGCGCAATCTATCACCACCTTTAGCCCGTCCAAGCGCAGGCCCGCGGGAAAGGTGGTCTTGGCATATTCCTGATAGCGGCCGCGCGCATCCTCGATCCGCTTGGCGCGGCCGATGTTTTCGGGATGCGCCAAGGCAATATCGCCAAAGACCATGGCCGAGATTTCCTCTTCGGCCGCATCCGACAGCTTAAAGCCATCGGGGCCAAAGAATTTGATGCCGTTGTCATGGTGCGGGTTGTGGCTGGCCGAGATCATCACGCCCAGATCGGCGCGCATCGAGCGGGTCAGAAACCCCACCGCAGGTGTCGGCACCGGCCCCAGCAAAAGCACATTCATCCCCGTAGAGGTCAGCCCCGCCGTCAGCGCGTTTTCCAGCATATAGCCCGAAAGCCGGGTGTCCTTGCCAATCACCACACGGTGCGCGGTGCTGCCATCGCGGCGAAAGAACCGCCCCGCCGCTGCGCCCAGCTTTAGCGCCATCTCGGCCGTCATCGGATAGCTGTTGGCGGTGCCGCGCACACCGTCGGTGCCGAAAAGCTTGGGACTCATTACGCCACTCCTGAAGTTGAGGCTTGCCAAAGCGAAATAGCTTGGCGGGTTTCGGCCACATCATGCACCCGGATCATCTGCATGCCTTGTGCCACGCCGGCAAGGGCAACGGCAAGGCTGCCCGGTACGCGTTTCTGCGCCTCGGCCTCGGCGCCGATGGTGCCAATAAAGCGCTTGCGCGAAGCCCCCAGCAGCACCGGCACCCCCAGATTGTGAAACAACGACAGCCGCGACAGCAAGGTCAGATTGTGCTGCAAGGTTTTGCCAAAGCCGATACCGGGATCCACCGCAAGACGGTCGCGCGGGATGCCTGCGGCCTCGGCCTGCGCAAGGCGGGCGGCCAGCGCGTCGTAAACATCTAGCAACACATCGTCATACTGCGGGTCGGCTTGCATCGTCGCAGGGGTTGCGACCGAATGCATCAAGATCACCGGCGCGCCCAAAGCCGCCGCCACCCCCGCCATCGCGGGGTCAAATTGCAACGCGGTGACATCATTCAAGATCGTCGCCCCCGCCGCAAAAGCCGCCGCTGCGACCGAAGCTTTGCGGGTGTCGATAGAGATAGGCAGATCCAGCCCGCCGTCGCGCAGCGCCGCAATCACCGGGGCGGTGCGCGCAGCCTCTTCCTCTGCCGCCACTTCTACCGCGCCGGGTCGGGTGCTTTCGCCACCAATGTCCAGAATATCGGCCGCCGAGGCCATCACCCGCGCCTGCATCATCGCGGCCTCGGGTTTCAAAAACAGCCCGCCATCGGAAAAACTGTCTGGCGTGATGTTCAAAATTCCCATGATCCGCGGACGATCCAGCGTCAGCCCGCCAAAATCGGCACGCGGCGCCGACAGCCGATCGCGGGTCTCCGCGTCAAGATCGGCAAGGCTTGCAATACGCGACGGCGCGCCGCGCGTCAGCACCTCGACCTGCGAAAACCAAGTCCATCCACCTGCCAAAGGCAAAGCCCCCTTCGGGCGGGCGGGGTCACTCATCGCAATGGGGCGGTAATATATCATGCGCCGTTGGTAAAACGCGGCGCGCAGTCCGGCAAGCCCAAAACCTTAGCCGCGATCAACCCGCACGCGGCTTCCCGCCGGCAATGCAACAGAGCCGTGAACAAGCAGCCGGTCCGCCGCCATCAATTCAGCAAGCCAAAGCGCCAGCGCCACGGGTTCGCGGCTATGAGGGCCATCGACCGCATCCAGCACCAGTTTTGACGGCGCCCAAACCACCATCTGCCCGCGCTTGATCGCCCAATCAATCTCGGTCCGCGTCGCCATCACCACACAGCGCGGATCGCGCGCGGCCAGAACCCACGCGTTTTGCTCGATCGCCAGCAGATCTACCCGGCGCTGGGTCGGGCGGTGGCCGGTCTGCGGCTGCGGCTGATCCGGCAGACCCACGGTCA
Organism: uncultured Pseudorhodobacter sp.; assembly: GCA_913062925.1. Taxonomy (GTDB): domain Bacteria; phylum Pseudomonadota; class Alphaproteobacteria; order Rhodobacterales; family Rhodobacteraceae; genus Cypionkella. The sequence goes on along the minus strand of CAJXWJ010000065.1, from coordinate 9,980 downwards.
GGATCACCGGACGCGCCTCTGCCTGCCAAGCATCCAACCGCTGCGCCAAATCTGGCGCGGCCAGCGCGGCATTGTCCAGATAGACCACCAGCGGATGCACCGAGGCCTCTTCGCCATCATGGCCCACCACTTTGATCGCTGCCTCGGCGCGGCTGCGCACAATCTCAACCCCAAGTTTATAGGGGCCGACATCCAGCTTTTCGATCCGCACAAAGGCTCGCATCGCCTGCGGTTCGGCCAAAATCCGCTCCGCCAGACGTTCGGCCAAGGTTTCCAGCAGGTTCAACCGCTCGGCCGCAAGCTCTGTCGCCACAGCTTCGGTCAGCCGATCATAGGATAAAATCAAGTCAACGTCGTCGTTCAAAGGCTGCGACGCGGGGCGCACTTCGACCACGATATTGAACATCACCCGTTGCTGATGCCCACGCTCGGATTGAAACGCGCCGATATCGACCGCCACAATGTGATCACGCAGCGAAATGCGGTCGCGAGGCGCAGCCCCCGCCGAGGCCAGCGAGCGTTCTTCAGGATGCGCAAAGGCAAGCGTTACGTCGTTGGTCATGGGCCCCTCGAACGGCGATAAGTTTGTCGCAAGCTAGCCGCTTGACCCCCAAGCCCCTAGTCCGAACCCGACACCAAGCGCAAGCCCCGCGACGTTAGCGCATCCGATAAAACAGATGCGACCCGATCGAGGCGGTTTTGGCAAAGCGGCGCGACCAGTCAGGATTGACAGCAGTGGTGTGAAAATGCGTCGCTCCTGCGGTCAAACCGCGCGGCGCGCCATCCATCATCACCCGCGCAATCCGGCCTGCAATATCGGCAGCATCGGGGTTTGCCAGAACTTCGGCCATGCCATCGCAATTGAACGAGAATTGGCAACTGCGATTGCCGCCCTGCTTGACCACGCCGCAGATCGAATTGGGATAGCGCGTGCTGTCAACGCGGTTCAAGATCACCTCGGCCACCGCGAATTGGCCTTTGACGCCTTCGCCGCGCGCCTCGAAATAAAGTGCGGTGCGCAAGCAGTCCCATTGCGGATCAGACTTGGGCGCGGGCAGCTGTTCCAGCCAAGCTTTGGAGTAGTGCAGCAAGACCGGCTTCTTGGCCGACAACTTGCCAAACAATTTCGGAGTTTTGGCAAAAAGCCCATGCACCGCAGGCTCTGGCTTACGCCCAGTCAAAAGCTCTTGCAAATGGTCGGCAGGCAACGCGCCCACGGCCTGATGCTCGGCCCCCAGCAGGGAGGCAAATTGGGTAGTCATCAACGAGGCGGGCTCGTTGGATTGGCTCACCGTAGCTTCGGCGAAGGCCGCCCCGCTAAAGACCAAAAACGCCGCAGCGGCGATGGTCCAGGCTTGGTGCAAGCGCATATGTTTCGTCCTAGTCTATTTCAGCAGCAGTGCGCAGGCGATGCCAACGCAACAGCCGCTCGAGCTAAAGCACCCAAACCCATTGGTCTACCCATGCGGCAGATTCATTCACAACCAGCCCAAAATTTAGGCGGATTCTTGCCGACTGCCCCCGAAATTATTACATAAATACCTGATAACAATAATTTATTTTAAATCCGCCAAAGCCAGATGTGCCGCAGCCAAGCGGGCCAACGGCACCCGATAGGGCGAGCAAGACACATAATCAAAGCCGGCTTTGCGACAAAATCCAATCGATTCGGGGTTGCCGCCATGCTCGCCGCAGATCGAAACCGTCAGATCAGGGCGCGTCGCACGGCCCCGCTCGGCCCCAATCAGCAGCAATTCTCCGACGCCATCCACATCCAAAACATGGAAGGGATCCTCGGGGAAAACCCCCTGCTGGACATAGGTGTTCATAAAGCGGCCCGCGTCATCGCGCGACAAACCGTAGGTCATCTGTGTCAGATCGTTGGTGCCAAAAGACAAGAACGACGCATGCTGCGCGATGTCGCCTGCCCGCAAAGCCGCCCGCGGCGTTTCCACCATAACGCCCAGTTTAAAATCGAAATCGACGCCCGATTTCACCCGAACCGAGGCCGCAACCGCGTCGATATGGGTCTTAACCAGCTCGACCTCGCGCTTGGCCGAAACCAGCGGAATCATGATTTCGGGCACCACGGCGGTGCCTTTGCGCGCCACTTCGACCGTGGCCTCAAAAATCGCTTGTGCCTGCATGGCATAGATTTCCGGCAGCACCACGCCCAGCCGCACGCCGCGCATGCCCAGCATCGGGTTGAATTCGGCCAAGGCCTCGGCCCTGCGGGTCACTTCCGACAAGGGGCGGTCCAAAGCTTCGGCCAATTCGCGCAGGCCTTCGCGGCTGTGGGGCAAAAACTCGTGCAAGGGCGGGTCGAACAGCCGAATGCAAACCGGAAGCCCCGCCATGATTTCAAACAGTTGCACAAAGTCAGCCCGCTGCATCGGCAGCAAGCGCGCCAAGGCTGCGGCGCGATCTTTGGACGTATCGGCAAAGATCATCTCGCGCATCACCACAAGCCGGTCTTCTTCGAAGAACATATGCTCGGTGCGGCACAGGCCAATGCCCTGCGCCTCGAATTTGCGCGCGGTGGCGGCATCGGCGGGGGTGTCGGCATTGGCGCGAATGCCGATGTCGCGCACGTTATCGGCCCAGCCCAAGAGCTTGCGAAACGCATCGTCCAAGGCCGGCGCCAGCATCTCGGCCGCCCCTGCCAGCACTTGGCCGGTGGTGCCATCCACCGTGATCAGATCGCCTTCGCCAAACACGCGCCCATCGGCGGCAAGTAGGCGTTTTTCCTTTGAATCCAAACGGATGCCCGTGGCCCCCACCACACAAGGCACGCCAAGCCCGCGCGCAATCACCGCCGCATGCGAGGTCACACCGCCGCGTTCTGTCACCACGCCCACCGCCGCGTGCATGCCGCGAATGTCTTCGGGCGCGGTTTCACGCCGCACCATGATGCAGGGCTCGCCCCGCGCGGCCGAGGCTTGCGCGGCTTGGCTGGAAAACACGATCCGGCCCACCGCTGCCCCCGGCGAGGCGGCAATGCCCTTGGCAAAGACATCGCGCGCCGCACTGGTATCGACCTGCGGGTGCAACAATTCCGACAGTGCCCGCGGCTCGACCCGCAGCACGGCCTCGTTTTGACTGATGATCTCATCCTCAGCCAAGGCGACAGCGATCTTCAGCCCAGCCCGTGCCGAGCGCGCGACCTTCACCGCATCCAGAACCGAAAGTTTGCTGTCTTCGATGGTGAATTCGATCTGCATCTCTTCGCGCAGCTTGCGGCGGCAAATTGCGCCATAGGCAAGAAGGTCTGCAAAAATCTCTGGCGCGATGTCTTCCAGCGAGGGGCCGCGTTTGTCTTGGGTGAGAAAAATCGCCTCATTTTTCTTAAGCGCATCGCGGCCTTGGCTTTGGCCAAGATAGCGGCCTTTGACCAGCGGCAGGCCGGTGACGGGATCAATAAATTGGATCACCCCCGAGCCAGAGATGCCTTGACCAATGCCCTGCGCCATTTCCTGCACCACAAGGCCTAAAGCGGCCTCGGTCGGCGCGCCCTTGGCTTGGCGCAAGAGGCGGGCAGAGGTGCCCTCCCAAGCCCGCGCCATCGACCTAAGCACCTCTGAAAGCTGGGTTTCTGCGCTTTCGGGGAAGGGTTCTTCCATCTCGCGCTCGTAATGGCGCAGGGCCTCGCGCAACGCGTCGGGGGTGGCGTGACCGGTTTCAAACATATCGGGGTCAAGACGGGCGACATGGGTGGCATAGGTCTGCACAAAGCGCAGATAAAGCGCGTCAGCGGCCTCGCGGCCATGGGTTTTGACCAAGGTTTGATGGCGGCTGGCGTTCATGCCGATGTTGAGAATGGTGCCGGGGCCGCCCCAATCGGGATTGCCCGGAGACGGGCGCACCGAAATCAGCGGCGAGGCGCCAAAATGCGAAAGGATGGATTTGATATCAATGGGATGCCCAGCCGCAATCGAGCGCACGGTCTGCGCGGGCAGCGCCACGGTTTCAGGCACAGGCAGATTGAGGCGGATCAGGCGTTGCAGACATTTGGCCCGCCAGCCGTGATCGGCGGCGCGGATATCTGCCGTTGGGGTAAGTTCTGTGAAATCAGAGACTTGGAGGGTTTTCTGCACTGCGGCACCTTTATTCTGCGCCAGCAGGATACACGGCTTGGGGTGGGGCGCAAGCTTTGTGACGGGCTTGTGGGATTTTGCCGAGGCGAAGGCAGGGGGGCCAGCCCCCCTGGCCAGTTTGGCAGGGCCAAACCGGCCTCCCCCCGGGATATTTAGGCCAAGATGAAAGCCTAGCCGTCGAGTTTGGTGAGATCGGCGACGCCCGAGCAGATGGCGCGGATGCGGTGCAGCAGGTTCAGGCGATTGCGGCGGATGATCTCGTTTTCAGAATTGACCTGAACCGCGGTGAAGAAAGCGTCGATGGGGGCGCGGAGTTTGGCCATAGCCTCCATTGCGATGGCGAAATCTTCGGATTTCATCGCGGGGGTGATGGCGGCTTCGGCGGTATCGAGAGCGGTGAAAAGCGCGCGTTCTGCGTCGGAATCGGCGAATTTCAGGTCGGCACCGAAGGAGTATTCGACGCCGTCTTTGGCCTCGGCTTGCGTCAGGATGGTGTTGGCGCGTTTGAAGCCTTGCAGAAGGTTCGGGCCGTCTTCGGTTTTCAGGAAGGCCGCGAGGGCTTCGGCGCGTTTGACCAAGAGGGTGAGGTCGTCATTGCCGGGCATGGCAAGGCAGGCGTCGATGACGTCATGGCGGATGCCTTGGTCTTTGAGGAAGACTTTCAGGCGGTCGTGGAAGAAGGCGAGGAGGCTATCATACTCTGGACCCGCGCCTTCGGGCAGAAACTCACCAGTCCGAAATGTTTCAGGGATATTTGCTTCAGCGACAGTTCTCAAATCGCGCAGATGCAAACTCACCCCATTCCCCAAAATCAACCGGATAACCCCCAGTGCCGCGCGGCGGAGGGCGAAGGGGTCTTTGCTGCCGGTGGGTTTCTCATCAATGGCCCAAAAGCCGGTGAGGGTGTCGAGTTTGTCGGCCAGCGCCACGGCGACGGAAACCGGATCGGTTGGCACGCTGTCGGTGGGGCCGAGGGGGGAGTAGTGGTCGCGGGCGGCCAGCGCCACAGCCTCGGGCAGGTTGGCTGCTCGGGCGTAATACATGCCCATCAGGCCTTGGAGTTCGGGGAATTCACCGACCATGGCCGAGCGCAGATCGGCTTTGGCAAGGCGGGCGGCCTGTTCGGCGAGGTCGGCGTCGGCACCGACCAAGGGGGCGATTTCGCGCGCAAGGGCGGCGATGCGGGCGATGCGGTCGGACTGGCTGCCAAGTTTGTTGTGGAAGGTGACGGCGTTCAGGCCATCAAGCCATTCGGTCATGCCGGCGCGGGCCACGCGCAGATCGTTTTCCCAGAAGAATTTCGCATCGGACAGCCGTGCTGACAGCACCTTTTGGTTGCCGGCAAGGATGGTGGCACCGTGGTCGGCGGGTTCGGTATTGGCGACGGTGACAAAGCCTTCGATGCGGCCGGTTTTGGGGTTGCGCGTCGAGAAGAACTTTTGATGTTCGCGCATCGAGGTTTGCAGCACCTCGGGCGGCAGCGCCAAAAAGGCGTCGTCGATGCGGCCCATCAGCGGCACCGGCCATTCGACAAGGCCCGCGACTTCGGTCAGCAATTTGTCATCGGCGACAAGCTCCATGCCCGCGGCGAAGGCAAGGTTCTGCGCGCCTTGCAGGATGGCGGCCTCGCGCTCGGCACTGTCAAGCACGACATGGGCGCGTTTGAGTTTGCCGGCGTAGTCGTCAAAGCTGGTGACAGAAAAGCGGTTTGGCGCCAGAAAGCGGTGGCCTGCGGTGGTGTTGCTGGTCTGCAGACCGTCAAGCGTCAGCGGCACGATGTCGGTGCCGCCCTCGTCTGACAGGATGCAGAGGATCGAATGCAGCGGGCGGACCCAGCGCAGCGAGCCTGTGCCCCAGCGCATGGATTTCGGCCAAGGAAAGCTGCGGATTGTGCGCTCTAGCACCTCGGCGATGATCTGGGGTGCGGCGCGACCGGGCTTTTCGATCACGGCATAAAGCGTCTCGCCCTTTTTGTCGGCGCGGCGTTCCAGCTGATCAAGCGTCAGGCCCGTGGCGCGCAAAAAGCCGTCGATGGCGGCCGCAGGGGCGCTGGCGCTGGGGCCTTTGCGCTCTTCGCGCGTCGGGGTCGAGTGTTGGCTTAGGCCTTCGATCGACAGGGTCAGGCGGCGCGGGGTCGAGAAGGCGCCCGCCGAAGCATAGGTCAGACCCGCCTCGACCAAGCCATTGGTGATCAAGGATTTCAGGTCTTCGCGCGCGCGCAGTTGCATGCGGGCGGGGATTTCTTCGGAGAAGAGTTCGATCAGCAGGTCGGACATTTATTGAACCTCGGCTCCGGGGTGAATTTGGTGCCATGCATAGGCGCGGCCATCGGGAAAGACGGCGACAACGCGGTCAACAGAAGGGGCGATGTTGGATTGCGACAGAAAGGCGAGGGCTTCGCCATTTTCCAGCGCGGCGCCGATTTTGGCGGCATCAAAGCAGTCAAACCACGAGGGCGCGATCAGCGGCACAGCGCCTTGATAGGCCTGATAGGTCTCGCTTAGCATGGCTTGGGTCAGCGGCGTGTGGAAACAAGCGCGAAACCGCAGCGGCGAGCTGTCGGCGTCGATGCCTTCGACACCTTCGGCCAAGATGGCTTCGGGCTGGCCCGAGCTGATCAGGGTCAAGGCGATTTCGGCCCCCGGCTTGAACACCGCCTTGGTGTAATAGGCGTATTCTTGCAGGTAATACATCGCAACGCCCGCGACGGCCCCGACGATCACGATAAACCCCGCGACAAGTTTGCCATTCACTGGGCCACCTCGGCATCGCGGCCCGCTTCGGTCAGCCGGAAGGCATCGGCGCATTTCTTGGCCAATGCACGCACACGGCCGATATAGGCTTGGCGTTCGGTAACAGAAATAACGCCGCGCGCGTCAAGCAGGTTGAACAGATGGCTGGCCTTGATGGTTTGGTCATAGGCCGGATGCGCCATGATGATGGTTTTGCCGGTCTTTGGATCAAGCGGCGGGAAATCCAGCAGGCGCTGGCACTCGGCCTCGGCATCCTCGAAATGGCGCAACAGCTGCGCGGTATCAGCACCGTCAAAGTTGTGGCGCGAATATTCTTCTTCGGTCTGGCGGAAAATATCGCCGTAAGTCAGCGCGATTGGCGACTGTGGGTTGTTGAAGGGCATGTCCATCACATGATCAACGCCAAGCACATACATCGCAAGGCGTTCCAGCCCATAGGTCAGCTCGCCCGAAACCGGATGGCAATCATGGCCGCCAACTTGTTGGAAATAGGTGAACTGCGACACTTCCATGCCGTCGCACCAAACCTCCCAGCCCAAGCCCCAAGCGCCCAGCGTTGGGCTTTCCCAGTCATCTTCGACAAAGCGGATGTCATGCAGGCTGGCGTCGATGCCAATCGCGGCCAGCGAGCCCAAGTAGAGGTCTTGCATATCGGGTGGCGAAGGTTTGATGATAACCTGATACTGGTAGTAATGCTGCAAACGGTTGGGGTTTTCACCGTAGCGGCCATCAGTGGGGCGGCGCGAGGGTTGCACATAGGCCGCAGCCCATGGCTTGGAGCCCAAGCTGCGCAGCGTGGTCGCGGGGTGGAAGGTGCCTGCCCCGACCTCCATGTCATAGGGCTGCAAAATCGCGCAGCCCTTATCGGCCCAATAGTTTTGCAACCGCAGGATAATTTCCTGAAAGCTTTGTGGTGCTTTGGATGCGTGCGCCATGCCAGACCTCTTGAAATGCAGCCTTTCCATAGGCAAGACAGAGCCAAGGGTCAATGCGGCGCAGCTGATTGCAGACAAAAGCGGGTGCAACTTTCTGTGGCTTTGGTTAGGTTTGCGTCAAAGTGGCTGCGGCGCAAAGAAAAAGATGGACGTATTTATGATATTTCGAGTTTTGATCCTGGTGTTTTTGACCCTTTTTGGCGGCCTTATGCCAGCCCTTGCCCAGCAGCAAGCTTGGCTGCAAGTCGAGGCTTTGCCGACGCTGCGCGCCGCGCAAGATCGGGCGCAGGCCTATGCGGGCGCGGTGCCTGACGTTGCTGGATTTCAGATTGCGGCGGGATGGTATGCCGTGACCTTGGGCCCTTATGCTCCAGCAGAGGCGGCGGGCAAGCTGTCAGAGTTCAGACGGCAAGGCCTGATCCCGCGTGACAGTTTCATCACCGACGGCAGCCGCCATCAGCAGCAGTTCTGGCCAGTGGGTCAGGCCAGCGTCCTCCTAGAAACCGCGCCGCAAGCCATGGCAGCCCCCGAGGCCGAAGCCAATGTAGTGGCCGCGCCCGCACCCGAGGTCGAAATCGAAATCGATGTCGAGACCTTGGCCCAAGCGCAGGCAACCGAGGCCGCGCTGTCGCGCGATGATCGCAAAGAACTGCAACAGGCGCTGGCCTGGTACGGGTTTTATGCGGGCAAGATCGACGGCTCTTTTGGAGCAGGGACGCGTGGCGCGATTGCGGCTTGGCAGCAAAATGCGGGGCTCGAGCCAACAGGCGTTCTCTCGACGCTGCAACGCGGCCGCCTCAGCGGCGATCATCAGGCCGAGCTGGCGGGCTTTGGCTTTGAATATATGGCCGAAGCCGAGGCAGGTGTCGCTATGACCCTGCCAATGGCGATGCTGCAATTTGACCACTACGAACCGCCCTTCGTGCATTTCAGCGCCAAAAATGGATCTGATCTGCGGGTGATCCTCATCTCGGAACCCGGCGATAAAGCGACGCTGTTCGGGCTTTATGATATCTTGCAAACGCTGGAAGTGGTGCCAGCAGACGGCGCGCGCAGCAGAGGCGAGCGCAGCTTCAGCATCAACGCTGCCTCGGATAGCGTGGAAAGCTATGCCTATGCCGAGCTGAAAGACGGCGCGGTCAAGGGCTATCTGGTGGTGTGGAAGCCAGCAGATGCGGCGCGGATGGCGCGGATTTTGCCGCTGATGCAGGCCAGCTTTGCCTCGACCGGCGCCAAGGCGCTGGACCCGGGCCTTGTGCCACTGGACGACACCGCGCGCGCAGGGCTGCTGTCGGGGCTAGAGGTAAAGATGCCCAAGCTGTCACGCTCGGGCTTTTATGTCGACGCCAAGGGCGATGTCGTGACAACGATTGAAGCCGTGGCGCAATGCGGGCGGGTGACGATTGACACCGACACCGAGGCCGCGGTTCTGGCGCAAGATGCAAGTTCGGGCTTGGCGATCCTGCGCCCCAAACAGGCCCTAGCCCCCGAGGTCTTTGCCCACCTGCAAGCGGGCCCATCCCGCGCGGGCGCGCAGATTTCCGTCGCGGGTTATTCCTATGAAGGCAAGCTGCCAGCACCCGTTCTGACGCTGGGCAGTTTGGCCGAAACCGTGGGGCTGAATGGCGAGGCGGGTGTCGCGCGTCTAAGCCTGCCCTTGCTGCCCGGCGATGCGGGCGGGCCGGTGCTGGATGCGACAGGGTCGGTGATTGGCATGGTTTTGGCGGGGGTGAAAACCGGGGCCAAGGTCTTGCCCGAAGGCGTGGCCTTTGCCGTGCAAGCCCCAGCGATTGCCCAAGCCCTGCTGGCGGCAGGGATTTCAGCGCAGATGAGCGATATGTCCGAGATTGCCACGCCTGACGCTTTGTCTGCCGCAGGCATGGGCATGACGGTGCTGGTGTCTTGCTGGGATTAAAGCCTTGATCGGGCGGGGATAACCCCGCCCTGATCCTTTAGCCGACGTGATAAAGGCTGGCGAAAAGTTTGGGGTCCAATGAGGTCGCCGCAAAGGTTTCGCCAACCGTCAGCACCGAGACCGCATCATGGCTGTGCAGGCTTTCTTGATGGCTGGCCACAACCCGAAAATCGCCAATGCGGGGATCGGATTGCAAGGCCGCACAGAAACTGCGCGCCGCATCCTCGACAAAGATCGGATTGGCGGCGTTCAGCTCGGCAAAGGCCTGCTCGTCTTCGCGTTT